>JALZFS010000186.1 GCA_030861405.1 Thermoproteota archaeon | reverse complement strand
CTATCGCCTTCTTTGCTGTGATCATCAAAATTCCAGTTGAAGGTATAGGGCTCTTTGCCGCCTGTTAGGTCTGCTTTAAACTCAAAAGTCGCTGGTGCAACTCCCTCTGTTGCATTTGAGGCTATTTGAACTGATAGAGGAGGCGTATCTCGTCCTTCTCTTGGCGTTGCTTTTTGGTTGTCTTGGTTTTGACCGTTTTTATCACCGTCATCTGTTTGCTGGGCATAAGCTACAGGTGAAAAGCCGCCATATAGGTTTGCTAGCGGAATTGTGATAGCGGCACCTAATAGAAGGATCCATAGTGCTATTACTCCTAGACTATTTGACATTACACTTTTATATGAAAAAATCTTATCTCTACGGGACTGCATACGGCATAGTCAGCAGTAATTTAATTTATTTATCGTTGGCGGATAAGATTTCGGAATGGATCCGTCATGATCTTGCAATACTATTATTATAAATCATAATATTTTGATGGACCTAGCTAGTAGTAATCGATTGATAATAGTATGCTACCATTAACAGTGAAGTATGTGGAGAATTCCTTATTAAGGATATTTTGCTGATTTAGCACCAACTTCGGCGAAGATTAATGTATTGGAATTGATGGATTGGATATCGCAGTTCTGTTGTCGGCCAGACACTATAGAATAATTAATAATTATGCATGGCCATTTCTTTGCCGCCTGACCTCATTTTTATGTCATGCTCCTTTGTAGATCCTATTTCTTCTATCGACGAGAGTCTTTGTCCTTATTGTTGCTCCATTGCCATTGGTCTAGAAGGGGACCTGGTAGTGCAAGTACGCATCAGTTATAATTGTCGCTGCTTCTAGGGCATCCTGATACAGCAAATCTAACTTTTTTTACAATTGCTATTTGCTCTACACTTGCGAGTTCCGGCGGACAGACATGATTTGGCTAATGGTTAGCCCAATATCCTAGTTCGAAGAACCCTCCACGGTGCCGAAGTTAAACACTCGTATGGATGAATGCTGAAAAATTGTCGAGCTATTAATGATCGGTGAGAGTATGCGTGCTGCGAGAAGGTCAACGAACAGAGTGTGAACATGCAGGTAGCGATTAGCATGATTCCATATTCTAACATGTGCTTATATCCTAAGTAAAGGAACCCCTCAAACAGCATAATGGAGTCGTGAGGAAATTAGCTGTGAGCTTTAGTCTTATAATAGAAGATTGGATAGAACTTATAGAAGCAGGCTGTTTTTGACTGCTTATGCTTCAGATTATAAGGTTGATTACTGCTCGTAAATATCCGATGAGGCAATGCAATGAAAGACAACAATTCTGTTACGGTCTGTCCAAGGCGCTGAATAAACCGGTGAAGCCACTACCATTATAGCTAAAATTGAGCTTCCTACTACAAGTAATTGCTTACAATCTTGTATAGACTCTTTCAAGCAAAGGCATGAGGAGTTCATTTGCAGCATGTGATTTGTTAAAAGAGTTGAACTCTTTGTTGGAGACTGGCTGATTGATCGTTCAAAACTTTGCGAAGGTAATTATCTATGTTTTTCATAAAATGCGGGTTCGTCTCTACCTTTGACTGTAATATTATGTCACTATACCTGACATCGACATAGTGTATAGATCCGGTGGAAGGGTAGTACTGGTATTCTATGACAACTTTTGATCTTTCATTATTTAGTCTGAAGCCAATTGAGATCCGCCCACGTACAAAGAAAATTGGAGGCTTAGAGGTCTCAGGGATTTCACACAAGATTACTTTCGGATGGTGAAATTGTTTCTTGTGCTCCTCAACATCTGAATGGAATAGAAAATTCCGCCTACATTCACAGCACAGCCAAACTGTATTTAGGTCCTCTGGATGCATCTGCTTGATGTGACGTGGCGATTAATGGATTTAAATGTAAACATTAACTCTTCTTTCTTATACTGGCGGTGACATTTACTAACGCTATGCTCCTTACTCGTCATCAAATCGTCGAGCAGCCATAGCTTTAAATGCAATAGGTCAGGCCATATCACCATGCGCACGGCGTAAAAGAGAAAGTCACTTTTCCTCCATCTGGAAAAGATTCTGCCATAACCGGATGGTTGTTCTTCGAAACGAGCAGCAGTAGCAGTTTTGATCCTGTTTTATACTATCCCTGCGGACTGTAGCCGGGCTTAAGTCACTGGGCCTTGTATCCCTCTATCCAACGTACTTATATGATGCTGCTTTACGTGCAATGGTATAGCGATGTCACAACAATAATCGTTATCGCAGTAGGATGATGATGCCAGATTGCAAAGCGGCATGCTCATCAAATGGCGCGTGCTATGAAATCGGAGTTATAAGAGCTCGGTGATAGGCTTGAAAGCTAGTATATAAACTAAGTCACAGCATGTAGGAGGATTAATGGCAACCCTCTCAAAGAGGTAACCAGAAAAACTCTCGCGAGTACATGGAGGTTCTGTTTTTCTAAGCGACCTTAAAGCTAATATTCCAAGGCGCTAAGGTAGAATCAGCCAAGAAGTACTGGTTGAAGGAATTATCGATTATGATTAGACAGCATGAGCTAGCCTTTCTAAGTCGGATAATGATTAAATGCCAATTTGTGTCGATATTCTTGTTACGTTGGTATTGTTATTTCGTCCATCGGTCGAATCAGCAAGCCTAGCTGCCAAATACTGCTATGACGAATGGCTTGTCAGTCGCTTCTTACAATATGTTCCGGAACCCCGGGAGTTTTTATCCAAGATGGAAAGACCCCCGACGCAATATATTCGAGCTAACACACTTAAGACACAGACAGATGATCTTGAGGCGGCTCTGCGATCAAAAGGATTTGAACTGAAAACAACAATTTTGCCTGAGGTTCTTTCAGTTGTTAACGCACCATTCTCGCTGGGCGCCACAACGGAATATCTTCTTGGCCATTATTATATACAAGATATTAGTTCCTGTATGGCTGTCGATATGCTCGACGTACAGCTAGGTCATACTGTATTGGATATGGCAGCTGCGCCGGGAGGCAAAACCACATATATTGCACAGAAGATGAGTAATACCGGTTCCATCGTTGCCCTAGAAACAAATCGCAGAAGGGCCAGATCAATGTCGTTTAACTTAATGCGTTGCGGAGTTTATAATACTTGCATCTTTATTATGGATGGTTTGCAGGCAGGCAGGCTAGAAGCAAAATTTGACAGGGTCTTGCTCGACGCACCGTGCAGCTGTGAAGGGATCATTGCAAAAGATGCCACCAGAAAAACTAGTCATATGCCAGAGGATGTGGATTATTGTTCGCAGATGCAGGAAAAATTAATAGAAGCTGCGGCACACTGTGTCAAGCCCTCAGGCGTTTTAGTTTATTCTACGTGTTCATTTGCTCCTGAAGAAGATGAAGTAGTGGTTGATAGGCTTTTACAAAAATTTAAAAACATTGTAGTTGAGCCCGGAAGATATGGCAACAGAGGTCTCACAGAATTTGGTGATTTCACCTTTGGCAGCCAAATGAGTAACACACGACGCCTTTATCCTCATCTCGACGACTGTACTGGTTTTTTCATTGCAAGGCTTAGGGTCAATTGACGTGCGAGAGGCTAGTAGGGAGGAAAGGACACAGATAAACAGAGCACTTAATAGGTGGGGTGCTTTTGAATTCTTCCAAGACAAATCGTTCTTAATTCAAACGCTAGGAAAAAAAAGAGTAGTGCGGCTCGTAAGTGACGAGCTGAAAAACACAATGAGGCTGAGGGCACATCCGTATATTGCAGGCCTTGCTATTGGCGTGCTGAACAAACAATTTACTCCGTCGATAGCAGGAGCTGACCTATTTGCACGATTTGGAAAGAGGAACAAGTTGTACATTGTAATAAACGATAGAGCAGAACAACTAGTGCTCTATGGCAGAGATATTATGGGTGAGTCGATTATCCAAGCATCCGAGCTGCTTGATGAAAATGTGCTTGTAATAGTGCTTAACATAAGGCTTAATGCAATAAGTATTGGGAAAACGCGATTTCCTGGCAGGTTGCTTTTTCAGAAAGGTAAGGTCACAGTTACCACTATAGCTGATGCAGGCTCGTACCTCAGAGAAGAAGGTTAGCTTTGGCTCTGCTCCTTGCCCTTTCTGAGAAAAGAATTGGAGAACTCCGTCATCATATCTCAGCCGTGTTTACATATGCAGCAGAATACTAGCGCAGGCCTGTCCCGTGATACCTGATCGTTCATTTTCTGTCTTACAACTTTTGCCGCTTAGGGACATGATCTTTTTTTACTTTGGAAACCTCAAACGCCCAGAATAAAAAGCGAGACTTGTCAAGAGAGAGAAAAATAGGCAGAAAAACAACAATGATCAGAAGCCATCTGGTCATTGTGCGACCTGATTTTACTTTCTTGCTTTGAACAGTATGAAGACGGCTATTGCCCCCATCATTCCGCCAAGTACTAGAAGTACCTGTATTGGGAATCCTCCACTAGATGTCTGCGCTCCTGCCGGCGCCTCATCGGTAACCGTCGCGAACCATGCACCGCCTGACTGCTGATGGTTTGCATAACCTGCTATCTGAATTTGGCCACTTGGAGGAGGTGTCGAAGAGTGAACGCCTACGCTTACCCCATCGATTGTTGCAGTGCTATCCTTTTCTTGTGTTGAGTGAGTTCCTTCTCTGAGACTGCTCTCTCCAAGCGAGTAAACCGATAGAGCCTTGGCGCCTCCGGTGCCACCCAGACCTACGCTACCGCCATATGTCCCGACAGGATCGAATAGACGATGCCAAGAATCCATCGATGCTTTAAAGTCTTGGAAGTTTAGGATCGGATCATCTAAGACTTGCTTGGCTTGGCTATTGTCTAGTTTTTGCGCAAGTGACGGATAAAGCACTTGTAATAGGCCAATGGGGCTATTGACGTTGATTTGGCCTATATTGGGTGCATTTACAACTAAGGGGTCATTTATGACTATACCCCTCCACTCAAGGTCAATAAGGTGGCCACTTTGGCCTCCTTGACCTCTCTGGAGCACAAATTTCTCCAAAGTGGGCCGGAGGTCGACCTTGTACGATATTATTGTGCTAGTGGGTCCTCCTTTCAATACGGCTATGTATGACAGTGACGCGTTGGATGCCTGGACAGGGCTCTTGGCTTGCACCAAGGCTCTGTTTAATGCTGAAATGACGGTGCTCATGCCAGTGTTGTTGCTTTGTCCATTAGCTGTCCCATTCAGTGTGAATACGACACGTTGGTCCTTGCCATTAAGTTGCTGTGCCAAAGAGCTGCCTGCAGGATACTGCAAGGTCACTGTTTTGACGCCGACATATGAAGCCTCAGATCTGTCGCGGTCCGGAACTAGAGATGCTGACAGGTCTGCTGCATTTGCCTGAGAACCAAAGTTAAATATCAAAAGTATTGCAAGTATTCCAGAAAGTGCTATAGTGAAATACTTCACAAAATCAAATTGTCTGTATCTCGTTTATAATCTTTTATGTCTTTACATTTTTTATATGCTCATATAAAACCTGATATGTTTTATACACCCATTCTCCTTTGCTCTTAAACTTTTACGAGAAATTGATGTTCTTATTTCCTGCAACGGTAAATATGAACGCATGACCTTCTCACTCAGAATAAGCTTTGATCCGTGAACTATAGATTTTACTAACAGATGATTTTAATTTATCAATCGCAGCAAGAAAATGAAGGACTAGCTGCGTACTAGACTGCATCGTATACATAATTCTTAGTAGGACGTTCAGGTTGAATAGGCCTGCAACGAGGAGATCTATATTCTAAGTAAATAGAAAACCCTAAATCTACAGCTGAGACAGAGGCCTAATTCATTGATTCCATAAGGTGCTGTGTAAACAGATATAATAAAATGATGTTCTTTATTTTAATTTATTTGAGGCTTGTAGTTCTTGCAGGTGGGACTGGTTCCGTCAAGCTGGTAAGAGGATTTGCTGCACTAGAAGAAAAAGACATGACCGTGATCTGCAATGTGGGCGACAATATCTGGATTAATGGGCTATATGTATGCCCAGACATTGATACGATAATTTATGGGCTCGCCAATTTGCTTGATGAGAAGCGGGGATGGGGAATCAAAGCGGATTCATTTCAGTGCTTGGATCAGCTGAATAAAATTGGTGCAACTAGTTGGTTTCGCCTAGGAGATAGAGATCTCTCGACCCATCTGCTTCGTACTAGCATGATAAAGAGCGGAAAAACGCTATCAGACATTACCAATTTTTTCAGAGATCGTTATTCTGTCGGTGCACGAATCTTTCCGGCTACAGATGAAGAGTTGACAACAAGAATTGTAACCGATAGAATGGGTGAATTGCACCTGCAGGAATTCTGGGTCAAGTACAGAGGCAGGCCTAAGGTAACCGCTGTACGGTACGAGCATCATGACAGCATTGCAGCGAACTCATCTCTAATAGATGAAATAGACAAATCAGAGCTCATAGTAATCGCTCCAGCAAATCCTGTTTCGAGCATAGGTCCTATCGTTTCTCTGGTGGATATCCGTAGAGGACTCGTACGAAACCGGGATAAAGTAATAGCCATTTCTCCCTTGATTAAGGGGAAAGCGATAAGTGGACCGGCAATAAAATACATGAGAGCTCTAAGCCTTGAGAGGTCGTCTGTAGGAGTAGCAAAATATTACGTTGACTTTGTCAGTAAATTCCTTATTTCAAACGAGGATCATGCTTTGGGAAGACAAATAGGCGCTCTTGGTATGAGAGTCTATCAAACAAATACCACTATGAAAAACAAACGAGATGAGGTCAGACTTGCTAGATATATTTTGAAATTGGTTGAAAAGTAGCATATTATTATGAAGACATTTGTCATAGTCCCGGTTAAGAAATTTGAAAATGGAAAGACACGGCTATCCTCTTTACTTAATATCGAGGAGCGGATCCTACTTTCGTCGCATATGTTGGACTATACATTGCAAGTGCTGAGTATCGCTCCATCGGTTAATCGGGTCACCGTAGTGTCTGTAGACGACCTGGCAAAAGAAATTGCCTCAAAACACGGGGCAAAGTTTCTGCCTGAAGAAAAGCAGAACGGGGTCAATTCAGCCGTAGCCTTGGCTGACAGATACTGCATTGAGGAACATGCAGAAGCAACCTTAGTCGTTCCACATGACTTGCCTCTTCTTGATGCTTTGGACATATGCAGGGCCTGCGATCTTGCTCAAAATGAAGATCGCTGCATAGTCATTTGCCCCTCTCTTCGGCATGATGGCACTAACATCCTACTAAGAAAACCGCCATCAGTAATCCGCACATTCTACGATACTGATAGCTATAATATGCATGTCAAGTCTGCCCTCAAGCTTGGTATACCAGTAAAGTACTTAATGTCAAAGAATGTCATGAACGACAT
>JALZFS010000022.1 GCA_030861405.1 Thermoproteota archaeon | reverse complement strand
TGATAGACGTATTGCGACTAGGGATAGACCTAGGAATGACGCATGTCGACACTGCCGAGATGTATGGCAATGGCCGAGTGGAACAATTGGTGGCCGAAGCTATTGCAGATAGACGCCAAAAAGTATTACTAGTTAGCAAGGTCTGGCCTTCTAATGCCTCATATGACGGCACATTGCGAGCATGTGAAGGAAGCTTAACAAGGCTTGGAACAGATTGGCTTGATTTGTATTTGTTGCATTGGCCCAGCTATCGTTATCCTATCGAAGAAACAATGCGTGCAATGGAAAAGCTGGTCGCGGAGGGGATGGTCAAGTTTATCGGAGTAAGTAATTTCGACACCGAAGGATTAAAGGCAGCTCAAGACGCCCTCTCTGACGAAAAGCTAGCTTGTAATCAGGTGCAATATCACTTAGGTGATCGCTCCATCGAACGAGATTTGCTGCCGTATTGTGCCAAGCGCGATATAGCTATTGTAGGGTACTCGCCATTCGGTCATGGAAATTTCCCTTGTCCCCAAACCCCCCGTGGAATGGTGCTTGCGGATATATCCAAACGTTATAACCGCACTCCGCGGCAGATAGCACTCATCTTTCTAACCCGCTATAGAAACGTTTTCACGATTCCGAAGTCAGGGCGTTCCGAACACATTAGGGAAAATAGTGGAGGCGATGGAGGCTGGAAGCTGAAAGAAGAGGATATCTCAGCTATCGACTGCGCTTTTCCAATGGAACCTCAATAGCATGGCCTATATCATTTATTGTTACCCGATGATGATTTAAGATGTAGTCGAGCTGGCTTGGCATGCCATATTCCATACCATTGCTCTCTCACTCAAAGGTCACAAGTCTGCAGTCAGACAATTGGATAGACCCATAGTGCCAGTACAGACGGCTCGTTTTTGGCCTAGGTTAGTGGTAGTTTCATATAGAAGAGGCAAATTTTGCCAATAGGATAACAGTTAGGCTAGCATCTTTCTTTTTGATTATCCGAAACAAAGAAGCATCAGTAAAGAAGAGAAAAATTGAATTCCCAGAGGACGAGGTGCACTATCCAAAGGGCTAATACTTTGCATCGTCTACATAGATAAGACTACTACATCTATAGAATACTGTTCGACCAACCTGCATACCAGGAATGAATCATAAGGAATTTTTTGCTTTAGGTCTTTACAGCACGCTACGCATTTGCCCCCGGTCATCCGTGAAAACATATGCTAGCTACCTAATCTCCACCAACCTACAGTTCACTCTTGTTACTTTTTCTTTTTAAGGAGAATAGGAATACTTAAAGAAGTAAAACAGATTGTAAATTACGTATGAATGATCCTGAGGTTAAAGCATTAGAGTGGTCTCCATGGCTGGACTTCAATAAAGACAATATTATTAAAATTGCAGAATCAGAAGGTGTTTACAGGATGCACACGTCCATGAAGATTTTGTTCATGGGGAGTGGCGAAAACCTTAGACAATCTTTGTTTGAGTGCTTGTCAAATCCATGTATAAGCAAGGCTGAAAGGTTTAGCTATGCTATGACTCAATCATCCTATAAGGTAAAGGAAGAGCTTTTGAATGAATATCGTAATAGACACAATGGCAGATTGCCTAGATGTATGGAAGAGGAACATTAACCATTGGGAGCCAAAGGTCAAGCATAATCGCATCGGTTGGAACTTATATTGTTTTTGTTGTTGTTGTTGCTTGATGTTAATTCTTTTTCAGGCGTAACAGATAGCAAATGCTCGTTAGGTATGTCTTGATTAAGAGATTGGGTCATAGCAGGGGTCCAAAATCTCCTGTGCCAGGAATCGTGTAATCAAGGAACGAGGGCTGCAACGATCTGCTTGAACAAAGGTATATTATTTTTATACCTGGTTTATGGTAGACTAGTCATCCATATGCCTGCGATTTCTTCGAATGCCGCAACAAGAATAGTAGATGAAATCTTATCCAGTACTGATGAGATACTGGCTGTAGCAATAATACAGGAGACGGGACAAAATAACATGCTTGCCACCAAAGCTGTAGAGTCTTTCAAAAAAGAGTTTGGACTACCTGGCCAGGCAGACAAGTACGGTGCAACCCTTGCTATCGCAGCTCTTGCTGTGGCAAATGAACTAAAAGATTTTGCGGGAGAAGCGCAAGCATTAATCACAATATATAAAAAATGTAAGATGATGCTGGTACCGATAGCTTCACACG
>JALZFS010000178.1 GCA_030861405.1 Thermoproteota archaeon | reverse complement strand
AGTAAGCCGTTGAAGATAAACCTACAGCCTAATGAAAAGAATTTTACAATAGCACATGAATTTACTCACTTGCTTCAAGCAACAAAGAAGGATCAGGTTGGAATACCATTCGGCGAAAAAGCCTGTGATATTTGGACCTTAACTCGGCTGCCCTTGGAGCTGATTGACGACTATCCTAGTTATATAGGCAATTACAAGATGCGAAAGCACTGGAACGATATCAAAGTAACGGTTAGAGACCTTGCATTCGACGCCATTGAAATCAGGAAGACTAAAAGACAATACATAGCATGGCTTGAACATGAGATAAAAACAATAAAGATCAATAAATAGAGCAGCACTGTATAAATTCTCTTGCCTATTCTTGCCTAATCTATAAGTCAAATAAAAAAGAAGGATAAGACCAAACACATCCCTTCCTCACTTAAACACTGAAAATAGTTAGCAAGAAAGGTGTGTATCTCCTTTCATCGGCCTAAATAACTAACAATGGAGTTGGCTCTCGTCCCACTAGTTTCTTATCGTGCATGCATCTAATAGAGAAAATACAATGCGAGACATAAATGCCAGTCAGTCGTGTCGACTGATGGATAGCTAGTTTCATTAGCTATGCTTACAATTTGTAATGTATGTCCTCGGTATACTTCCCCAAAAAGGAAGAGGCTTCAACTTTTGACAAGATCTACCAAAATGACCACCTTCGCTGCTATAGTGCATCGCTTGACTCAAGTGAAGTCATAGGTCAAAAGCTGCTCTTTGCTTAGCCTCAATGGTAATATCTTTCCTGGACGGGCATTGTATCCAGGAACTCCAACGCCTACTGCAATCATTGTACTCTTGTTAGTTGCATGCGGAGAAAAAAATTCTGTCACGGCGTCATCGAAAAATGTCGACCCAGAAGCTCCTGTTCTCTGAGCATATGCAGCAAGATATATTTTGCCTGCAATAATGCCTGCTTCCAATTGACAAGCTCGATAACCTCTATTACCTAACGAGCGTAGTACAGATTGTAAATCTGCCATTAAAAATAAGACAGCACTAGCATCTCCAAAAAGAGATTGACCTAGACATAAATAAGCTGAGAGTTTCCTTGAGTATGCAACGTCTTTGATCCTGTTAAAGGAGCTATTCGGATCTCTCCCTCCTTGTCGATTGTAATAATATCCTCCTGGATTAAGGCCATCAACAGCATTCGCTATAAAATAGATATCTATTAGAGAAGTCCCCTCATTGAATATGTCCATAGGTACTCCTCTAGTTGAACAGTAAAGGATGTTGTTTAGCACGGACAAGGCGATTTGGCTCCTTGCAAAGCTCCTTGAGGAGCCCCGCCATAGTATAGTCTCCTTCAAGTTAAATGAATGCTTTATGTCTTCTTGTGGATAAGTAGGTGCTATGTTATCCTGGACATGTTTCGCAATTTGCCTCTGACTAGGTTGTAATTTTCTTTCTAATAAATACTCACTATTGAGAGAATTATTAATCCAGTCAGAGACTTCTTCTCTATTGTTCAGCTTCGAAGCTCCATTTAATTTCCAAATTTCAGGATAACTTATTTCCCCTTTTTTAGATAATGGGCGAATCTTTGGAATAGGCTTGTCTTCAATTGTATATCGTTCAGCCTGTAGCAGCTCCTGCTGCTGGTTTGGATTCTCACCATTACCCGATAATCCTATACCTATTGCTACCATTGCTATTGACGCTTCTTTTTTATCCTCTAAGCGTAGAAGATGGTCTACACTATCATCTACAAAACCTGTTATGACGCGAGAAGCAAATCCTATTGCAATTGATGTAGCAAGTAAATTAGCGATGATCACTCCTGCATCCCAAAACCAATGACGATACGAGCGAGCCTGATATTTCCAAGCATTTCTCCATGCAAGCGATGTAAAAATTACGGTTATCGGAGAGTTTAGTATATCTTGGTTATCTGCCATCGTTGCAAGGTATCTTTTATAAGTTCCCTTGCGAATTTGGGTCAAGCTGAAATCTGCAGGCGAATAATGGTAAACTCCTGCCTTTAGATCGGATGAAATATCATCACAAACTACATAGAGTTCGATGGGGTAAAGGGCTCCAGTAGCCGAAGCTGCGCGCATATAATACGAACCATATGGATATTTAACGACCCTCGTAATGCCCGCAGAAAAAAATAGAAGCTCCGCAAGATCTCCTGCATCAAGTTTGGAGACGCTTCTGGGAGAGGCTGCGTTATCCTCTGGTGGCTTCATTTTTGTTTCTGTCGCTCTACCTGCCCCGGAAGGTAATTGATCTAGATTGCTAGCAATACAACTAAGAGCATTTACTTCTGGAGTGGGGAAACTCGTTGGAAGGGCTATCGAAGGCAATTCTGGATATACCTTGAATGGTATTGGTTTATTGTCAAAGTCTAGATAATGCCGTGACGTCATCAAGCTGGCTTCCGAATGCTTCGTAGCATCATGATACTTTAAAGCAAATTTGATGTCTTTATTAACTGACATAGTAAATATAGCTCATCAAATGACATAAACCCTCTAGTGTTTTCAAATTGCAGGACATATAAAAGAAAAGGACCGGTAAGCAGAATAGCCCAGATCGTTGCGGTAAATGTTGCATGGGATTGTTAAGCTAGGGAGGTACTTGTCTGACGATTAGAATGCTAAAGTTAGATATCTCTGTCAATTTAGTACGTGAGTAGAGACAAGTTGCAAGTGAGCCTTGAGCAATAAGAATCATAATTGCGATATAGAAATCAAAAAGCAAATGCGATACTCAAAGAGAAAATTAGAGCGTATACAAATGATAACGCAAACGGCAGTTACCATAACTAAAATGCTCAAGGTTGTATTCTATTAATGGGCATAAGTCAAGGCCAGTGCAAGTCAATAGCATAACAAGAGCGACAGCAATATCAAAAGAAAAAATAGATGCTATGACATGCGCCAAGGAGCTTTCGTTTCTATTTCGTTGAGCATCCTAATATCAACACTAGCTTAACTTAATGACGAACTCTCTACGGACCAATCCGTTGAGTATCTTACCTAGCTCTGGGTAGGCATGAAGATCCGTGGTGCTCTACTACTATGTGGTCGGATGAATATACCAAATTACGTAATTCCCAGATGAAATGCAGTCAACTGAAACATTTTCACCTTCTTGAGTTGTTAACCGGACACCTGGGCAAGAGGATCCACTTATGCCATCATTAACTATCTTTGCCACTTGTTGTTCTAATTGTTGTGACGGTGCCAAACTAATTTCTTCTAGAAATTCCTCCTGTATCTTTGCGCTATTGTTACCTACAATTGATGATACTATTCTAGTGGAATTATCTATGTTTCCTATTGTCCTTTGTCCAAATATCAAAATGTATGTTTTTTCCTCTCCCGCTGTATTAGTCGCAGTTGTGTTTTGTGATTGTACAGCTGACAAATTGGTTTGACTTTGTGCAGTTGCAGTTGGGCTCACTATCATACTACCCTCTATAAGAATTGCTGTAACTAATGATGTTGTTAAGAAGAATGTTATGATATTCATTAATTTGCCTGACAACCACTGGTATTTAAGCATCACATCAGACAGAGATTAAGACCTTGCCTGTTGTTTTGTTATGATTGCTCTTCGAAAGTTGAAGAGATTCTAGAAATTTGTACTTTTCATTACTGATAGTATGATAATGCCCGTGGCTGAGTCAGTAATCTTTTCCCTGTGTTTTGCTTTACAGCACAGCTCTCGAGTGTTTATTATTTCGGAAGACTTGGAAATATTTAGAGTCCTCTTTGTTGACAAAGTTAGGGATGATTGGTGCTTAATGTGGGATTTGGGTACAAATCCCAAAATATGACAACTCACATTCTAACCGCCTTGACGATGTCTAGCCAGATTGGTATCTGGTGTGCAAATGTGGCTAATGTAAGAAAGTGAACTTTCCTTTACTTTAAAAATACCTATCTACCTTCTACCACTGCCTGAGAAGCCAGAAGAGGATAATCAATGAGAATCACGGTTGTGAGCAATTCCATTAGAATTTTTGTGAATAGGCAATGGTTCTTTTCCGAAAACTACCAATGACTGCATCTATACGGGTTGAGTTTTTATAACTAATTAATCCTAGCAGCAGCATTATTATCAGAATGAACATCTGATGATAAGGACAACGACCTTTTAATAATGTCCATGATAAAGGTAGGATCTACTTCCACCTTAGAACTTGAAGATATTCTTTTAAGCACAAGCCCGACCAATATTTCGTGTGAAGCTATCGGTACCAGCATCATCTTACATTTTTTATATATTGTGATTAATGCTTGCGCTTCTCCCGCAAAATCTTTTAGTTCATTTGCCACAGCAAGAGCTGCGATAGCAAGGGTTGCACC
>JALZFS010000172.1 GCA_030861405.1 Thermoproteota archaeon | reverse complement strand
ATTTCAGAGTTACAAAATTCCTTATGCGAAAAAGAGGCTAAACGTCTGCATACATTGAAAACTCATGCGGATGAGGTCTCACCGCCAGCTCAACGTGTTCTTTCTCCTCATGCTCTATTATCCTATCTATGGTCCCGTTGTCAAATATCGGCTTTAAGAATGTATTATCACTTCTAAGCTCCTCATAGGCTTCCCTTAAACTTGCCGGCAATTGCGTTATTCCAAGCTCGTGTCTCTTCTTTGGAGTCATCCTGAAGATATCGTCGTTCACCGGGTCGCTTATATCCTTCTTTTTCTTGATGCCATCAAGGCCAGCTGCAAGGATAGCTGAAAACGCAAGATAAGGGTTGCATGACGGATCGGGAGCTCTAAATTCAATGCGCTTCAGATGCGCAAACCTGCTTCCCTTGTAGTGAGCAGGAATCCTGATTATTGCAGATCGGTTGCCAGTGCTCCATGCCACATATACTGGAGCCTCATAGCCGGGCACAAGCCTTCTGTATGAATTAGTGGTGGGTGCCACTATTGCGGCAAGCGCTCGAGCATGCTCTATTATGCCTCCACCAAAATAGCGGGCAATCTGTGATATTTCTGCATATTCGTCCGCAGAGTCATAGAAGAGATTTTTGCCTTTATTCCATAGGCTGATATTGACATGCATACCGGAGCCGTTATCGAGTGCTATCGGCTTTGGCATCATCGTCGCGATCATATTGTGTTTTTTCGCAATATTCTTAACAATATACTTGTAACTTTGGACGGCATCAGCGGCATTAACCAAGCTGTCGAAGCGGATGTCAATCTCGCATTGGCCTGCTGTGGCTACTTCGTGGTGATGAGCATCACATACTATTCCAAAGTTATTCGTGAGTACATCCACGCATTCGTTACGATACTCCATGAGAGTGTCACCGGGCGCACTTGGAAGGTAACCTTCCTTAAGTCTGAGTGCATACCCTACGCTGTCGGTAGACCAGGGTGCCTCTCTGGATGTGATATGGTAGCTCTGACCTTGGTACGGTGTCATGGTGTTGACCTCAAGCTTATCAAAGACAAAAAATTCTACCTCTGGGCCCCAGTAAGAAGTTTCAAAGCCTTGGTCTGCAAGGTACCTTTCTGCTCTTTTTGCAATGCCCCTGGGGTCACGTGGGAATATTTCACGTTTACTTCCGCCACCTAAAATATCGCATACCAGCCTTGCGGTAGGCGTTGCAATCCAAGGAACGGTGGCATATGTAGCTGGGTCAGGCCTGATAATAAGATCGGATTCGTGAATTTCTGTAAAGCCACTTATTGAAGATCCGTCAAGCTTTGGAAGACCATCCACGAAATCTTCTACCCGAAACATCTTGGAGTCTATTGTAGTATGGTGAAATCTGCCAAATAGCCCTGTGAACTGCAAGTCAAGAAACTTGATCTTATCCTCTTTGAATCGTCCCATAACTTGCTCCGCAGTAAATGTTAATGGCTCTATTCTGCCATCAATCAATTTATAAGGCAACTGGAATATCTCATAGTAGGCACTAAAATCCTATAATTTAAGGCTTAGTGAGCCAAAATGTCAACAACAGCTGGACAGCAAAACAGTAATGAAATGGATATCAAGGATAGCGATAGCTTTCCTCTCAAAGATGTCTACAAAATGTTAAGAAAAGAAATCGAGATGCCAACGCTCCAGGCAATAGAACTAGACACCTTTCAGAAGGTTGCAGAGGCGCTAGGCAGCCTGATGGGTCAAGGATATGAAGGCATAGAATCAAATATAAGAAATAAAATGATTGAGATGCTTGCGACTTCATCCCGCCTTCTGATAGAGGCAAGACAAGCCAAGATCCTCTCAAGCGACGAGCCTTTGGACTATTCAAAGCTCACTGATGAGGAAAAATACATTCTTGATGGCAAGCGAGAATCAAATGGAAGAGTAGACGAAATTATTTCTGCCATCATAAAGGGTAGGCCAAAGGTTCTCGAATTAATCTCTGTAAGAATACGCTCAAAACAAATGGTGGTCAGATTCCTCAAGCCAATAGAGGCATTTGTCGGAATAGATATGAACAAGTACGGGCCATATCAGCAGGAAGATGTGGTTTCGCTTCCATTCGAAAATGCTCGCTCGATAATTGATAGCGGGGGAGCCATTGAAATATATCTTGAACACCAATATAAGGGATAAATATGCATAATCGTAATAGCAATAATTGCCTTATTTGATATTAAAAGAATTATCAATAAAAGCTATCTTTGGATGGACGTCAGTCAAACGGCCAGACAGCCATTAGGATTTAAAGCATTTCACAAAATCAGATCCAACTGAGAGAAAAACTAGGTCACGATCTGACGATGACCTCAACAATTGCAATACCTACTGATGGGAAAGGACCAAAAATTATTATTTAGCATTACCTTACAATTGATTGCCGATGCCTCATCTTGGTATTGATATCGATCAGTTTATTCTTCTTACTATATATCCCGCAGCCGCATTTTTCGCAGTAGGGTATATTGCGAAAAAGACCCGAATGCAAACTGCGAAATCATATTTTCTGCAGGGAATAATCTGCATAACATTTGCAATAGCATATATTTTCGCAGTCCCAAATGGCGGCGCGGAAGGATTAGCAATAGTGCTAGGAATGTTTGGCGTGCTTTTGCTATTTATGGCAAGAAAGCAAAAGATTGAGCAGCCGCAGCAGAACATCTAATGAGAATTTAACATCTTGTTTGCGCGTTCGATTCTACTATCCATTAGTCCTTCGATCCAGGTATGAAATTCCTGCTCTGCTACTTCGTAGCAACAATTGTGTTTGCTCATGTATTTCTGAATAAACTTTACCTTAGTCCAAAGATAGGCCAGCTCATCGCTGTCGTCGAGACTCATGGAGGCACATCTTTACAATTGTAGCTATCGTACTTAAAGTTGACGCCTATTAGCAAAGGCATATTACAACGTTGAGAACTCTGTGCCCTGATAGCAGATGGTAAAAGACAAAGTTGCAATAGTTACAGGTGCAAGTAGCGGAATAGGCTATGCGACTGCTCTGGCATTATCTAGGGCTGGAGCAAAAGTCGCTGCAGGCGCAAGGCGTACAGACAGGCTAGAATTGCTACAAAGGGAGATCTCTAAGAATGGAGGAGAAGTTTTCATTCAAAAACTGGACGTCACAGTAAAGTCGGAATGCGATGCATTCGCTGATGCTGTCATAAAAAAGTGGGACAGCATTGACATTCTTGTCAACAATGCCGGTCTCCAGCCATTGAGCTTTTTCAAAAATCTCAAGGTTGACGAGTGGGATAAGATGATCGATGTCAACATTAGAGGAGTGCTTTATTGTACTGCAGCAGTAATCACCCATATGGTAAATAAAAAATCGGGACACATAGTCAATATTTCGTCTGTAGCCGGAAGAATTATTTATCCCGCTGGGAGCGTTTACTGTGCAACAAAACATGCAGTTACAGCGCTCAGTGAAGGTCTTCGACAAGAATTCAGCCAGAAGTCTAACATACGAATTACATGCATTGAGCCCGGAATTGTATCAACAGAGCTTACAAACACTATAACTGACAAGGCACTAGAAAAATATGTTGAAAGGACAAAACAGATGGAGGCGCTGCAGGCAGAAGATATCGCAGATGCCATCGTATTTGCAGTCCAAGCTCCCAGTCATGTTAACGTAAACGAGATACTGATAAGGCCGACAACCCAAGAGCGCTAATCAATAAATTTTTTTATTAATCACTGCTTTTGACCCTTACGAAATGGGCAATAATCAATTGATTGTCCTTCCTGCAAATTAGCATAAAAAGTTACTGAGATAAATTTCCTTGCAATACAGCAACTGTCTGCTTCCAGCTTACAAGCTTGTCCTTATTTTATAAAATGAAGTCAGAGACGAATCACAAAAGCTAGCGTTAGAGAGGATTTTATAGACAATACCATTAGCGATTCCGCTACCGTGACATTTGCTGTACAAGGCTATCTGCCATGAAGATATATGTATAAAAAATATGGAGGTTATGTGAACAAATTATATTTTTAACACTTCTGGCTACTGGATCGATTGAAATAAATCAAGTAGACCTCTCAGAAATCCCATCTCTGGGAACATCATAATAAACGAATTGCTAATCTGTCTTCTTTTCAGGCTTGGACATTGTATAAAAGCCATGAGCCGAGATCAAGAATGCAGCAAGTGACATTTTGGTTGCAAATAGTAAGTTCCAAGGAATTTTGGGATTTGGATATCCTACATTTAGATTATCGAATCTCATTACTCCTCTTATTGCATCTGCAGTCATCAGTGAATTCCACACTATGAAGTTATAGACAAATTCATAGAGAGCCACAACTGCCATGGCAAGCACTATCAACTGCAGAATGGATTTGAGCCACTTGGGAATCCCTTTTACCTTTTCCCCACCCAACCTGACCACACAGTACCATCCAACCACCGAGACTATCATCAAATATGTGATAAGCTTGGCCAGGCCTTTGAATGGAAACTCCGTCTCTACAAGCACTTGTCCTATTACGACCTTGCCTGTTTGCATGTACTCTCCAAGGCTTACATAGATGGCATAGAACGTTATTGATGCCATCACAAAGGCACAGAAATAAAAGACACCTAAAAATATTTTCCTTGATTTTAAGTCGTCCTTTTCAAATATTGTGCGCACAGGCATAAGGTATCGACATATACGTGATATATGATTTACTTTAGCACATTGAGTAACTTGTCTGCTGGCATGGTGTTAAGGATATCTGATTGTGTCGCCCAGCCGCGTCTTGCCTGTGCTATTCCAAATATTAGGTACGAGTAATGTATGGGATGATGTGCATCTGAGTCGATGACCATCTTGACTCCATTTCTTACAGCCATTCTTGCATACTCGTCCTTTAAATCAAGCCTGTCATAGTGTGCATCAATTTCGAGAATGGTGTTGGTGTCCTTTGCAACCTCAATCACTTTCTCAATGTCCACACGGTAGCCAGGGCGCTTGTTTATGAGCCTACCTGTTGGATGAAATAGGATATCTATGCTTGGGTTTTTGGCAGCTTTTATCAGTCGTTCTGTCTGCATCTCACTTGGAAGACTAAAATGAGAGTGTATAGCAGCGCCTACGATATCAAGCTTATCAAGAATATTATTTGAAATATCAAGTGAGCCGTCCTTCATAATATTGACCTCGGCTGATGAGAAAATGTGGAACCCTCTTAGTCCATCATTGATTTGAGATATCCTGTTAGCCTGCTCTAAAAGTTCCTGCCCTTCAAGGCCACCTGCAACCGCTAGGCTCTTTGTATGGTCGGTGATTGCAATATAGTCCAGCCCAAGTGTTTTGGCACCGAGCGCCATCTCTTCTATGGTTGCTGTACCATCACTGCTTTGACTGTGAACCTGCAGGTCTCCTTTTAAGCTCCCATACTCGATCAAATTCGGTACCTTACCCTGTCTGCCCAGCTCTATCTCGCCGACATTCTCTCGCATCTCTGGTGGGATCCACTGGAGGCCTAGTGCCTCATATACTTCCTCTTCTGTGGTTCCTGCAATGCGCTTTTCGCCTTTGAAAAGACCCCATTCGTTTAGCCGTAGACCTTTCGTGATCCCTATCTTGCGCAATTCTACAGAGTGCTCCTTGCTTCCAGTAAAATACTGGAGAGCTGATCCCCAGCTTTCTTCAGACACTACCAATAGATCTGCATCGATACCACTGGCAAGCTTAACAAATACTTTGGTCTGTCCTCTCCCGAGAACCTCCTGTACTTCTGGCATCTTGACGAAAAACTCTATCACTGCCTCCGGATCCCTAGCTGTTGCTATGTAGTCAATGTCGCCAATGGTCTCTTTCATACGGCGGATCGAACCAGCTGTAGCAACCTTTGTGACACCTCTCACCTGTTTAAGACGTTTCTCAATCTGTTTTACGAGTGGATAGATCTCTCCTATTATACGGCGGCCCTTGTTTGTCTTAAAAAACTCAATCCGCTTAAAGATCTCATGCTCCTTTTTCTCAGTAAATCCTGGCACCGACCTCAATTTGCCTTCAGCTGCAGCTTTTTCCAGATCAGCTAAATTCTTTATCTGCAGCTTGTAGTATAACATTCTTATTGCCTTTGGACCTATGCCTTCTATACCATACATATCCTCTACATCGATAGGCATTTTTGCCTTTAATTGTTCGAGATGGCGTATCGTGCCTGTCTTGATGTATTCCTCTATCTTTAACGCGATTGCTTTACCCACCGAAGGAATCTCCATCAGACCCTTAACGCCATATTTTCTGTATATGTCGGCGACATTCTCCTGCAAACTTGCAATTGTGTCTGCAGTCCTATAGTATGCGCGAGCCCGGAATTGTACATTAGGATCTTCCTCACTTACTTCTGTAAGAAATCCCAGATCGCGCATAATCTTGACAATCTCAGAATTTTTAATCAACTGATACGAATAATTGTGCCAGTCGAGTTCTTAACATTTATCTAGTAGGTTGATATACTAATGGAACGCTGTTACTATGGAAATGGTAATGATGACCGCCTTCTAGCTCTGAGCCGTTTCCAAATTTTGAAAATACGTCGCAGTGAACTACTGAAAACATCCTATTTGATTTATCGCATGTTTTATGTTGCAGCTTTGTAAAGTCGATCGGATTAGCATTAGGTATATCATTTTACTAAACGTGATGCCTGTATTCTATCATATGCATGTTTGATTATTCAAAGATGCAGCTGATACCGATCTCGAGTTCTAATTATTATGATCTGCTGCTGATAATTACAATACTCATCTGAGTACAGTTAATCAATCGATTTGCTGTCAATAAAACTACAATGAGTCAAATCCTTGGTTCTGATGGCTGGACTGTGCTAGGATCTATTGCTACTCTGGTCACGACGGAATCTTTGTGCAGCATTGGCGAGCGGCAGCTGGCGTTGGTGGAGGCTCGAGCTCGGTAATGGAATGGTATGCTGTTGCAGGGATAAGCACTATCACGGCACTTATAGGGCTTGTAGCCTTTCGCCTCGCAAAGGATGAGTGGCTGCTTAGACGCAAAAGATTGATAATCGACAAATACTAGAAACTTTTACAAATGCGCCACTGCTCTAATTAAAGTGTCGTATTCTTTTCGGCTTTTTCACTCGCGTATGCTATTTATGCAAATTCATAGCAAACACGGCTCCATCCAAAATCTAACGCCTAACAATCTAATTTGCTAAGTGAACCACACAAATTTGCAAGACCCCTGTATCGATCGAATGTAAAAGCACTGCCTTCTTTGGTGTACTCATCCATGCGTCTATGTACCTATTGTGGGCCATTGTTGTTATTCCGCCTGAACCATTATCAATATTTGCGTACCGATGATACTTCTATGCTTTAATCGTGTCTTGATTAGGTTAGTGCTATTATTATGCTGTAATGTATGATCTAAAAGTGACCTTCTCAAACTTTCTTAAT
>JALZFS010000162.1 GCA_030861405.1 Thermoproteota archaeon | reverse complement strand
GATCAGGCGTCTGATCTCATTCTTGGATGCCTCTACGCAGTTAGGGCATGGAATAGAAAGAGCCTCTACCTTATTGCTTCCACAAGACGAACAAGAATAGGATTTCTGTTCCTCTGGTATCCGACATAGAGCATAGCCGCAATTTGTACACAGTAGATAAGAATGGGACGAAACGCAGGGTAAATTAAGATCCTTTCCGTCAATATCAAATATCAAATCTGCTCCAAGCCATTGCTTTTCATGCATTGGTTGCTGTGTGGGAAACCGATAGTATGCATTTGAGCAATAGACGTCGGAGGGCGCTTCCCTAACAAGCATTGCATCAAGTTCCTTCATATTCTTATATGAAATATGCCTTATCATCCCTGATTGCCCAAATTGCATAAAGCCAAATTCCCGCTGCTCTATTTTAGAAGGCTCTTCTATTGTGTTAGATTGTTTGAAGTAATATTCTCGGAAGGCCCTCTTTATTACTGAAATTGTCTTGGCAGAACAGACAGCCTGTCTCATGCCCTCTTCCTGCCGAACTGAACAGGGTTTACTAGATTTTCACACTCTGATGTCGCAAAGCATAGATTTTCATTTCGAAGTTTTTGACATGAAGGTACAGAATACTTTGTACCACTCCCTTTCATGCCAGCAAGGTGTTCAACTTGGTACCGGGTTATCTTTTCGTTGAAGTCAGGAGCATTTTCGAACATCAAAACAACTTCATCCACCCTCTTGCCAATAGCTAACATGTATGTAGCAAGCATCACTCGGGCCGAATGGGGAAGATTTTCACCTTTTTGTAGAATCTCAAGAGCGTGCTTGATGCACGGTGGATAATCTTTTATGACGATAGTCTTAGTGGATTCATAACGACCTGCAAATTTTGTACGCAGCTTATCAGCTTTTGATCTCATACTCTCCGGCAAGGTCGGAAGAGTCATCGCCTTGACTTTCTCGTAGATCAGTATTGATAATTCATTTCTGATAAGTCTTACGGTCTCTTCTGCATCTAGATAGACGAAGCCTTTATGCACAAGCCTGTTAATAAGTTTCCACTCCTGCTCATGAAAGTGAGAGGATCTCGTAATATAATCAACAACGCTCACCTTAAATAAACGTCCATCGTCTGCAGTATCGATTCTTAATTTGAATAAATCTTGAAAGATCTTAGAGAAGAGAGCTCGCCTCTGCATTTCGTTGTGCCTTTTTAAATCTTCTGTAATGAATTTCTCTGCGCGTCTGGCTTCGGCCAGCACAAACTTCCTGAGTATTGATTCGATTCCAATAAACTTAACTAAAATAAGCGATATGAGAAACGTGAGGATCTCAATTTCATACCTTTCAATACTATCATACACTTTGCCATCGACCGCTATTTCTATTCGCTCTATTGCACGGTCAATAATGTACGTCATATCTGGGCTTTCAAGCTCATCCCATCCAAAACCTGAGTCGCGTAAATATTCTCCTGCTTCGTTCAAGAAGGGATACTTGGCCAAGTCACCACTCCCCATCCTTATGGAGGACAATTTTGATCTTATCTTTATAGATATACTACCATAAAAACTCGATAGCAAAAGTTAAAGTAACTATTTTTCTCCTTAGCGAAACGATGGACGTCAGGGTTGGAGTACATGTTTCCATAGCAGGTGGGATATCTAACTCCATCAGCAATGCAAAAAAGAAAGGATGTACTGCGTTTCAAATCTTCAGTCGGAACCCGCGTGGCTGGACTGCAAAAGATCTTCAACATACTGAAGTACAGCTGTTCAGAAACAGGCTGATTGCAAGTGGAATTGGAAGATGTTCCATAGCTGTGCATATGCCCTACTTGCCGAACCTATCAGGACCTGACGGAGAATTTTACAAGAAATCTGTGCAGACCTTGACAGAAGAGATGAATAGATGCAGGGACCTTGAAATACCGCACCTTGTCATACACCTGGGAAGTCATATGGGCAGGGGATCAAAGAGTGGCATTGACCAGCTGGTCAAGGCGATAAGTCGCGCATCCCGGGGGAAATGTGAAGCTGGACCTCAGGTTCTATTGGAGAACAATACGGGACACAAGAACAACGTTGGTGCTAGCTTCGAAGAATTGCGGATTATTCTTGATCGGCTTGGTAACTCAAAGCAATTTGGAGTGTGTATCGATACCTGTCACCTTTTTGCGTCTGGCTACGACCTCCGGACTATGGCCGATGTGGAGCAAACGCTAAAGAGACTCAATGATATCGTCGGCCTGAAAGAATTGAAGCTTGTGCATCTTAATGACTCAAAAGCTGGGATAGGTTCAAATATAGACAGGCACGAACATATCGGACTGGGGCTGATCGGCCTAGAGGGTATGGCTGCATTTCTCAACTTTCCTCAAATCCGGGTTCTGCCGATAATACTTGAAACCCCAATTGATAAAAAGAGAGGAGACGAGGAGAATCTCAAAGTTGTTCGAGATATGGTAGGATAATAATCAGATTTATACGATTTTCGTTCTACTGGCCATTTCCTCCCCTGAGGAGGTTCTAGGGAATCAGTTGCCAATAGTTTTGGAAAATGGCTGATTGGTGTTGTTTGTGGCCGGTAGTGGAGAAGCTATTAATAGCATTTTGAACATATATGATATTGCCAAGGTAGGCACACATCATCATATTGCTGGGCGGGTGTATACCATAGCGATCTATTGGTTTAGGGACCAAATAGAGAAAATTCACATACACCTGCTCCAGCTTGTTTCCTAAAAGCGCAATTAATATATGGTCTTGAAAAAATTGCAAAATTCTCCGTCATCCAAACTCACAGCGATTGATTAGTTAAAGCCACTCCTCTAAATAATCAACAATAATAGCAACAAAGAGGCTCTAGATAGAGAAGATGAAATTGTGGTTTTCTCTAATTTTTATTTATCCAGCAGCTCTGCCCACCAGCCTTTGTGATTCTACATTCGTTGAGCCTGGATAATATTTTACCAATAGCATGTCGCCTGTTCTATAGTCACAGTGCTGTATGCTTTTTGGTTGGCCGTCAGCGGTCTCTATAACACAGACATCACCCTGCTTTATGGTTACCTTTACTTGCTCTGTTACAGTCTGTCTAAATAAGAGGGCTCCAAGTGGAAAACCCTGTATCATCTGAATAACCATAAAGGCTCCAAAAAAAGCAAGGCCAAACAAAATTGCTAGTTTTTTGGTTGAGATTCTCTCAAATTCCGACGAGTCAGAATCGTAGCCCATGCTACTCACGGGCGCAGAGTTTTAAAAAATCTATTGGACCCTTGTTCTGGCCCCTGATGCTTCCTCAATTGCTTCCTGCTGTTCCCGCCATTCATCAAAGTATGCTAACAGGAGATGGGCTGCTAATTCTTCCTTCGTGTGATCAGTCTTGAGATGCACTGGCAAATATTCAGGCGAGAAGAACAGGTTGCAAATGTAGCAGAACGGATTTCGTTCGTGCTTTGTTAGCAATTTACATTATAGGTATGACTGAGCACAAATATAAGAGATGGGTTCTTTGCATCTCTAAGAAAGATAGAAATAAGCACTCAGCTTTGAATTGTAATTCCATTGATATTTGCCATGACAATAGGAGGCAAACCAGATCACGGGCCCTTTACTCGCTCATTACCAAGGTTTCTCAATACTATCAACTGAAGCAACAAATTTTTGTAGTTTTGGAATCAGGTTGGCATTACTTAGTACTTTTTACTGGATCGCCGGCGTCTCTAGCAGTCCTCGAGATTTGCAGGGATCTCAAATTACTATTTGGGCAGCTGAGAAATTACTGAAGAGGCCATAATCTTATGAATTCCTAGAATAATCTAAACAAATTATAAGTAGGTTAGCAAGAATGGTTGGATACGTATATGGTCTTTGGCAGGGATATTCGGCTTAGTAGGATTTTGAACGATGGCAAAATGGTATGCATCCCAATGGATCATGGTATAAGCAATGGCCCAATAAAAGGATTAGAAAACATCCACGAGATGATCTATCAGTGTGCCCCTGCTGGCCTTACTTGTGTTCTTG
>JALZFS010000145.1 GCA_030861405.1 Thermoproteota archaeon | reverse complement strand
GGATAATTCTCCCTTTTATTTTGCAAGAGAGCAGATTCCAAAACAGATGATAACATTGCTCGAAACTGTCTTGTCCATTTCCGGATTGCTATCTGCATTACTAGTATATCATGCAAAAAAGACAAAGATACAATTTAATCCAAGATATAGCTTTCATATTTTATTTGCTGTCTTTATTGGCCTCGGTTTTATGATTTTGGAGATAACATTTATTCAAAAGTTCCTGTTGCTGCTTGGAACTCCAATAATGGCTTTAACGGTAATATTATTTTCTATTCTTTTATCTAGCGGAATTGGGTCATACTTTTCTGGCAAACTCTTTAGTGCAAGACCGCAGAGAGCAGTACTGACGTCGATTCCAATTCTTGCGATCATTATTATAGTCTATTTTCTTTACCTACAGGATATAATAGCGTCTAACATAGGCACGGACTTGTCATACAGAATTGTACTTACATTTATGCTATTGTTCCCTGCAGGATTTTTGATGGGGTTCCAATTTCCATCTCTTATAAGAATGACCTCACCAATTTCAATCCAAAATACCAATAGGAAAATATACAAATATGATAACAATCCCAACAACAATAATACAACGCTGCTATGGGGCATCAATATCATTGCATCAGTCATCGGGACAGTTCTTGCAGTTATATCGGCTATGATAATCGGGTTTAGCGGTAATTTGCTGATTGGTCTTTTTATGTATTTAGGAGCAGGGACATGTGCATTATTTTCGCTTTACTACATGATGAATAATAGAACAACAGTTTCAATTGGGGGAAATGTATAGGAACCAACCCACACAGTAATCAAAAGCAAATGTCGCCTTACAGTCTCAGGTACCATAGGATGACTGAAAGGCAACATAGAGACAGACCGGGTTAAGCAAATGATTTGCTTGCTATGACCTATATGCATGCAATTCAAGACTACGGACAACGGTCAGAGGCTCCTTGACACTAATAATCGATTGATCCGATGCTAATACTTAAATTGAATTCCAAAGGGACATCTTCTAGTTGTAGGTCTGATGAGTGGCGGGTTTGAGAACAGCAGGTTGTGGATTCAATTCCAATTTCCCCTTATATTCATCACACACATTATCAGATCAAACGGAGGCCGTTTTTGATAATTATCTGACTAATGGCTGGTCCAGGGATTAACAAACAATTCAATAAAACGCAAAGATATCGCATCGAGTATCTTTCTTATCGCATAGGCCATAGCCCCTACTTGTGACTAAACATAAGATCTATAGACAACCTGTTTAAGAATGCTTTCTAATTCTTGTAAATAAGCCCCACAAAATACCTATAAGGGACATGATTTATGGAAGAATCTCAAAATCAGCCTTCAGATAATTACAGGTTGATGATTGTTTCCATACTTTCGATCTTGTAGAGGAGATTTGTTTCCTCAATCGGTCAATAAAATGTTGTCTGTGTTTTATTGTCATGGGAAATTCTATAAAGAAAGTATTTCAGAGTTATTGATTAATGCCGGCACTTTGTCGCCCTTTTGTCTGTTCATTGATGGGAATAATAGACTATACGAGGTAAAGCTTACCTTATTTGTTATTCCTCCACTAAATATGTCGGACAATAGCATTACAGATAACAGCAAAAGCAACGGTTACAAGGAATTAAAAAAAGCCAAAAAATATAAGAGAGCGTCTGGTATCAAAGGCTTTCGCGTGTTATATTTTAGTTTTTCTTGTCAGGACGAGACCTAGCTCATTGCTCAGTCTGATTGTTATCTCTGCTGCCGAATTTGCAGTATTGCTCCAGAAATGTAGCAGGTTTCGCGAATAGACGCATTTGCCGTGTTACCTCTTCTGTTATTGATGCCGCACGATCCTTCCGTCTCGTTGTGGCTTACAAATTTTTTACGGCCTTACCTGCGGGCCTGCAGCACCCCCGGATGTGCTGGGGGATGTGCCGCTTGTTGTTCCTCCGCCGCTTGTTGTTCCTCCGCCGCTTGTACCCGCTGATGACTGGTTACTAGCTGATGACTGCATCTGGGTCATAATTGTATCTAGAATTGCCCTACCGTCCCTTGCTAGCGTATTAATGTCTCCATGTGCTATCGCATGCACAAAAATCATGCCTGGAGACTCTCCTATGACATGGTTGTGTACTGCAACCACATTCCAGCTAGAGTTAGATAATATCTTAATTGCTGACGGTAGCTGTCCTTGCATCATTGCAAATTCTGCAAAGCCGTATGTAGTTGTCTGGTTGCCACCTGATGCTGCTCCTCCTCCGCCGCCTGCTGTCTGGTTAGTTACTGGTAAGAATTCAAACAAGGGATTCATAATTAGTAACTTGCTGACGGCTGCTCCGGTAGCAGTATCTTGTATCTGAAGTCCTTGAGGTACAGCTATATCGCATGCTCCCGCGGGGTTTGGAAGCACCATACCCCTCAACAGAGATGCAGCACTGTCACAGTTAATACCACTAGCGGTTGAAGTCCCAGTATTGCTGGAGGTGTTTGTTGTCGTGTTTTGGTTGGCACCTGAATTCAATTGTTGTTGTCCAAATGCTGTGGGGCTGGCTGATACAACTAATGCATACGTGCATAGTAGTAAAGCCAGTCCTACAGGGGATAAGAAGAAAACTCTTCTCTGATTCATCAAAGCTGCAGGGCAAACATTGCTTTTAGGAGTTGCATTGTCAAGTTATGAATAAGGCTAATTGATCTTTAATCTTAGGCATAGATATATCATGTAATTCTACTAAACTATTCGTGTTCCGATGGCTATCAGGCTTTGATCCGTTATTGCAGCCATAGGTAGCAGAAATAAGAGGGCTTAACATCCAGGACATACTAGAGACGAGGCTACCAATTCTTCTTTATTTTATAAATCGTTTACAGATAGTTGGGAACAATGAAAGAAAATCAGGAATTATATCCCTTTCTCTTCAAACATTTCACTCAGAAGGATTATTTAATGACAGAGACTAGAGCACTTTTTCCGGACAGAGACTAACAATGGAACTGTTTCTATGTTGGAATATCATGTGGATGGGCTTTACGTCTATGCTCTTCTGTTTCGGATATGGATGCAAATTTTTGCCCACACACATCACATTGTACTCTCTTTTTATACTTGCGACCTGTCAGATAGTCGGCAAGACGCATAAGGTATATTGTGAAGCCCCACATTAGACATCTATGTGAATGCACGTTATAATTTATACAACTTATAGCAGACAAAATGAAATGCTCTTCCATATCCTTCTATAACATTGCTTAAACATTTATTGGTCGAGCAAGAGCAAAATATCTTGAACATAGTAAGAAATATTGATATTTTTATGCGCTAAAATTCCATAAATATCTTGTATAGAGTCACATAAATAAAAAATACACAGGAGATGTCTCGTGCTCGGTTCGCAAAACAATATTAGTTATTACAATGTTCACTTGAAGTGTTTTATTTGACCGATCGTCTGCGGTTAGAATGCAGAAAAAGGCAGTAAATTGAGAAACTATTAAATAATTTTTCACTATAGCCAATCGTAAACCAATCGTGACTCTAAGAAAAAAGATCAACACAATTAGCCACCATCCATCGATCATGATAGATCTGTTGAGAGGTAAGAGTAGGTCTCAGATACGTCAGAAGATACATCAGTTGGATGAAGCAGCACGCAAGAGAGCAGATGATGCAGAAATACAATCTTTTAGAATAAGGCAGAAGGAGAATTTCTCATATCCTTACGGCTCAGACCCAAAAGCAAGAATAAGATTGAACAAGCTGTGTTGTATTGAGGATTGGGAAAATCACGAAGTAAATGAGATAATTCTGAAGCTGCACGATATTAAATACTATAATAAATGCCAGGGAATACTTGCAAGAAAACCAGGCCAGATTCACAGAAAGGATTGGGAATGGACGCTTGGTATAATCGCAATGAAGAGATTTGGAAAATTAAATAATAACAATGTAGCAATAGGCATCGGAGCAGGAAGGGAGCTAATTCTATTTCATCTTGCTCACCACCTTGGCCATATCTATGCGACCGATCTTTATAGCGGAAAGGAGTGGGCACATTTTGCACCTGCTGATTTTGTCGAGAATCCAGGAAAATATTCGCCTTTTCCATATGATCCAAAAGTTTTAACAGCATTGAGAATGGACGGCACCAGACTGGAATTTCCTTCGGATAGCTTCGACATTGCATTTTCCTTTTCATCAATTGAGCACTTTGGGGGAGAAAACCATTCTGGTGCACTAAAAAGTCTAAAAGAGATGGAAAGAGTGCTCAAGCCAGGTGGCATTGCGATAGTGACAACTGAATATATAATTAATAATAAGGATCCACCAGATTTGACCAATCAGTTCTATAACGAGCGCACAATTCATTCTCGTCTCATTGATAGGTTAGATAGAATGAAACTTGTAGAACCTCTAGATCTGACAATATCTCCAAGAACGCTAGATAGAGGCATAATTGATGCATCCGATGCAGTAAAATGGGATACAAGCAGAGTAGACGATGCGTTCAAGCAAGCGAATCCTTATGTAGTGATCAAACTCGGTAACAAATTAATAACATCAATAATGCTGGTATTTCAGAAATAAGCATCTACCTTTTCTTTATGCATGGTTTTTCTGAGGACTTAAAAAGTTGTAAATAGACGTGACTAAGACAATAGCGCTTCTCTATCCAAGGACTAAGTAACAGAGGCATGTCCGTTTTTCAGAAATGGAAGCAATAAAGCTCGCTACCTTTTCGGTCATGTTAGGACCTACTTCCCTAGGTGTGCATATTGTCCGGCCTAATTTGCATATCGAGGTCATATCCACATCATTTATTGCATCATCTACACCAATTTTTTTATCTATGAGTGATGCCAGGGCTTCAAAATGACCATGCACAAAGAGACAAAAGCGGATGAGAACGTATCTGATCGGATCTCTACAAAGTCCAGGATGTTGAGAACAACAAAGCAATTCAGATTATATCAAATGTGCAAAGAATCAAACCGGCTGTCCTGCCTTTTGTCAACATTTTTGAGAGCTTTTGGCGTGAAACCGAGCTATACGAAAAAGTAAGCGAAGCTGACCGGATTAAAGATGAATTTATGAATATCTCAGCTCACGAACTAAGGAACCCATGCCGCGAATAATGGCTTGCGCAGAGTTTGCCATGGACGAATTAAAAAAGATTAAGGAAGCTAAATTTGAAGAACCCTTGGTTAAAACCATCAAAAAACCTTGTTGTGATTTCAGGAATGTGCCAAAGCTAAACAGACTCTCAGAAGGCCTCTTGCAGGTAAGCAAGCCGGAGAATGGCACATTTACAATACATATAGTAGTGCAACTAAAGCAGATTCTGAGTGGGGCAATTGAAGACACAAAGAAAAAAGGCTGCAGGCCAGAACAAAGGTTATGTATCTGTTGTCCTTGGACTATTCTCAAGCAAGGGAATAGTTGAAGCCCACGGGGGAGGATTTGGACAACAGAAAGTGCACCATATTCGCTTTCACTATACCAACTGACATGAAGACGAATGACAATGCATAGTTGAACCCGCTCAGCTGCCTAGTTGAGTATTTGGAGAGATCCTTGTTACGCTACTTTACTATGCTTGTCTACTGCATGCTGTCTGAGCTCTTCTCTAGAAGCAA
>JALZFS010000144.1 GCA_030861405.1 Thermoproteota archaeon | reverse complement strand
CAGCTGCGTATAAACAGTGACTCTGACATCAGCTCAGGCAAATACATACAGGTAATTAAGATTTCTGTTTACGGGGCTTGCATTCATTATATTTCTAAACCCGAGTTTTGAAATATTCTGCTCCGGTCCTAAATTGAGTTATGAAATGATGGTGTTGGGTAGTAAACCTAGTTATTTTAGTACCTCAGATAGATACTCGCCGTGATCGAGGCTTGGAGCCTAAAATTACTGCCGACAGAAGCCTACCTATTTAGTAATTTGAAGGTGGATCCAATGCAAATATCTTTGACAGCGACGCTCCTCTGACTGCCAGGATATCTTATTTTACGATAATTGTCGATTCATTCTGCCTTGAATTTTTTCAATAATTTTGCCTTTAAGTAAGGGTACACACGGCCAAAAAGTGGCAACCATTGATAGATGAAATTACAACTGATGCCCAAGTACAACCGGCGATTTCCGTCGTGCACCGCACAGAGTTAAAGGCGTTTAGAAATGGAACGTTTTTTAGACTGGCCAAAAATTGGCACCATTATTTTACTAGTAATTTTAACAGGCTTCAATTTTTAGTCTGTTTAAGGATTCTCCCCTTTTTGAACAATTTGATTGACAATGACATAATTATATCTGGTGCTCAGCATAGTGGCATGAAGTATGCATTCGCTTATCTGCGGGTGAGCACCGAAGAGCAGACGGTACAAAACCAGAGACTTTCCCTTGACCGTTGGAGTAAAGAAAACAATTACCAGATCCTCGACTTTTTTGAAGATCCAGCTATCAGCGGGAGGGTTCCAGCCACTCAAAGAAAAGGTTTTCAAGAAATGCTTGAATTGGTTAGGATAACAGGGGTGGATGCGGTCTTAGTTTATGAGTTATCTCGTGTTGGAAGGACCTTTTGGGAGACACTCGATGCAATAAAGGCAGTAGAGCAATATGCCTCGTTGATTTCATGCTCGGCTAGAGAGTCGTTTCTCCAGGCAACTGAGCCTAGCATCAGAAAGCTCATGATTGGGATTTTAACTTGGGCGGCTGAGAGGGAGCGAGAGCTTTTAGTACAGCGCACCAAGGACGGCATGCAGAGAGCTAAAGCTGCGGGTAAAGGGATCGGCCGGCCACAAAAAACAATAGACAAGAACCAACTCATTGTTCTTCTTGCAGAAAATCGGCCCAAGACAAGAATAGCTAAAACACTCGGAGTATCAAAGGCGACTCTGTACAAAAATCTAAAGCAGTTAAGATAGTGTTTCTATTTTTCTTAATATCTTCAGCTGCACATCTAGCAAATTCTTTAGGTCACTTTTCCCGATAGCTAGCGGTGGAATTACCATCATTATATTGCCCAGGGGCCTCAGATGGACGCCCAATTTTAATGACTCTTGCATTATCAGATAATTTGTTCTCCTTTTATTCTTCAAAGCAACAAGCGGTTTGTTGTTTCTTGCAAGTTCAATTCCTGCCAGCATACCCTTATGTCGAATATCTGCTACTATGGGCGACTCTGATAATTCAGAGAGCCTCTTTGCTATGTACTCTGTATTAATACGGATTTGCCGAATAAGATTGCGGTCTTCGTAAAGCTGAATATTTGCAAAGGCTGCAGCACAGCCCACTGGGTGCCCTGTAAAGGTGTGCCCGTGGTATAGCTGCTTATCATAGCTATATTTCCCCGTGAATGCATTAAAAACTCGCTCCGTAGCAAGTGTTACTGCAAGGGGAAAGTATCCTCCAGTCAGCGCCTTTCCAAAGCATACGAGGTCAGGTTGTGACCCCTGAGCGATATACTCTATCATATTTCCAAGCCTGCCAAATGCTGTTGCAATCTCATCTAGAATCAGTAAAGTATCGTGGTCCCTGCACAGGCGGGCCACCTTTCTTTGATATCCTCGTGGATATATGATTGATCCTCCTGCGATCTGAGCCCCGCTTTCCATTATTAAGGCAGCGCAACGATGCTCATTTTTTTTAAGAATAGCCTCGGTTTTATCAAGACACCATTCTACCAGATCGCTCTCATGTCCAAACCCACTTCCGTAAAGAAGCGGACTTGGAACTTTATGCACATTGAATAAGAGGGGTTTATACGGCTTAAAAAATCTATCAATATAGCCTGCGGACATGGCACCAAATGTATCGCCATGATAGCCATGTTCTATCGATATGAATTCCCTTTTTGTATCTTTGCCTTTGTAATACCAGTACTGGCGTGCTATCTTCATAGCTACCTCAATTGCAGTCGAACCATTGTCACTATAGAATACTTTTTTCATTCCCCTAGCAAGGCTTATCAGCCTTTCCGCGAGCTTTGCTGACGGACCGCTAGCAATGCCAAATAATGTGGAATGCTGGATATTCTTTAGCTGCTCAATCATTGCATTGGTGACCTTATTATGTCCATGTCCCCATACATTGCACCACATGCTAGCGGTGCCATCCAAGTACCTCCTGCCTTCGCTGTCCAATAGATAAAAACCATCTCCTTTGACAATAACTCTATTGTTCCACTTCTTCCAATCGGTCATCTGAGTGTACGGGTGCCATACAAACTCCTTATCCATAATTTTCAAGTTCAATTGAATTAAATGCATCTTCATCTAAGCGTCTAATAATATTGTCTATGCATGGTCTATTCGTAACCGGAACAAGCACTGGAGTCGGAAAGACTTTAGTGGCAGCAGGGCTAGCCTGTGCACTAAAAAAAAGACAAATAGATGTCGGAGTAATGAAACCATTTGCTACCTCAAACAGAGTTTTTTCAAGGAAATATAGGTCGCAGGACACCGCAATACTTGCGAGGGCTTCTCAAGTGAATGATCCGGACAGCGAGCTTAATCCCTTTTTTTACTCGATAGCTGCCTCGCCGATGGTAGCTTCAGAGCTAAAGAACGAAGCTCCAATAGATATAGAAAGAGCATTGCAATCATTACATAGCCTTGGTAGAAAGCATGATTTTATTATTGCTGAAGGCATTGGTGGCATAATGGTTCCTTTGACAGAAAATGAATCTGTTGCAGCGTTTGCAAAGCGAGCCAAGTTGCCTCTACTACTTGTCGCTACATTTAGACTTGGAACAATAAATCATACCTTGCTTACTATATTGGCTTGCAAGCAGTTTGGCCTAAACGTTAGCGGGATAGTCTTGAATAAGGCGTCAAAAAGACCCGATGCAGTAGAACAGAAGACTGCCGAAGTAATTGAGAGGCTGACAGGTATAAAAGTCCTAGCCCTACTTCCCATGTTAAAAACTGCAAGTTATGTTGACATCAGTAAGATGCTTGAAAAGGAACTGGATCTCCAGAAACTAGTCTCCATGTAGGAGCTTGAGCCCGCTGTCCCCCTCCTCTACGAGGAATGCATGGATGTCTGATATTATCCTAGAATAAGGAAATCGCCGTGACTCGAAGCAATAATTTCTGTGCTTTATGTCTAGTTGCCTGGCTGATACAACCCAGATGTTCCTGTGATGCGGCTGAACCGATTCGGCCTGCTTTATCTTGGTAAGGTCATTTCCTTTTTTTATAATCTGTATGACGAGAGCTTTAGAGGGATGCTTATCCAGTATTTTTAGTGATGGAATTACTATGTCCAATTCGACGCCTCTCAAGTTCACCTTTCTCTGCGATGGAAGCACTGATGCGGTCAACATAAAATGAAGCAATGCCTCGCAAAGCGCAGCGGCGGTCTCGTCGTCTATGTTTTGATTCATTGCGCCTCTACACCTCTCAAGGATTTCGTCGCAGTATCCTTCTGACTTTTCAATTTTACCATTGATCTGGATTCGAATCTTCTCTTTGCCAATTTTATCTATAGCAGAATACAGAACCACCTTGATGTCCGCTGGCACATCTATTGCATACAAGGTACGTTTATTAAATCTGTCATGACTTTATTATCTACATGGCTAGGAAAATTGCAATTAGTCTCCTTCTAGCCTCGCTTATATTACTGTTAATCTACGGGCTAGATGTTGCTATTGCGTCGTCCGGGCCAGGCAGGCAGGGTTTCTTGCCTTTTAACGAGGCAATAAGGGGTGGAGCATTAGGTGGAGGGGCGGTCGTGATGTCGATAATTGCATTTGTAATCTCGCGTAAGGAATATGCTCCAATCGTTTGGGTGCTCTTGTTTGTAAATGGTGGACTAATCGTTTCAGGGATGATTGCGCTCATTGCACAGGGTGCGCTTGCATCTGAGAGTTCTTCGAACAGTACGCGGACAATTACCTCTACAATCGCAATGGGTGCTATCCTTATAGGACTGGGTGCATGGAAGGTCGTAACCGACAGAAGGGTAATTAATACAGCAAAAACGAAAGAGACGGCTCGAAAATAAAAAATACAATTGCTATTAGCAGGGCATAGAGACAGATATTTGAATAAGGCCACTGTGTGATAATAAACAAGACTGCAGATATTCACTAATCCTATTTATGCTGGCCAAGCACGGAATGAGAATAACCCATGAGCGAATTAGGTTGATGATGTCTTATATAATATAACGATGAGGTAACGTTTTATACGAACCCCCTAAGCTTATTGCGATGATGAAGGCAGTCATCTTGGCTGGCGGTTTTGGCAAAAGGCTAAAGCCACTAACGGACGCGAGCCCTAAACCCATGGTGCGCATCTCCAATGTTCCGATAATTGAGTGGCAGGTGAGATGGCTTGTAAAATTTGGCATAAGACAATTTATACTCTGCGTAGGATATCTGAAAGAACAGGTAATTGATCATATCGGCAATGGTGTTAGATTTAATTGCGACGTCGAGTATTCAGTAGAGGAGGAGCCACTTGGGACAGGTGGGGCGCTTTTGAATGCGAAAGAACTTCTTTCCAGAGAGGAGACATTCTTCTTAGCTAATGGCGACGTTCTCACAGGGCTTGACCCAAATAGATTGAATATAACACATTCCAACACCCTTGCTCTTGTCCCCCTTCGTAGCCCATTTGGTCTCGTTGAGGTCGATGAGAACTCAAGTGTGATTAGATTCGTCGAGAAACCCGAAATCCAAGATCAATGGATTAATGCAGGCATATACTGCTTTACCCAAGAAGTATTTCAGCATCTTCCAGAAAAGGGCAACATTGAAGTCACGGCACTACCTGCGCTAGCTAACGAGAGAAAGCTTAGGGCCGTCAAATATGAGAAAGTATTCTGGCGCTCAATTGATTCCCATAAGGACATCGATGAAGCAGCCAAAGAGATACAGGAAATAAAACTCTAATGAACATTGAAAAAATAGCCTATAGCTTCGGACCGATGCTGTCGATGCAGGAGCTGCTCATATGCGCTAAGATGGCTGATCGTCAAAGGAATGTTGATTCCATCTGGGTTCCGGAATCTTGGGGCAGAGAGTCATTTTCTACCTTAGGAGCCATATCTCAGATAACAAAGAGTGCTCGGCTGGGCACCTCTGTTGTCAATATTTATGCGAGGACGCCTGCAACAGTTGCTATGGCTGCTACTACTCTTGACATGCTCTCAGATAATAGGACGTTAATTGGTCTTGGGGCAAGCACTGAGCCCATAATTCAAAACTGGCATGGCCTGAAATTCTATAAACCTGTCAGCCGTATGAAGGAATATGTTGACTGTGTGAGGCTGATAACCAGTGGAGAAAAGGTGAATTATAATGGCCAATTCTTTAGGATAAATAACTTCAAGATATTGCACCGGCCGCGAAGGCAAAACATTCCAATTTTTATGGCAGCCGTCAATAAAAAGATGATGTATCTTGCTTCAAAGATAGCGGATGGGGTACTGCTATATCTAAGGCCTCTAGAAGAATTGAAAAGGACCTCCGATGAATTAAAGCAGGCTACAAAAGAAAGAACTTTTGAAATTGCGTGCTCGTTTATATGTGCACTATCAAACAAGGAGCCAGAGCAAGCCAGGGCTCGGGCCGCAAAAACCCTTGCCTTCTATGTCGCAGCCGGAAAGTACTATAGCAACTTTCTTTCCCAAAATGGGTTCAGAGAAGAAGTTGAACAAATCATTGCGGCATACAATAAGGGCGGTACAAATCTTGCAGCACAATTTGTATCTGATAAGATGCTTGACTCGCTTGTTATTTGCGGCAATAGCGAAGAATGCAAAAGATCGCTGCTAAGGTTTATGTCTACGGGGGTCACTCTGCCCATAATTCAGCTTAACCCCGTAACGGACGCAGAAACTTCAATTAGGGAGATGATATCAACTTTCATATAAAATGGGCAGAGTAGCCATCTCATCGTCTGCAACCTCAACTTTTACTAAACGGTCAAAGAAGTCATTGTTTGAGTTGGCTTGTGAGCCCTGCGTTCGGCTGCTCAGCAACCAGGGTATTTCCGCAAATGAAATTGATGCGGTGTTATTCTCTAGTTGTGCTGCAGACCAATACAGCTCCGCAATAATTTCAGAGATGCTCGGAATACAGCCGAAGATATCACATCGGATAGATAGTCTCTGCAACTCAGGTACTAACGCAGTTGTTTCGGCCTATGCATTGATTGCATCTGGCTTATGCAATACAGCACTTGTTGTTGGTGCGGAAAAGGCAGATAGTCCGGGTAACAAGCTGTTATGGGATATTACTCGAGGCTCATATATGTTTCCTGTGCATTGGGCCGCAATATTTGCCAAGAGCCATATGAGAAATTATGGAACCACAGAGGAGCAAATGGCTATGGTTTCTGTCAAAAATCATAAAAACGCGGTTAAAAACCCGCACGCCCTTTTTAGAAAGGAAGTTGGACTCGAAGAGGTAATGGATTCAAGGAGAATTGTGTATCCTATAAAGCTTTTAGATTGCTCTTCTTCCTGCGAGGGAGCATCCGCGCTGTTACTGACATCTGAACAAGAGGCCCGCAGGGCCGACAAGCCTGTGTTTATAAAAGGAATAGGACAACAAACAAACTCGGCTAGCTTTGCAAAAGCAACAAACGACATGACCGCTATTGAGGCTACGAAGGAGGCTGGTCGCAGAGCGCTTGAAATGTCACAGGTAAAGGCATCACAAATCGACGTGGCCGAGCTGCATGACGCGTTTACGATTCTAGAGATAATCGCTTACGAAGATCTTGGTTTTGTAAACAAAGGAGATGGAGGCAAATTTGTCAACCAGAACAACATAGCGATTAATCCAAGAGGTGGAATAATTGGATGTGGTCATCCTGTTGGGGCCACCGGAGTGGCGCAAGTTGCGGAAATTGCATGCCAGCTTTCAGAACAAGCAGGAACAAGACAAGTGAAAGGCTGTAGGACAGGCCTTGTTCATAACTTGGCAGCAGCCGGGTCCTCCGCAACAGTAATTATACTTGGTGATTGATGGCTTGCAGGATTTCATCGAACAATTGAACAAGGGCATTTTCCGCCTGCCATATTGTAGGTCGTGCAAGACAAAGGTGTGGCCACCTTTCTCTAATTGTCCCCGCTGTTTTTCCACGACGTCCCTAGAGGCTGTTGACACAATAGGAACCTTAATGGAATTCACCAAGTCCTATGTCAAAGGAATGGAAGGCACCTTCGGTCTGGTAAATATCTCCGGCGTCAAAATTATCGCCTCATTTGATTCATCTCGAGGATTGACTGAAGGATCACAGGTTAAGATGACAAGGTGCGGTATCACGCCAGTTGGAACCCCTTACTATTACTTTGAGCCAATTTAGCATTGATATTAATATAGTTTGACAGATAACAGTCGGCTGTATATGAGCTATGACAGGTTCATTGATGAGAGGCTCCTTACAAGCCACGATGCGCTCAACAGGCTGCAGATCAAAATAAAAGTACTTGAAATAGATGAAAATGTTCGCGACTTTTCACAGCGCTTTGGCCGTAGGGTTCTTGTTCAAAAGGTGCTATTGACTATAAAACATAACGATACAGAGCAAGTGGAAGAGAGGGAGCTTGACGTGGAAGAAATCGAAAAAAGGATAAGAAAAGAAAGACTGTTCAGCTCCTCGAACCGATGGCTCTCCCCAAATGATATCAAGAATGGCTATGTTGTTGTGAGCAGACATCTAGACCTGCTTGCAGATGCAATCGCATTAGATATACTTACGATATAATATTGCAAAACTCGAGTTTTGAAAGTTGAACATATGTAAGCAACCGTGCAATATTTATCGTCATTGTAATAATTTGTTCATTGCACGCTCTGTTTACAGAACCTATCTGCAGGGCTCTTTCGAGGTTCTAACCATAGAGGTCAAACAAAATAGTGTGCTCTTAATAGGGCCTCGAGGGACCCATGCCTATGGCATATCAGACAGCTCAATGTCAATCGGTTGCACATGCGCAAGCACCTTGCATACGAAAAGGATTCAATAACAATAGCATCGAACTTGTCGATTATCAATGAGATATATATGATTGCACTTCCTGCAGTGCATCAGGGTAAAGTTATAGCGCCGCTCGTCAGACTCGAACTGACGACCCACTGGTTAACAGCCAGTTAAGCTTCGAAGCACAATATGTGCATCAACGAATTTGCTCTACCATGCTGAGCTAGAGCGGCGCAATATTACAGCAAATCCAAGGACAAAATAAATCTTTGGGCTTTATTGTAAACCTTCTTCTTTCGAGTAAATATAGAGGCCATCGAGAAATACTCGTTGGTCTTTCCCTTTTGTCTTGGTTGACAGTTCAATGTTAGCTGCCGTCTGCGAAACATCCTCTAAATTTGGACCTTGGACAACGACATCTTCACCTACCACACTAACCTTTGTACCCTCACCAATTATCCTAGAAACCCTTGAGGCTCTTTCTCCAAAAAAGTTCTCCACATGGACTTCATTGCCTTTTACCTTCACTGAGATTGGGAAATGGGCGAATATGATCTTAAGTTTATACGTGTGGCCTTTTTCAACGCCCTTAATCATGCTAGCAATTATACTGCGAGCGGTATTTGTCACGGCAAGGTCACGCTTGCGAGTTCCATACGGTTTAATTGTCACCTTATTTCCTTGCACTGCAACTGTTGCTGGAAGCTTGGTAAAATCCTTCTTTACAGTTCCATGCCTGCCTCTGACCGTTATCACGTTTCCTTCTTTTTCTACTGCAACGCTGGCTGGTGCCTCAACCTCTGCCACTATTTCTTGTTCAGTAGACATAGCCAACCAAAACTCCTCCGAGACCTTGCACCTGTGCCTCTTGGTGAGAGAATATCCCTTTGCTAGTTGATACCAACAGGATGCCCATACTATACGCAGGCAGAAATTGTCTCTCCCAACCAAAATATCCATTCTTTTTGACTGAGAACCGTGGACTAATGATACCACATTTGTTTATCTTGGCCAGCAATTGAATTCTGAACTTACCTGCTCTTCCGTCATCGATCTGTTCGAACTCGCCGATATAGCGATGCTTCTGCATCACACGCAGCACTTCGCTTGCAAATTTGGATGCTGGGGCTGCTATACATTCCCTTTTTCTTCTTGATTCGTTGTTATGGATTGTTGTAAAGAGATTTGATAAAATGTTTAGGGCGGGCATATCTCTTTTCCTATTCACCTACTCGTATTTAGTAAATCCTATGCTTCTAGCTACCTCTCTAAAGCATTGCCTGCAAAGCATCAAGTTGTACTTCCTGACGAGACCATTATATGAACCACACCTTTTGCACCATCTTCCACCCTTGCCATGTGGGAGTTTCTTTCTTCCTGTTACCTCAAATTCTCTTGGCTTTGGCATTAATCTATTCTACCTCCACTCCATACTCACTCTTAAAAAACTCAATTGCCTGCTCACTGTTTATCCTATGGCTCTTACCAATCTTGGAACTCTTCCTGCTCTTCCTTGCAATTCTGTAGCCAGGCCTACTAAGTACGACGTTTACGTCCATTCCAAATATACCAATCTCTGGATTGTATTTAGTACCCGGGATATCGATATGCTCATGAATTCCAAGCGAGATGTTGCCAAAATTGTCGAATGAGGAGGTCTTAAGTACATTCCTTTTGGCTGCGATAACGCGCTTTAGAAATTCAATTGCCGCTTGCCGTCTAAGCGTTACCAATACCCCTATCGGCTCTCCCTTGTGGATGCCAAAGTCCCTCACTGTCCTTTTCGCACCTCGGACAGCTGGCTCCTGATTTGTCAATTCAATTAAGGCGTTTCTCGCTTTCTCTATAGGTTCACCAGATCTGCCGACGCCGATGTTTATCACCACCTTATCTACTCTTATCCTTTTCATAGGAAGCTGCTGCAATTGTTGCTGGCTCAATCAGCTCACCTTTATCACTGGTCTGTCGACTCCAACGACCATTACCATTTCAACCGGCAACTCAACTGACTTATCGTCGAAGGAAACAAGTGCTCGCTTTGGGAGTGAGAATATGCCGTCTTTGATGTCATCAATCGTGCCTACCCTGCCAGCATTTTCACCTGTAATGACAAGCGCCTTAGAGCCGTTTTCGAAGGGAATGTTATTTCTAATTCTGACTTTTGGTAAGTCAATGATACAGGTGTCACCTACTCTGAGCTTTTGGTCGCTTATTATTGTCTTACTATCATGGAAGCCGTATTGGATCCTGCCCTCCTTAATAATAGTCTTGCTTCTAACTTTTACCGGTTTCATTGCCTTCTCTGCCTCGTCAATTGCTACAGGAGCCAAGAGCGCAGAGTTTTTTGGAATTAGACGATATGCTTGGCCATTTGATAACTCTAGCACATCCATTAGCCCTACAGAATAGTTTGAGTCTCGCCTTACAATTCCATCCACCTTGACATTATCCAGCTTCAAGATTCTGTCAGCTTCATGTGCAGTATCTGCAACATTAAGTAAATCACGCAATACCATTCCAAGCGGGTACGCTCTACTCTTCGGGTGCGGCCCTGGTCTGACTTTGATGACAAACTGGCTCTCTTTCCTTTTAATAGCCCAGAAATTAGGAGAGATTTGCCTTTTCACTCTAGTATCGCCGCCTTTCTTTCCCATTATGCCTTATTTTCATCCTCCTTTCTCTTTTCATCTTCTTTTTTCATCTCTGAAGCATCGCCGGATCGTACTGTGGTTCTTTTCTCTAGTTTATCGGATCTATACTTGTCCTCAAGGTTTAGAGCAATAACCATGACATTTGAAGAATGGATCGGGACCTTGACTTGACCTCCTCGGATCTTTTCTCTTTGGATACCTTCGATGTGAAATGTAGCGTGTTCCGTATCTACCTTTTCGACTTTACCTTCTACAGCGGAGTACTCTCCCCTAAGCACCCTAACGGAGTCTCCTTTAACGACTCGTATGGTCTTAGTTCCATATTGCTTTCGTAATCCGTCTTCAAGTACTGCGCCGATCATCTTATCACGCCTATGCTTTGGAAAATGCATTAGTTTTGGATTATGTCTTGTCATAATTTTATCACCTATACTATCATGCCTGCCAGATTAGCTATCCTTGGCCATTTTTCTGCTGCCTCTGATGCCACGGGTCCTTTGATATCCGTACCTTTAATTTCTCCCTCCGGAGTTACGAGCACCGCGGCGTTGTCTTCGAACGCAATACGCACACCATTAAGCCTCCTTATTGGATATTTTTGCCTGACAATAACCGCGCCAAAAACCTGCTTGCGAAGCTCAGCTGTCCCTTTCTTAACAGTCACTGTAACAAAATCTCCAACGGCTGCAGCTGGCTGTCTAGAATGCCTGCCCTTATATCTTGTCACTTGTGCGATGCGCAGTATTTTGGCGCCAGTATTATCTGCACATATTAGATTTGCAGTGACCGGGATGGCCCTTGTAATGTAAGGCCGAAACTCCTCTACGCCCTTTGCTGAAACGGCTCTTGATTTAGCCCCTGCTGCCATCCTTTGTATTCGCCTCTATAACTACAAATGAAACTGTTTTAGCCAAACGTCTGCATTCTGCAATCCGGACTTCTTGCCCTTCTTTAACTTCAATGCACGGGGGAAGATATGCATGCACCTTGGACCTGCTTCTCTGAAATCGCTTGTACTTTGCCGCAGGCCTAGGATACTCTCTTGATACCACAACCATCTTAGGAGCATTTGCACTTGACACAACACCTGTGAGTAGCTTCCCCCTTACGGAAAGCGCACCGTGGAATGGGCAGAGGGTGTCCTCGCAGGACTTGCGCGGAGAGATTACTGAAACACCAATATTTCTAACCATAAATTACACATCATCCATTGTCTAGTCGTGAGACCCTATCCTCAGGTCTTCCTATCAAAGCTGAACCACTTATAAAGCAAGCGCCAGAATCCATTTGAAGCCTCATCTTTTTGATCGCCTTTTTTGCAGCTTGCCTTATCCGTGAATCTTTTCTTATCAATATTGTGTTTCTTGTTTCAAATACAATTGTGCCATTGATCCCTTCCATAGTTGGATCCGAGGATTCGACTATTCTTGCTGGAAGGCCTATTATCTCAAGTTTAAGGATATCTTGAGGATTTATAGTCATTTCTGAGCTCTTCTCTCGTTTAGCAATGTCATCATACGAGCAACGTCGCGCCTTAACCATCTAATACTGCCTGTCTCTTTTTTGAGGGTGCCTTTTGACTTAGCAACTTTAATTTTTCCAAGGTCCGCTTTGACTTCAGCTAGCTTATCAGCCAGGTCTTGATCATTCATCTCTCGCAATGTCTTTAGCTTAAGCCTTGCCGTCTTGCTTACCTCCTTTTTCCGCTTCCGCCGCTTGATCTTGATTTTTAGGCGGCGTTTCAGATTGCTGAGCCGACGCAACTATCTCAGTCTCACCTACGTTGCTTTGGCCATCTTTTATTTCAAATTCTTGTGGTAGGGCCTCCCTGGATGCAATCCTTAACCTGATGCCCATTAAACCCATTTTGGTCAAGACGTGAGTGACCCCTGTCTTTACTATCGCCCCTGCAACGTCGCCGCTCTTTGGGACAATGCCGATAGTGTGCTTTTCAAAATGAGCGCGCTCTGTGCGAAGTTTTCCAGAGATGATCACTTCAACCCCTAGTGCTCCAGCGCTCATTATGGTATTAAGCGACCACATTGCTGCCCGCCGGAAGGCTGTGCCGCGCTCAATAAGCTGCGCAATCCTATTAGACATGATCTGAGGATTAAGCTCTGGATTTGTAATTTCAAGGACGGAAATCTGAGGGTTCTGAAGACCAAATTTTTGTTCGATCTTGGTCATAAGGTCTTTGATGCCGACACCTTTTCGCCCTATTACAAGGCCTGGTCTTGTTACATATAGGGTTAGCCTTGCCCCTACTGGTGTCTTTTGTACTTCAATCCCTCCATAACCCGCATCTTTGAGCGCTTCAGCAAGGAACTCGTTTAGCTCCATGTTTCGAAAGTTGTTGTTAATTACATTCTTAGCAGCGCTCATTCCTCAGCCCTCGACTCCTGCGCGACGAGCTCCACATGGACTAGAGTATCAAACTTCGGGCTTGACCTTCCCATTGCGCGCGGCTGAAATCGCTGAAGTTTTGTACCTTTATGTACTGCAGAATTCACAATTCTTAGCCGGTCGAGGTCCATACCCTTGTATTCAGCATTGGATTCAAGATTATCTAGAAGTCTAAGGAACTCAGAAGCTGCCTTTTTCGGGAACCTTCCAGCAAAAAACCCATCGCGGATATTTGACCTGTGTGCAACCTCGTTATTATAGCGCCGGTACGGGACTGCCTCTCTGCGCGCAACAACATTCTCGAGAAAATCACGGGCATTTTCAATTGACCTGCCTTTAATCGCAACGGCTATCTCCCTGGCGTGCTTATGGGATATGTCCTTCTCTCGTATGGAAGCACGCACATGCCTAGTCTTATCATAATTCTGAAATGCGTAACCAAACTGTGGCATTTTTATCACTTCAACGGTACATATAGGCTTGATCGCGATGCGCCTACACCGGGTGTTCCGTGTTGAACTCGCTTATTAGTGATAGCATATTCGCCGAGATAATGTCCGGTCATTTCCGGCTTGATGTTAACTTGTACAAATTCCTTTCCGTTATGAACGTACACAGTAAGACCAATCATGTCTGGAAGGATAATCATATCACGGACATGCGTCCTTAGTTGTCCCTTCAATTTGCCTTCTCTTGCAAGCTTGAGCTTCTCTCTAAGCTTTCTCTTATCATCGTTCATATAAGTGCTAACCCGCTTATCTAGCGACCTGCGCTGTCTTGAATTAAGGAGTGGAAGTAAATTTTCTATTGACAGTGATTGTAACTGCTCAGGAGTATAACCTTTAAACTTGAATTCTCGAACCATCTAGATCACCCAATCCTTGCCTTTCAGGCCACTTTTAAATCTAACGAGAAGAATTAGTCAAACTACACTAAAGCCAGCTTTGTCGCCAGGTCTCTGGCTCCTTCAACTGCCTTAAACTTTACGAACGCTTTTTTGCCTCGAATAGTCCTTGTAGTATTGACTTCGGTGACCTCTGCTTCATATAGGGTATAAATCGCATCAATGATTTGTCTTTTGGTGGCCTTCTCTGCCACAATGAAGGCTAGTTTGTTCTCCCTTTCTATCTGATTGAAGGTTTTCTCAGTCACATAAGGAGCCACGATGAGGGTTGCTGCCTGCTCTGAACTCATACCGCTGTCTTCTACAAAAGATGTTGTTTGGGTCTTATCTGATCCTGTTGACTTTGTTGTTCCACTTGTCCCCTTGGTTGCGGTTTCCTTGCTCACTTTCTTATAACCTCCAATACCTTATGCATTGGTGCCTGAAGTCTCTTCATTTCTTCTATCGAATTTTGAGAAAATACGACTAGCCTTATTGGCTTTGAACCAGGCGCAAGATCTGTGACGCTAATATCTTTGGCATGCTTGATATCGACTCCAGGTAGCGAGCGAGAAAGCTTAACGAGGTTTGACTGGGCGCCAACTATTATCAGAGCGCTTGTTCCAGATCGGGTTGCTCTACCCCTTCGCCTTGCAGTTCCAGATCTTGGCTTTCGCACGATGCTAGCCCTAGCAATGTCATCACCAAGTCCAAGATGTAGTAGCACTTTTTTAAGCTCCCTAGTCTTCGTTATTGATTCAATTTCATTTGAAACGACAATTGGAAGATTGATGCCGTCGTCTATCTTATGGCCTCGGCGTTTTACCAGCTCCTTTTGAGCCGTCGCTGCTATTGCAGAGCATAGTCCAAGCTGCCTTTCTTTATGGTTGATTTTTTTATAGATAACCTTCCATGCCTCAGGTGGATGGGCTGCTCTTCCATGCCTTACGCCCGCCACGCCTGCCGCTTGCCCCGCCCTGGGAAAGCCTTCTCCTCTTGCCCTTGCAAGCCTCGCGATACCAAGACCAGTATTTCTTGACTCTGCACTGACCATCTCACCTGCTGCTGGATAGCGTCCTTGCCTCTGGTAAGAATGTGACAACAGGTTCACGTATACTTTTTGAATTACCTCTGGGCGGTATGGAGTATCAAACACGGTCGGCAGGTCGATCTGGCCTGCGTCGTTGCCATCTAGACCAATTATCTTGACTTTCATTCAACAACAACCTCCAAGACCTTTGGCTCAGGCACCCTCCTAGGAACATTTCGTATTGGCTGCCTCATTTTTATCAACCGCTTTGGAACCCCTGGAATGGAGCCTCGGACTACAATATAGTCGCCACTTACAAGCCCAAAGTGTTTGAAGCCGCCTGATGGATTTATCTTAATTTGTCCGTCCTTTTCGGTATTGGACATTATCAATATGCGCTTGTTATATTCCGTTCGTTGGTGGAACCCTCTCTGACCCTGTCTGGCCACAGTATACATTACCACAGCAGGCGAGATTGGACCGAGTGTTCCAACAGCACGTACACTCTTTCTAGATTTATGCTGTTTTCTCTTAACGCCGAACCTCGTAATAGGCCCTTCTATGCCTTTACCCCTCGTGATCCCAGAAACGTCAATGTTCTGGCCAACCTGGAATACATCGCTGATTTTGATTTCTCTGCCAAGTATCCCCTTAAGATAATTGTACTGCGACTTGGCGTCTTTACCAGAAACGGCAACTTCAAAAACGAAAGGGACCTTTTGCGCAAGACCAACAGTATTAGGAAAGAACCCAACAATGGCCATCACACTGCTTGCTTTATCAATAAGAGATTCAACCTTTGAGAAGGTCTCGTCGGTATTCTTGTACTTAAATTTGCGTGACAGCTCTTTTGGGAGGTCTTTAGCATAGACATCAAAAATAGCGTGGTCGCCATACGGATCCCGCATATAGCCTCTAATACCGATGATCCTAACCGGCGGCGTTACAATTACAGTTGCGGAATTCAGCAACTGCTTACCAAAATTAGGAGTCTTTTCCCTGTCATCGACCGAGAGAACGTGGATACCACCAGCTTTAACGCCTGCAAAACCTAAAAGCGAGCTCTTTTCAGCCTGGAGCTCTGGCCATGTTCTTATCCTCGCCTCAAGACTCCTGGCTCGTGCCCTTGGTCTGAAAGCGATACTACCTCGTCTCGGTGCACTGTACTTACGATGACCCATAGATACTCGTTCACTCAGCCGCTCCCTTTAATAAGTTATTTGAACTTAACAAATAACAATAAAAATTCTGATACAAAACAAGACAATAAACATCTTGCTTAGAACTTTGTAATTGTTGTAGTAGCGTTTGTAAGCACAAATTGTCTCGCGCATTCTTTTCCACATATTTGTCTTCGACTGCACATGAAGCAATCACACATGAACTATTAGCTGTTTATCAGGTATTTAGACAAATATTTTGCATGTGTGCTACTTGCGTCCATAAGAGAACGCGTACGGCAATTGTTAATCGTTTTCCGACTGGTGGAGACAGACGATCACATATGGAGTCTCTAGGTGGTCGGGACCGGTATAATTGGTAGTATAATAGTAATAACTATGGCTGTATAGTTGTGTCCTGGCCGCCAATGATCTGGGGCAAAAACAGCAACTATCGTTTATGGCTCTGCTATGAGTAACGAAGACAGGCAGTGTCCCCTCTAATTTCAATGACATTCTGTTTTCTTCCACGAGCTTATGCCGATACGGACTGTTTGATAATGTTAAATATTGAAATTCAAGGGGACCTAGCGAAGCATGTATCAGTCGCAAACCTGGTGGTGTCTAAAATGGATGATAATAATCTATTTGTACTTTGGTCCAGTACTAATTTAATCACCGCTCATAAAGTGTCGAGGCTCGACCATACCTATCAGCAGAGAGAGAGTTATTCAGTATTGCCAGCGTGCCAAACAAAGCTTCTTCGAGTCTTACGGTCTCAGCTCCTTGATTTGGAAACATATTGACAACGAATTCAAATGACTTGATACTGGCGCCTTCCTTAGCCAAGATATCATGGACGCCATGTCTGGGTGCTCCAAATACGACTAGAATACTTTCAATATCCTTAACGCGTTGGATGAGCTTCGGCTCAATGTTTTTGAAATTGCTGCCTCTTCTCGAGGTTATAACAATTTCAGTTCTCTCGACGCTTTTGATAAGCTTGGAAAGTAAAGGCACTTCCTTGACTTGATACCCCCAGTATTCAGTAATATCTTGATCTGTTGCTTTGATGGCTTTTAAGTTTGGATATGAACCAATAAACTTAACACTGACTTTCTCACCTTCGAAACCATCACCAATAAATGGTATGCGCGCCGCTAGTCCCACCTCAACGAATGACTGACCTTTGCCCTTTAGTATAACGCCTGTCCGTACATCCCCTGCTTTCACGTTCTTGATTTCCTCTCGAGCCTTGTGATGTGGTGCCTTTATCGGATGCAATATTCCCGCGTATTCGAGCTCTCGCGTTCTAGGGTACAATATCTTGCGCAAGTACTGTGGGGTGTCTAAATATTCAAGTATTGTCTTTAATAAATGAGGATCTTCTTTTTGAAATTGTGAAAGTAAGTCATGGTAGATATAAATCCTCTTAACCCTAAAAATCGAGCAGGCTCGCGCAAACTGCGCTATTTTGATGCTCTTATCACGCCTTGTTTGCTCGTCTGAAAGAGATGAGTCCGGGATCGTGACCCAAAGGTCAGGCATTATTATTCTCCTATCAGCTCTTTCACTGCTCCTTTCAGAAAACCGTTTGATCCAAAATACGTTTCTCTTAGAATCCCCTTTCTGTCTACAAGAATAGTAGACGGAGTACCTCGTAAAGCATAACTTTCAAAAGTCTTTGCAGAAAATTGCTTTGATTTTAGATATTGCCTCACACGCTCAATAACCACTTGTCTATCATTTTCTTTGTATGTCCGGAAATGGGGCATGTTAGCCTCAATGAAGTCCATGACCTTGCTGTCACTCAGCGGGCCAGCTTCTTTTTTTAGCATATCCATGGCTATAGGAAAGGGTATATTGTAAGGAAGCTTGTTGCCGGATCTCAGCTGTCCATATTGACTCAACGCCCGCATCGTCTCTCCTACTACCTCACCCGTTCTAACCAATCTTTCAAGGTTCTCCAGGTTGTTTTTGTCGAAATCCTCAAAGGCAGTTGCAAGACCCAAAACCTTCAGGCCGTCGTCTTTATATTCTCTGTAAATATCTATTGCTTCAGGTATGCCGTAGAGGAAGCAGCCCGGGCAGTTAACTTGGAAAACTTCAATCACAACGACATTGCCTTTTTCCTTGTCTAAATTAGTTGGTTTCCCTTGAACCCAAGTCGAAACTTCTAAGTTTGGAGCTTTGTCGCCTATCTTTACTACCATTCCTCAAATTCTACGGTACGAATATCCTTATAAATTAGTTTTTTAGCCTGTGCCCCGCTTTGAGGCACTTTCTCGAGCAATTGCAGCAAACCCTTGGATATCCTCATCTTCTATCTTCCGCATTGTCTTAGTCTTGTTGTCTATAATAGCCATCTTCAGATGCCGTGTACTGGTCTTTTCCTCGCTCACCAAGTATATTGATTCTACGGCAAGGGCTGCAGCGTTATCTAGGCTAACTTCTGGCTTGTAACTTTTCTCTAAAAATTCAGTCACCTGATCACTACCTGCACCGATGGCAACAGCATCGTAGCCGATATATGTACCGCTTGGATCAGTCAGAAAGAGGGCTGAGCCGTTCTTATCAACACCTGCAAGTATCAGAGCTACGCCAAAGGGCCTAACCCCTGCATATTGTGTGAACTGTTGTGCCATATCCGCAATATTCTTCGCGACGCCCTCGACGTCCACAGGCTCGTCATAGATAAGCCTGTTGCTTTGAGCAAAGAACCTTGCATGGTCTACTTGAGTACGTGCATCAGGGATATATCCTGCTGCCGCAACACCAATGTGATCATCGACTTGAAATATCTTCTGAGTTACGTTTGATATCTGCAGTTTCCTCGTCTTTTCCTCTACTGCAAGTATAACTCCATCTACACTCTTGATGCCTATTGCAAGTGTACCTCGTCTGACGGTTTCAATAGCATACTCTACCTGATACAGTCTTCCGTCTGGAGAAAATACAGTAATGGCTCGGTCATAGCCTGCTGCTGCTGGTAACAATTCGATCTAGTTTTTTCGTAACGTTCCATTTAAGCCTAACTATGAGAGATTGTCAAAAGCAAATGCATCCTCGTCATGATTTTAATAACATCTTATGAGAAGAATTGCAATGGTTCAGGATGAGGTCGTATTCTACGGGCATCGAAATGTTCAATCACTTCATGCCAAAACTATTGAAATAACCAAGGATGAGCACTTGAGTACTAGGGGTGACTGTATCATTGGAGTACGAGCAAATAAAGGTTGCGTTGACCTGGATGAAATGCTCAAACGCAGGCTAAAATCAGACTCTGCCGTCGTCGTAATGGAGGTGATGGTTGGACCAGAGTCAGTCACTGTAACAGGCACAGGAGACCGGCGCCTAAACCTTCTGCACCCACACGACATAGTACTACGTAAGACAAATTTTGCCTGCCCACGAACCATATCTGTGAGATGTAACATGGCCTCATCGGACATGCCAAGAAAGATGGTCAGGCTACTACAAGATGATGATACAAAGGCGATTTTCAGGGTTACAGTTGAATGATTACTTCTTAACTTGCTGCTCTTTCATGTCAAGCATATCTTTATACTCTTGTTTTCCAAGAGTTATGGCCAACGCAGCATTCAGTATTTCCAATGCAATATACTCCTTGTAATGATCGGTCTTGCAAAGATTGCAAGGATCTTTTCCGATAAAAGATGCAGCAAATTTTTTGTTTTGAAGTATAGAGCTTAAGATCTTGAGCAGCCGGCTACTTGTATCATGCATAAGCTGGTGGTGCTCGTCGAGATTGGGTGCAGTATAGCTGAATGCACGCAGAGTTGCTGTATAGTACTTCATAATTGTTCCTCTAACTTCGACTATCTTTGTGACTTCAATTAGGCCCGCCTCCTTTAGAGTGTCAAGATGATGTCTTATGGTGGTAGTGGCTTTTTTATGACCCGACCGTCGAAGTGCCTTAGCGATCTCTTCTGTAGTCATTTGCTTGTGGCTCAAAACTTCCAGTATTCTTATCCTAACAGGATCGTTTAATGCTCGAGCGGACCGATAGGTAAGCGTAGTTACCCATTTGATCGTTGCATCCCTCTGAAAAAGAGTGCCGGGCATCATACTAAAATAAATTGGATATGTGTCGTAAGGATTGCTGTCAGTTACTTTTGCCTTAATTGTCAAATGCTACTATTGCTATAGTGTCAATTAATGTGAATGATACTATAATGATGTATGTCAGAATATCCTTATTTTTATAGAAAAACTCTTGTTGCTACCATAATGATACGGCAATTATCAATATAACATGGAACATGTGGTTCTTGTCTGGTGAATAATGCCTGATAATTTGTGATATGCCCGTCAATAATTGCATAAAATTGTATTAATATTGAGCTATAGCTTGCGACCGGTAATCTGCTCGTACGCAAAGATATATCGCCTGCTTAGCTCATTTGTGATCTCCGCGCTAATTTCCGGAGATTGCGGTTTCCTTCCCTGCTTAGCAAGCGAATCGACGGCGTCCTTAAACCCGGTACTTGTAAGCCAGTCACGCAGAAGCTGCTTGTCGTAGCTTTCTTGTACTCTGCCTAGCTGGTAGTCATTTTTGAGCCAAAGCCTGTATTCGTCAGGGCCAAGCGAGTCACCTAGGATCATTTCGCCGCTTTCATCTTTACCGAATTCAAACTTGACGTCTGCCATTATAAATCCAGCCCTATCTGCGATCCTGCTCATTCTGTTGTAAAGCGAAATTGACGTGGATTGAAGAAGGTCATAATCATAATCATCTATTATTCCAGAAGAGAGCATTTCCTGCCGATCAATAGGTCTGTCGTGATCCCGAGATTTAGTAGTAGGATCAAATATTGGCTCCGGAAGTCTCGATGCCAAATGTGGATAGAAATTGGATGGTAGGTCTTTGCCTAGGCGATCTTTGTAACGATGGATAAAGCTGCCATAAAAATACCCTCTCACGACACATTCGATAGGTACCATTGTCAGTTTTTTGACCTCCATTTTGTCCTTATCCAGTACTTGTACCATATGATGAGGTGTATCAAGCACCTCGAACCAAAATTGAGCAAACTTGCAGAGCACTTCACCCTTCCTTGGAATTGCGGTCGCCATCATTATGTCAAAAGCTGAGACACGATCCGAGAAGTGAAACATGAGATTTCCGTTATCTAGCTCATATACATCTTTGACCTTGCCTCTTTGCATTAACCTTCTCATTGCAGTGCCTTATTTTCGATACAATAAAAAATCTATCTATAGACATTGAAAGACTTTTAATGGTGCTACTATAACCAACTTAGCCAACAATAAATGGTCAATAGCGATGTGCTTTCCGTACGCAAGCCGATATGCGTTGGCATTATAGGAGGAGGCCAGCTTGGAAAGATGATTGCACATGAAGCAAAGCGAATGTCACTCAAGGTTATTGTACTCGATCCGACCGAAAGGTGTCCTGCTTCAATGCTAGCGGATGAACAGATAGTAGCCGATTTCAAAGACGAGAATGCAATATTGCAACTAGCAAAAAAAAGCGATGTTATGACCTATGAGATAGAGCTTGCTAATTCTGTAGCCCTCAAGGAGCTTGAAGCGAGGGGTTATCCAGTCCGCCCTACTCCTGCGACACTCCATATTATTCAGAACAAGTATAGGCAAAAATCCTTTTTGAAGGACCACAAGATTAGCGTCCCCGATTTTGATCTTGTACAATCAGAGGAACACCTAGATGCATTGTGTAAAAAGTTTGGATTGCCTCTAATGCTTAAGGCATGTGAAAACTCGTACGATGGGAGAGGCAATTTTCTGATAACTTCAATTGAAAGCGTACATGAAGCTTTCAATTATTTTCCTAAACAGGATTTGATGGTCGAGAAGTTTGTTCCGTTTACGAAAGAATTATCCATAATGGTTGCCCGCAATCCAAGAGGTCAGATAGCCTCCTTTCCTGTCGTGGAAAACAGTCACAAGAATAGTATCTTAGATATGTCAATAGTACCAGCGAGGATTGACCAAAAAGTCGAGTCAAAAGCAAGAACAATCGCAGAATTGACCATGAAGGTTCTAGGTGGCGCTGGCATTTTTGGCATTGAAATGTTTGTTACAGGAGAAGGTGATGTATTAGTAAATGAAATTGCTCCAAGACCTCATAATAGCGGACACTATACTAATGAAGCGTGCTCGGTCTCACAGTTTGAGCAACATCTCAGGGCAATTCTTGATTTGCCACTCAACAAGCCGGAATTGCTCTGTCCTGCAGTCATGGTCAATATACTCGGGAACAAACAATCCACCGGTTCGTACGCTTTTCAAGGCCTCAGAAACGTCTTAAGCGTGCCGGGCGTGAAACTGTATGTATATGGCAAAAAGACATCCAAGACTGGTCGAAAGCTGGGACATATTACTGCCATAGGAAGGACTACAAAGGAAGCGCTTACGCGAGCTACAAAGGCAAGAGACAGATTGCAACTAGTGTCTGAGGAGATGGTATCTGTAGGCGCTACAAAGGGAAGAAGTGAATGAAAAGAGCTCTTGTAGGCATAATAATGGGAAGCGACTCTGACCTCGAGGTAATGAAGGAAGCAAAAGAAATACTGGATTTATTGGGCGTACCAAACGAGATAACAATTGTATCTGCACATAGGACTACAAGGCGAATGTTTGAATACGCTACGAATGCGAAGAGACGTGGTATCCATATAATCATTGCAGGTGCAGGAGGCGCAGCTCATCTACCGGGTATGGTAGCTTCAATAACCGTTCTACCTGTAATTGGTATACCAATCAAGACAAAGAGCCTTGCCGGTCTTGATTCCCTTCTTTCAGTTGCGCAAATGCCACCAGGGGTGCCCGTCGCCACTATGGCCATAAATGGTGCCAAAAATGCTGGCATCCTTGCTTGTCAGATCTTAGGAACAAAGGACCCAGATATTGCCAGACGAGTAGAAAAGTACAAGCGAGAACTAAAAACTAGCGTGATGAAAAAAGCAATGAAGCTAGAAAAATCAGGAGTCAGGAGATATTTACGAGACATCATGCATTAGCTCCGGCTATAATGCGTGCATCTTGCATATATAGCGCTATGTCGTACATTAACATGTCTCGTTACTGTTAGACAGGGTAGCTTTGGCTACCGATGCCTGACAGAGGAATAGCACTTAGCCATCAATCTAGCCAATTCTTTTATCATTGCACTGTTGACTACAATAAAACAAGTACAGCTTTTCTAGCTACAAAATCGGCAGAATGGATGGAAGTCCTGAGCATGGTTATAGTATGCCAGGACAAATAATACCTTAGGAGGCAGCAGGCTTTAGGGGATGGAAAGCTGACAGGATCTGACGAGTTTATAACCCTCTTATACAACCATAAAAAGGTCCCAGGTATAGAGAGATAATCTATCGTGGTATGCTGAAAATACCCTATCTTAGAGAGCGAGATACCTAGGCGCAGTGCACGAACTTTATGCAGAGTTAGATTTTACACCCTTTTCTATTGACGTGCACGAGAAGCAGAAACACGAAGTTAACTTTAATAATGTTGGAAATGTGGAAATTTTGTGGAGCAGCATATGTCTTCCGGTTCTCCTTTAAAATTCAGCCATAAGACGGTTGTTATTACTGGCAGCGGGACTGGTATAGGACAGGCAATAGCAAGAAAATTTGCCGAGAGCGGCGCCAGCATTGTGATAATGGGAAGAAGGAAAGAACCACTTAACGAGACGGCCGGCCTCTTGAACCAAATAATAGCTTCCGTCGGATCTTCAGGCTCAGTAACAGTCTGCCCAGGTGTTGATGTTGCAGACGAAGCTGGAATAAATTCTATGTTTGATAGGATCAAGAAGCAGTTTGGTACAGTCGACATCGTCGTCAACAATGCGGGTGTATCAGGGCCTGTAAAAGCATTTACAAACGCAAGCGTAAAGGAATTCCGCGAAGCAGTGTCGATCCATCTAACCGGCACATACTGGACATCTATTAGCAGTTTAACCGCGATGAAAAACGGCTCGAAGATAATTACCATCTCGACATTTTTTACAGAAGAAAACCGCTACGAGCAGAGGCCATATAGGTTCAGAACTCCCTATACTGCCGCCCAAGGTGCCAAGAATCGGCTCGTAGAAGCGCTGGCGTGGGAGTTGGCAGAACGAGGGATACGATCATTAGCGACAAACCCCGGACCAGTTCATTCTGACAGGATTTACAAAACAGTTTATCCCAAAGCCGCTGCTGAATTTGTTCGAATTGGAGGCTATCCTGGCCTCAGCTCTGTTGAGATTGAGAGAGTGACAGCTCGTGCGCTTCCCCTATTAGGGGATGCCCCAGATGTGGTTGCTAAAGGCGTGTCGGAAGTTGCAGCAGAAATAGCCAAGGCACGTGGCCAAGAGTCGCCAGAAGATATCAGCAGAATATCAAAGACCGTGTCGGGCGCCCTTACCAAAATGCAAGAGATCGCAGAGAAGATTCAAGACAACACCAGTAAAATGATAGTGGATAGAGAATTTTTAAAGCAAGAAGAGGTGGCTGACATGGTCGTAAATTTATCGGATGATCAGATAAGCAGGTTGATAAATGGCAGAGTCATTCCAAACGACCGGGTTTTTTATCCTGTCAAACCCATAGTTGGAACAGCGATTGATGGGACCGGGGAACCGGCCTTAAAGGACAAAGTTATTGTCATAACGACCAGCTCATCCTCTGGAAAGGAGATCGACAGAGTCAAGCAAGTTGCAAGATACGCGCAGGCGGCTCAAGCCAAGGAGGTTATCATACTTACACACCACCACAAGGACATTGCTGAATACGCAGAATTTCATAGCCATGCAATTAATATGCTAGATGAAGGAAGTGTGGGGCGCATCTTGAATATTGCGAGGACGAAATTTAACAATATTGATGTTGTAATTCACTTCACTGGCGATTATGACTATAACACAGCTCTGAGCTCGCTTTCAAGGAAGCATTGGGATGGCCTAGTTGAAAATTTCATTTTCATACCCGGGCTAATTGCAAAAGAGGCAGTCAACGCAATGGCACCGCCTGGTTCAATTGAAGAGCCAGCAAAATACAAGGGGTCTAAGGGGATCATTGTCATCGTTGGACCAGACGCGCCAGTTGGTAAAAAGATATCAGGTGTTATAAGAGCGAGGGCAGATGTATTCCGTGGTGCCCTGCGCCCATATACGGCTACTGTAAACCAAGAGTTAGCTGACGTTCTCGGCTCTAACATAAGACTATATCTGGTTCTTGCAGGCAATGGCGAAGGAGCAGAGCCGGATGCCACTAGGCTTTACCGTTCAATTTTAAACCTGGCGGCTGGGGCTGCGCTTAGGAAAAATGAAGCTGTATTTTATGTTGATGAATCAAGGAAATAGTCGATGCACTGGTAGGAAAGGGAAATTTTTTAACTTCCTTAGCGAAGGAAGGCTAGAACATAGTAATAAATCTAATTTGGCTTTTTGGTAAGCAATAACATATCGTTGACGTTATCTAGGGTACTGCATTAAATATGGTGGTCGTTGAGGCATGCATTGCTATCTTGCATACGTTGAATTTACTTAAAAGATAGCAGAATAGGCAAACACAATATGAGTTCGGTCTGCATTACGAAAAGGTCATCATAAAGAGAAGATGATGCTTCATGGACTGCACCGCGCTCCTATTCGCGGCAGCATAGGAAAGCGAGATTTACCAGAAAGATAGCCCATCCAAAATAAAAACGATAGCCACTGCCATCAACGTGGCTACCAAGAGACGATGAAGCATTGTTTCTTTCGTAGCACGAGATATCCTTGCTCCTATCTGAGCACCAGCAAAGGCGCCTACTGATAAGGCGACTGCCTGAACGTAATCGAGGTGGCCCAAGTAAGAGTGAGTAAAGACGCCGGAGACAGATGTCAGGAGCAAAGCGAGTTGAGATGTTGCGGCTGCCCTTTGCATAGTCAAGCCAAGTATAAGAACCATCGCTGGCACAAATATTATGCCACCTCCAACACCGAAGAGGCTGGATATAAGACCAGAACAAAACGCAGCAGAAAATAGTATGGCGCGCAAAGCCCTCGACGAATTTCTTGCAGCTTTGCGTCCTAGGATCAGATTTCGATATAAGATATACAAGCCGGTGAAGATGAGTAATATTCCAAAGTACATTTTGAACGATGCTTCTGGGAGGTAGTTAGATATCGTGGCACCGAGTACTGCTCCAGGGATAGCACATGCAGCCATTTCTAAGCCAAGGTTGTACTCAATCTTCTTTTGACGAGAATACTCTACAGTTGAGGATATACTTGTCGCGGTAACTGCAATAAGACTAGTGCTTGCCGCTGGGATCGGTGGTATGTTCAAAAAGGTTAGAGCTGGCACCATTATTATGCCGCCACCTACACCAAGCATCGAACCTAAAGTTCCGGCGGCAAACCCTACAGCTATGAGCAAGCCTAGTGTAGCAATGGGTTCAAACAAGGGTATCGTGTCCTTTGAATATCTCACATTATCTGACTGGTAAAAATGCTTTGCAATGCAGCTGTTGCTCTCCGATGAGACGCTAGGAACGGAATTGACTAGACATCTTTATTTTCGATATCATTTAAGTCGCAGTCAAAGTTTGCAAAATGACAAGGTCCTTGCTATTCTAGATACACTAAGTAACCCAATTGGCTGTAGAGATGTCCAGAGTTGCCACTTTCCAAGTACGGATTACTGATGAATGAAGCGAAAAAGGTTGGATAGAGTACAACAACAATGGCAAGATATCTTATTAGCAATAACAAAATCCTGTAGGTTATAATTTCTTTCACCTAAAGCACAAGCATCAGTAGAGAGCAATCATGATTGACCTTCTAATAGTAGGCTCAATTCCAAAAGCTACACTATGTACAGCGAGTTCTTATATTAGTACGGACGGTCATTCTTGTTAATTGTAATTTTGTAATTTTATAGTTTTATTACCCCCTAGCACTTTAATCACCGGGATCTGCATTGCGTTTAGTAATTGTAGGATTTGGAATTGTAGGACAAAGTTTCGCTAGACTACTGCTCTCTCGCTCTGCCGATCTCTATACTCAACATGGCATCAAGCCACGCATAGTTGCCTGTGCGGACAAAGGAGGAGCAGTCACAGATCCTGGCGGCCTAGATCTACGGCGTCTGGTCGAGGCAAAAAAAGGCATGGGAACAGTAGGCGCATATGAGACAGCAAGGACAAACTTTGATGCTCTACAAATCATCGAGAAGGTCGATGCTGAAGTGATGCTTGAGTGTACTCCAACGGATCTAGGTAATGCGGAACCAGCCACCTCACATATAACAGCTGCAATGAGAAGTGGTAAGCACGTCATAAGTGTTAATAAAGGGCCACTTGCTTTGGCATTTCCCTCACTGATCGAGCTTGCTAACTACAACGGTGTCATTTTTCGCTTCAGCGGTACAGTGGGCGGCGGAACGCCTATCTTAGAGTTTGCAAAGCGCTGCCTGAAGGGGGACAGAATACTTTCATTCAGAGGAATACTGAATGGCACCACCAATTATATTTTAACCAGCATGGATGGGGGTTTGACCTATGAGAGTGCACTGAAAGACGCCACGGAAAAAGGCTATGCCGAGACGGACCCATCGCTCGATGTCAATGGCTTAGACGCCGCTGCCAAATTGGTTATTATGGCAAACTGGGTTATGGGAATGAAAGTGACCATTAAAGATGTCGACTGTACCGGTATAGTTAATGTGTGTTTATCTGATGTGAAAAAGGCGGCTTTACGTGGTAATTCAATCAAGTTGTTAGCCGTCTGCGATAACAGGCGGCTTTACGTGGCACCGACCGAGGTCGCTAAGACGGATCCGATCTGTGTCAATGGTACTTTAAACGCGGTTACATTTTCATCGGAGCATTCTGGACAACAGACAATAATCGGCAAGGGTGCTGGAGGAATGGAGACTGCTAGTGCTGTGTTGCGAGATCTCATAGAGATTAGGGACGCCTCGTTTAGCTGAGATAGACTAGAATTATCTCATGAGTGATTGCTTGCCTGAATATACGATCGCTGTATCTAAAAGTCATTGGAGAGCATCACCTATGATTGATGTCACTGTAATAAAATACATATAAATATCCTTTCGGAGATATAATTTCTATATCAATACTATGCAGATTTTAGACAGAAAAAGAATAGAAGATAAAGAAATCGCACAAGCGTGCGGCGACCTGTGCAAGGAGTGCCAAGTGAGGCCTGCAGAAATATTTCAGGTTAATGGGAATTTTTGCTTAGAATGCTGGCAGATTATAACTCATACCAATTCCTGAATTATCCGGTAGCAAGTGAATTTATTAGCAACTTATCCCATATGGGAGCGGCCCTATGGATCATGCTTCTAAGGTTTCTGAAGGAAACGGAATATTACAGCTGCGCTACTTTGTGCTTGAACACTATTGCTATGATTTCTATAGTCATACCGTACCTCCTGGGATTCGGATTCTATCGAAGATGTTTTGTTTGAGACAGTTATTTTGAACTTATCTGTTCTCTACGGGCCCTGCCCTATTCTCGTAGTCCTGCTTAGCTAAGGCCAGAGGCGTATCTCCGCTAATATTGAGCCCCCGCCATAATTTCAAAACGAATAGTTAAGATACTGAGGTATAACAATTCCTTGGATTTGTAAGCATGGACCGACCATAATTTTGTATATTGCCAGTCGATAGATCTGCGGGCTGGGCTTGGCATATATATTTTGGAGCCTTACCTGCGTGAAGATATTCAGATTAGGCCTGTAGTGGCTTTCCTAGTTGCATGTAGACAGACAATAGTTTCAGTCTTATCTAGAAAGACGATATGAGAAGCTCTGGAGACTCTTATGCTTTGCGTGTAATAGATTAATTATAGTTCATTCACTAATACTCTGATCTAACCTGAAGAATTTTTTACTTTCCAAGAGTGAAACAGCACAACTAATCAAAGAGGTTTGTTCCGTTTGGCCCCAAGGTATCTTTCCAAAGGTAAAGAGTATCAAAGTGTACGAAATAGAGCAAGACCAGCGGTTGTTGGTTGCTGGCGACGTGGTTGCAGCCCAAGTAGGCAACACTATAATGCCTTTCCTCGGCAAGGCTGATGAGATTCATCAATTCCCTTCAGTGACGATAGATATGGGTGCAGTAAAATTTGTATGCAATGGTGCAAAGGTAATGCGGCCAGGCATTATGCTTTTCGATTCCTTTAAAAAAGGAGATATTGTAGTGGTCAAAGATCAAAAGCACGGCAGGGCTCTTGCAGTAGGAGTTGCTCTTGAGGATAGTGAAGTAGCACAACAAATGACAAAGGGTTCAATTATAGATAATCTTCACTACATTAGTGACAAAATCTGGAAAGCATATAAGAAAATCTAGGCATTACGAAGGGACAAAGTTTCTTCTCTATATCCGCCTTTTGTTACATATAGTATATCAATGCCGTCCCCGCTGGCAGCGTCACGCTGGATAGCAGATTTAATAGAACGAGTAGCTAATTCTCTGACACTCTGCTCTGGCATATCTGCTTTAAACTCTGAATCGAGGATACCAAGCGCCATTTCTGCACCCGTGCCCACTGCAGCATAATCATCAGGTAATACTGAACCAAGAGGATCAAGTGTATAGATTTCAGGCTTCTGATTGATTCCGCCAACAATAACCTGCGTTAGAAGAGGGAAATACCTCCGCTCGAACATTATAACAGACATCAATTTGGCGACTGAGTTTGGAGCAACTTCTCTCCTCGTCTCTAGCTTGCGAATCTTTGCAAGGGCCTCAACCTGCCTCACGAGCACCTGCATGTCGGCAACCATGCCAGCGCATGCCGCTCCAACGTGGTCGGTCACGGGGAACGTCTTCTTGATATTCTTGTTAACTACAAAATTTCCAAATGAAACTCTCTTTTCAGCTGCTAGTAAGACACCATCATTGTAGGTAATACCTACTACCGTTGCGCCCGGCATGAATTCAAACGCCATATGCGAGGTACATCGAGATGCCAGTTAGATTTAGTCGTTTCTATTGTAAGGGCAAAAACGAGCATGGTGGAGATCTGTACGCCCTTAGCGCCTTGCCGCAGTGGTGTCATGTATTCTAATGGCTTCAGCTACGAGCCTGTTCTGCAGCTCAAGTGCGTCTTTGCCCTCAGGGTGTTTTGCCTGTGCAACTGCCTCTGCAACGATGCTTATGACGTGCCTCATGAGGAACTCATCTCCTCTCATAGCTTCAGCCTGATAGGTTGGGTTTGCTTTATTTACAAAGACAATATTCTCCGTAGTAAAGCTGTAGCGAGAATCGGATTCGTCTTCATAGGGAATTACCTTGTAGCCTATTCTTTTGAGTGCAAATGTCTTTTTTAGTATCGGTTTTCGCTCCTTTTTCATCACGGCGCGGACCTCCTCAAGCGGGATTTCATTAGCTACTTGCTCAGTCCCTCCCGAATGAAAATCTCCCAGAATCTGAAGAGGTCTCGATTCGGCTAGAGCATCCGGTCTTGCACTGTCTGGCTCGGAGATACCTGAGGAGCTCTTCGTTGACAATGGCTCGACATCTTGATATTGTTCCACTTGATCTGTGATACTAGAACGCACTTGATGTTCATGCTTTCTATGTTGCTGGTTCTGCGTTGCCCTAGCCCGTTCCTCTACTTCAACCATTTCGTACCCTTGCACCTCCTCTTCAAGCTCTAGCGTTTCAACCATCGCCTGGCCTAGTATCTTGTCTATCTGGCGATAGATCTTCGATTCTTCCCGCGTGATGAGCACATCTTCATATTCAGTTAGGCTAGGAATAACATTGTCAATTACAAAGGCCTTCATCATTTGATTAAATTTGCTGTACTCATTGTCCTCTATGATCGCAGACTTGTCGGCGAACCTCGTGGTTAAGCTCTCGCATCTGACAAAACCAGTTACACGGTTCAACTTGGAATCAAATCCAAAGTTGCTTCGCATCACAATGTGGTTCCCTACCATGACAGCTATTCCACGTTCATCATCAGAAAGCGGTCTCCTTGCTATAACGATTTCACCCACTATATTCCCGTTGTCGATATTGACAGGCATCCTATGCCCCTGGATTTCAGGTGCTCTTACAATCTGTGCTCCTTCAAAGTTCCATTCTTTGAATCTCTCATCTGCTTTGATATACACTTCAAACATTGGTTGCCTCAATACTGCCAGCTTTCGGATCTCCTTCGTGATCTTGGAGATATCCAGCTGAGTTTTCGAACCGCTCAGGAAGAGCTCTGTTCCCTCTCTCCTTAATGGAGACTCCTTAACCTCATCAATTCTTGCATTTCCTCTATAAAGCTTTTCTAGCACATCTGCGTTAATTACGATCGTTTTGGTAAAGTTATTGCGTCTAGTCCGTATTTTCATGCTTTCAAAAGATGTGAGAAATGATAGTCTTCCTGTGCCATATCTTCCTGTTCTGATTCTTTTCAACCTAGGTGAAATGGATTCAATCCTTTTATGAGGCGAACCTAGGAGCAAGAACTTTTCCATTCCACTCTCATCCATTCCTGCATCATCCTCGATGGCAATAGAGCCATTGATTAGTACCGTAACAAGTACTCGTGTGGCATCCTCATCAAAGGCATTTTCAATAAGTTCTTTGACGATCTCGATTGGTGATACCCAAGTCTTGGTGGCAAATTCCTTAAAAAACGACGGATGAACCTTCATCTGAGCAGGCATTCTTTCAAAACCTCATACTTCTGTGCCTTTATTTAATACTTGTCAAACAAACTTTATCATTGGGCAAACTCTATGCGATTTCGTCTATATTCGCCTAAACGTGTGTATGAAATACTTGGAATGCCTTGGTTTCTCACGCCTTAGCCAAATGAAGAACGATCTTATATTTGAGATTGTTCAGAGCATGACAGTCTGGTTAGCGCTTATCTTGAATAAAACTAATCGGTGCCATTCATGAACCCACCCATGTCGACGCCACATGTATCTGGTCATCAGGATGCCCTAGTGGGCTGCTCGCAATAACTGAGCCAACCGTAGAGGCCAAGGAGGGAGCCATGGGGTGTATATCGCATATGCGGAACCTAGATATTAGTTTGCAATCGAGTTCAGGTCATGCACAGGTGCCCATGTGGTAGGGAGTCAAGAACATTTGAGGCTTGCACACCAGCAGGCTGTAACACATTTGTCATCTGCAGCGGCTGCGCTAAAGATGTGTCAGAATGCACATGTAGCCTTACATAGGCTTATAACGCAATATCGCACCTATCTTGCCAAGGCTGGCAAGTTGCGAGCCTTCCTCGGTCTTTCCAGAAATAACTTCGAGCCTGCAGCCTGTCATTGTAGCAAGCTCATTCATATAATCCACAATATCTTTCTCAATAGCTTCGAGATCATTTCCATGACACGACGGGCAAGACCGAGAGAGATATTCTTGCTTGGTAGAGATTAGCTGTGCTCTGTCTACTACGCTAGATTGAATGTTCTGGCAGGTCTTACACCTTATCTCTAGCCATATGTATGTAACATCGTCCGTCACTATTACCAGATCTGCTATACCGCTTTCTAATGCCTTGACCACGTCATGGATACCATAAATTCCAAGTCCACGGCCTGAGTGCACCTCGTTCATAAATTTCTTGACTAACTGCTTTTCCTCCATTACTCGAAATTCCTGCAGGATGCCCTCTTTTTGCGCCTTCTCTATTAACTCGCGTACACCCTCTTCACCAGAATATGAGGTGTCTAGAGTTGCAATTATGTTGTTTTGTAACCTGTAGTCGAGATACTCCTCTTTTAAAAAGTTCTCCTTTGTCGGGCCCGGGCCTCCAACAATTATGCCCTTAACGTTATAGTCATCAATAAATACCTGCTTGGCATGGTCTGCCACCCTATGGTAATACTCGTTAAGCTCATTTTCTCGAAGTCTCTCAAACCTTCTTGCAGACTGGCCTCCTTGCCTATGCTTACCAGCCACCCCTGAGGTCAGAGAGTCAATAACTTCCCAGCGATCACCTGTGAGAATACCAATCCCTGTCTCTTGTGTGTCTATAGTGAGTATTCCAACGACCTTGTCGTCTTTCATCATGTCCTTGAGATGGTCCGTCCAAAAGTGATCGTCGCATCTGTAAAGACTAATTTGGACTGGCTTGGGCGGCATAACCGGATAAATCTCTATTTTTTCTTTCCCGATTCCTTTTTCGTTTGGAATAGCACCGCAAAATATTACGAGACCATTTGGAGGAGTTTCCTTAAACAATTTTAGTTGCTCGATAGTTCTACTGAGCGCGTCTTGCACATGAGTTCTGGTCAGATCTGATTTAATGTTTGAAGCAGTGCCTGCTTCGTTGCGCAGCTGTGCAATGACATCAAATATGGGACGACGAGACGGAATATATACAGTGACAAGCTCCGTGCCATGTCCGGAAATACTTGACAGTTTGTTTATGGTCCTTGTGAGCTTGTATCGCTTGACTGAATCCCACTTGCTGTTGTCATTATTACTCATGGCACACAGTGACAAAAAAATTCTGTATGCACATAATATAAGGCTATCAAGATTTCGCTCGGCTATCCTAAGCAGCTTATAAGTGCTGACCGAGCATTATAAACGTTGGAAAAAGATGCTGCCGAGGCTCGAATACATAAAGCAGGCACGAATGAGACTTGGAATAACTCAAAGGAAGCTAGCGGCGTTGACTGGCATAAGCACGTCTATGATAAACCAGATTGAATCCGGCAGATGTAAGCCAAGTTACGAAACTGCTCGTAAAATCTTTGAAATTCTAAGCTCATTAGAAAGCCGCACGTCCATGAAGGCTGGTGACATCTGCAGTCGTCAGCCCATATGGGTCCAAAAGGATGAGAAGCTTCACAAGGCAATAGATATGATGCGTGTCAACTCAATAAGCCAGGTCCCTGTCTTTGACTCGTCAAGAGTTGTGGGCATATTGACAGAGGATGGATTGGCCAGAGTTATGCTTGAAAAGGATAAGAAAGATCTGAAGAATATGCATGTTTCAGAGACCATGGAACCACCGCCTCCAATAGTCGACGTATCAACTCCGGCCAAAGCCCTTATTCCCCTCCTGAGATTTGCAAAATGCATATTGGTAAGCTACAGGGGAAATGTAACAGGCATCGTCACCATAGCTGATACTCTTAAGATGGTCGAGTAGCCTCATTCTCCAGTTTCTCTAGGCCAACACAGCAGTCTGCGCATTTAATACATTCGTTGCAAATGTTGATCTCTGTAGTTGCTGCAAGCGTGACCCCACACAGAGCACATTGCTTGGTTGATTGTACTTC
>JALZFS010000114.1 GCA_030861405.1 Thermoproteota archaeon | reverse complement strand
ATATACTAACTCCAGAAGGCAATGCTTATGTTTTAGGAACCGTGGACGTAGGAATAAATGGTCAGAAAGTATGGAAGGATGTAAATGCAAATATCCTAATTTCAAAGGGCAGAACGATTGAAATCATGTTGGATGAAAGAGATGTTGACTACCATTTTGGCAAAGGTCAATCTATCTATGGTCTCGTTAATTCTCTTAGCAATACTAGCAACTACTGATAGAGCAATCATCCTGGAACTAGAAATCTTGTCACTCTGTGTCTGAGCCCTGAGGATGGAGGTAGAATTATGATAATTTCTAATGGGCGGGGAATCAATGCCCTTATTTCGGTTCTCACTTGCAATGTAAAAATCAGAACAGAAGCCATCTTACATGCTTTAGGTAAATTCAACAGAGAATTTTTTGATGAGACCTTTTACATTCAAGCTCCTTTAATATCTTAGCTGGCTTTCTCAGAACTTTGGTTGATAGTAGGACACTGGAATATATGAAAGTGGACCGGTGAGATTTGAGCCCTTAAAATTCTCCTTCAACAGCTCTGCCCTTTAGATATGGAAGGTAATAGAGAGACACCTGTTCTCTAAAGAAGATGGTGAGCCGAAGTCGTGGGTTCAAATCCCACTACCCGGTCCATTATTATCACTCTGGTAGATTACGGTATTGTTCTGGGTTATTTTTGTAAATGTGGGACAGAAACAACTGCAGCAACTACTGCCAATGCAAAAATCCATGAATAGTAGCTCAACAGCAAAAACATCCTTGGTACAAAGAATGCAGTGTTGTGCCTCCACTACCTTCGCACAATCCTGCGGAACACACTGACATTCTGCACACTTGACAGACATTGCAGTACTCTGAAGATTAGACGATCCTTTGCTATTAAAAAGTAGTTGCTGCCTTTATATTCGACCATTTTCTCATCCATTGGAGCAAGTCTATTCTTTCGTGTGACGACGATGGTTTTGGTTTATATTTTTTATTTGGCAAATCAATAAAAGATGTATTTCTTCGAGTTTCTGCAATTAGGGGTCTATAATAGGAGACTCTTAAGGTATTGCGTTAGATAGAAGTTAAAAAGTGCGATAGAATAGAGGAGCAGGTAGCAGGTAGCAGGTAATCCCAGGGCTAATAACACGAAGGAGAAAAAATATTATAGGTAACTGATATAATCTGCTTAATAAAAATATAATTATCTTAAACAAAAAGACCTTGTTGCACCATTGTAATAGTTGTCTCTAGTTGATTAACTACGTTAAAGTACGCTTAAGTGTTATAAAATCTTCCCGACAACCACTCAAAAAATGAGCTTAAAACAAACAATTGATTGGTGCTACGCATAATGAGTATGGTACATCATAAAATTTGGAGAGTTACATTCTTTCACGTAATCTTTTATTTATTAGGCCTTGAGGAAAGTTGCTCTTGACATCGTCAAGATCGCCTTTTCCTACTAACAAGAAAGATATCGCTGCATCTGATGATAAGGTGATGAAAAGACCGATGTATGGCATGGCGTTGAATATAGAATCGAAAAAACACTACAGAAATTATCAACAGTAAAGCACAGATTTGGTAACTGTGGTGGTATAAGGCACCCTTCGATAATCATTACGACTGAACCACTAAGGAAGGCATTTCTTGATGCAAAGGACAGAGGTATAAAAACTAGATTCGTTACTGAAATTACGAAAGATAATTTACATTACTCCAAGAAGCTTATGCAAGTTGTCAGTGAGGTTCGCCACTTTGACGGAGTTAAAGGAAACTTTGCAGTAACCCGCACAGAGTATGTATCATATGCAATTTCAGAGGAAGTAAGACCATCCCTGATAGAAGTAGTTAGAAGCACATCCCAAGTATTTATACAGCAGCAGCAATTTTTCTTTGAAACTTTATGGGAGAGAGCAATACCTGCAGAGAAAAGGGTAAGGGAGATTGAAGAAGGGACACCTGTAGAAGTTACGGAGATATGGTACGACAGCGAAAATATTACCGAAAAAACACTGAAGATAACGTCTAAAGCGAAGGTTTCATCTGATATTTGTAATAATTCTAAATCTCCATCTATCTTTGTTACAAACCCACGCTGGTTGCGCGCTATGATGGAGCTCAAAGGACGTGGTATAAGGCACAGGTTTCTTACCGAGATAACGAAAGAAAACGTTCAGCATTGCAAAGAGTTAGCGAAGTATGCAGAGTTGCGCCATCTCGATGACGTTAAGGGAAATTTTGCAATAATAGATGGCAAGGAGTACGGCGCTACCCCCAACATATCTGAGTTCCAGCGTCCAACGGAATTGGTCCACACTAATGTTAAGCAGTTTGTAGAGCAGCAACAATACTTCTTTGAAACTCTATGGAACAAGGCAATACCATCTAAACAAAGAATAAAAGAGATAGAGAAAGGAGTTAAAAGAGAATTTGTTGAAACAATCAGAGACCCGTTGGAGATACAAAAGATTAGATTTGACCTTATCACAGCAGCAGAAAAGAGATATTCATACTCCTTTCTACAGCAAATGCATTCCGATGTCAAGAGAGGGCAGGAGCATTATAGCTGCTAAAAGAGGCAGCATCACCTCCGCGTAATGTAAAAATCAGAATTTTGATACCTGCAAAAGAAGATAACGATTCTGATAGAATGGCAGCTGCAGCCGTAACAACAATAATGACAAATGCAACAATACAACAGCTTAAAGAGTCAGGAATTGATATTCGGCAAATCAAGAAAGAAGGAAAACTGGACCGTCTGCACAATGAGCTTACAATGCTGATAGTAGATCAATCCGTTTGCTTAACTGTGGAGCTCGAGGAGGATACAAAAGAAATTTCTGAAGACACCGTAGGATTGGTGGCTACTTATTCTAATAGCGAATCGACTGTTTTTGCATGTACATCAATTTTTGAGGATCTATCAATACACTCAGATGATGTGGCATTGATTCAATAACAACAAGCCGCGGATAAAGATAGTATAAAAAATTGAAGAAGAATCGATAACATGAACTGAATTTTTCTAGCTGACTGTTTTTTCTATCTTGACATTGGTCTAAATTTTCAGCTGCATTCCACCGAACCCATATTGATTTTTGAGCCGTAGGATTTCAGCCAAAAGTTTTCTTTCTCTATGGCTGCTACACCATTAGAAAAGCTGCTGGTTGAGGTTGTAGGTTCAATTTCTACCGGTCCATTTATCACTCAGGATAACTACGGTATCAAATTAGCTCATCAGCGATCATTGTCAGACGACACCTAGGCAATACTGTTATCATACAGAAAGAAGGTTGATGATATGTTGTTTGAGAACCTGTAGTCCTTAAGCCAAGTCGGAATTGCTGAAGTTATGCTTATCTAAAGTAAGAGTAGTATTGGACGTTTTAGAACACAAAACTGGTTTTAACATAAAGTACGAAAGCAAATAATGGATAAAATTCACACTAAAGAAGACAATTGCTATAGGAAATACAGCTATTGAGATCTAATTGCAAGAAAAATGTCCTCTTAATTCATCTGATATCGCTATATTTGATCGAAGAGCTATGACCTAATACCCACCAGTGATATTATATGTATGTCTGACGTATTATAGAGCAGGCAGTGGTTTTTAGTGCAAAATAGTTTTCCGATGATGGAATGGCATGTTGAACATATGGAAAAGATGGTTGTAAAGTACGTCGCAGGTTTGTCACCAAACGCTTCTGGATGGGAGAGAAGGAATCACAAGAAATATGGTCGCCTTACAAATATTTGCAGGCAGATAGAATATGATATCCGGCATGGAGTTACCCATGAACAGGTTATCGCTATGTTCCAAAAAGTTCGTAAGGACTCATCCTTTTCCAACCTTCGAAAAAGCAACGGTTCAATGGAGAGATTGGCAGAAGTAGAGCAGCACTTTACAAAGCCCAAAACATCAACGCTCAACTGGTAAATGAAAACCAGGCAATCTTCGACACTTCTTCCTTCCTCAAAATATGCTTGACGATATAAGAGTATGGAGCATCCAAAGTGCACTGCGTGGGGTTTGAATCCTTTTTGAATTAATGCTACAACTGCATGACTTTAGATCGTGTTATCTTCTGAGCTGATGAGATCGGGGGTTCAAATTCTGCCACCCGGTCCACTTTTTTCTTAGGATGGGACTATGGCATTAAATTGAGCTTCATTTAGGAAGTTGTCGTACAAACCCTTGAGTCATTTTATACTCACAGTTTATGATTTCATAGCACCTCTCACACAAAAGCTTGTACCTGGCAGCAATTAAGCATGCTTTCTTTTTGCATATCTTGCAACGTGGTCTTAGTAATGCTTGAAATAGTTTAGGTATTCTCTTTGAGTCTACAGACATAGTTCTGACACCTTTAGTCATTATGAATACCGTCTCCTACTACTACTACTAACGGTGCAATTTCTAATCCCATGCTAATCTATAACTTTAGTGGTATCTTATTTTGCATAAACAATGCTAATAGCAATAGTATAGAAATGAAGCAGGAGTTATACAAGTAAAAACTGTTAGCAACTTAACACATGTGGGTTTTCTAATTTGTGTTATAAGAATTGCAACGAGGCGCCGCGAGTTACTTCCACTTTGGACATTTTCATTGATAATTTAAATGTCATTCGCACAGCTGAGGTCGTGGGTTGAATCCCACCCGGTCCACTTATCATTCCAGTGGACTACCGCATTGCATCACTGTTATCCTAGGAAGTTGTAGGGCAAAACCCACCTTATGCCTTTTCTTAGATGACTTACCTGCATAAAGCGTCATAAAAATATCTAGCATAACCAAAAAATTTCACTTTGTTGAATTTATTCATAAATTCTTCTAACGATAAAGGTAGCCTTATCTACTTGCTTGAGGCTAAGTTCAAAGTAATATATGGTCAAAGAAAAATCTGATTTGCCCTTTGAAGTAACGTATTCTGAAAGGACTGGCAGCACTGCTAGTGCTAGCAAGTCAAGGGCTTCTATGAAGAGACTAGCAGTCCTTCTAAAACCTGAGTATGTAGATTCAATCACATCTGCTCTTAGAGGATTAGGCCTTGAATCTACGATATATGATGTAAAAGGTTCAGGCAAAGAAAAGGAAAGGGTTACCTCCGGAAGAGGGATGGGTACAATAGACCTTGCATATACTACAAGAAAGGTCGTGGCAACTGTAGTAAATTCTGATGTCGTCAATGATGTTCTAGATAGAATGAAAAAAGCTCTTGGTGGAGAAAGTGGCGCAGTAGTCATAATATCCTCAGTAGAGGATCTTGTGCGCCTTTAGCTAGAGAGGTGTTTGCAGAGGCGTTACCAGTGGGTTCCGCAGGGTATAATGTAGCTTGATCCAGAGAAAGATTGCATTAGCAAGGTAGTTATCGCTGCAATGTAATTGTATCGCAGTAACTGCAAGCCATCTAGCAATGCTTGATGAAAAAAGAAGTTTTTTGATAAAATATTGTTCGGCATTAGTAAATATTACATCAATCAGTTTGGTATCATACTGTACTGTCTACCGCCGAGCTTAGGTCGTGGGTTCAAATCCCACCACCCGGTCCATCTTTTCAACCTAGTAGACTACGGCATTGGATGGTGCTCCTTTTGAATCATTATCGGATAAAAACCTGGAGATGATGTGATGTCATATCGCGTAGCTTATCGATATTTCTGTCTTCTTTGTTAGTCCCATTTTGTAAAAGTTAAAGAATTAGCCGCAATAACAATGCATACAAGGAATTGTGTTGATGTGAGCAACATTAGACCAACCTTTAACCCTGATGAATTCAAGGCTCAACAGCGCGAAATGTGGAATAATGCTGCTGCAGGCTGGCAGACTTGGTGGGAGACAATAGAGTGCACCGCACACAAAGTTAGCAACAAACTTGTAGAATTAGCTGAAATCCAGCCTGGTGACAGGGTTTTGGACATTGCTACAGGAATAGGTGAGCCAGCAATTACTGCTGCAAGGAAAGTTATACCAAATGGTAAAGTCGTTGCTACTGACATTTCTCCTAAGATGTTGGCAATTGCAAAAACAAGAGCTAAGTCGCTTGGCGTGGATGGTATAATGGAATTTAGAGAAAGCGATGGAGAGAGAATAGATTTGTCAAGCTCAACCACAAAATTTGATGCAATTCTTTCAAGATGGGGTCTGATGTTTTTTCCAAACCTTTCTGCGGCACTAATCAGCTTTAGAGAACTGTTGGTTACTAACGGCAGGCTTTCTGCAGCTGTGTGGTCTTCTCCATCAAAGGTTCCCTGGCTTGATTTGGCTTTCTCTACAGTAAGTAAGCAGATAAATGCTCCTGCTCCCTCACCTGGAACACCAGGTCCTTTCGCCTTAGCAGACATAGATGTCCTGAAACAGTACTTTAGCCAAGCAGGATTCAAGGACATTAAGACTTCTACCTTTCAAATAACACTTGAACTTGATTCACCTGAAAGTTATACTAAGCTCCATCAGCAGACTGCAACGCGTATTCATGCTATGTTAGCAAATCAGACTGAGGAAGTAAAGAAGGAGGCATGGAACTCGGTTACCGAAGCAGTATGGCAGTATGCTGATTCTCATGGTAGAGTGAATTTAGATAACGAGGTAATTTGTATAGTAGGAAAAAAGTAAAAAATCAATTCGCTATTCTTAAAGCTTAGCTTGACTGTATATATAGCAGTCATTGAAGAGTACAAACTAAAACTATTCTCCCTCCATTTGTTATTCTTAATGCCTATCTCCTATTGACCGGGAGGAGGATTGCCCTTGCAGGCTCGTTCGTAATTTTCTTGATTCTTCACGTGTCAGCTCTATACTCTTAGTCAATACATCAACTAGAAAAGCCAGCTCACTGTCAGAGTACAAAGAAAAAAGTTGATACATTCTTTGATGAAACGGAGTAAAGATCATTTCTAGTTTTTTTTCCAATTTCTTATTTCGAATAGGCTCGACAATGGTTCGACGTCTATCTTTTGGATCATTTGTCCTTTTTACATATCCAGCTTCTTCTAAGCGGTCAATAA
>JALZFS010000099.1 GCA_030861405.1 Thermoproteota archaeon | reverse complement strand
TTATTACCTTCTTGCATGGTGGAAACTGCTGAATGATTGATGCTTTCAAATATTACTTTTGCGACTTTATTTGGAGAAGGTGCATTTCTCATGGCTGGATAGTAATGAGACAGAAACCTTTCTACCATATTAGCGTACTCGCTCAACTCCCTCTCTGGTTCGGAATTGCCTGAATAAGTTACTGTCGGCGATGCCGAAGAAGATGAAGGTGACAATAGACGTGCTAAAATACGCTGCATGTTATCCGGCATCATAATGTTTTCTACAAAATTGCTGTTAATTACGCCGGGTTCTATGAGCACCACACCAATTCCATATGGTTCTACCTCAAAAGCGACAGACTCACTCAATCCTTCTAGTGCAAACTTTGTACTAACATATACTGACTGTGCAGGAAATCCAATCTGACCTGATATAGAGGAAACATTAACGATAATCCCACTTCTTTGATTTCTCATTATAGGAAGTACTTGCTGTATAGTTCTAATTGCTCCGAAGAGATTTGTTTCAAATTGTTTCTTGATGTGTTCAATGCTTTGATCTTCTAGGGCACCAAATAGTCCAAAGCCCGCGTTATTTACCAATATATCAATTGCCCTTCCTTCTCCCTTGCGATCTCCGCACATCTCTTTGAATCCTCTTACTACAGAATCGTCTTTGTCTACATCCATTTGGATGACCTGTAGAGGGAGCTTTTCTTTTTCCGCAATGTCTTTAATTAAATCAGCCTTTGTCAAATCTCTCATGGTGGCATAAGTGAGAATTCCATTACGAGCAAACAGCAGACAAGTCTCAAATCCAATGCCCGTTGAACTACCGGTAACAACTGCTACTCTTTGATCCTTAGGTTTCAAAATCTTTATTCTAATGTAGTAACATTCTCCTCTATATTATAACTTGTTTGAATCTATACGTTCAAGGTATAAATCATCCGAGCGCGTTGATGTTGGTTAATTTGCTGAGTGGTTTTATTAGGCCAATTCTGTGTCGCATTCCACCGAACCCGCTAATTCAGTGGTTATTATACCACAAGATCGAAAGAAATAGTAGACATAGAAATCATAATCCACCAAAGTGCTGCTGGAACAATAATAATAGATACCATTACCATTGCCCCGAGAATAATTCTCTTACTAATAACTTTCACGATATGTTATGCAAAATTCTGTGGATGAGTGGTAATTTGAACCTAGTTTTGTTCCTGTCAACCGATTATTGTACATAACCTTTGCTGCAGAGCATTGGGTGAGGAGACGACAAGGGAATAGAAACAGTATGAGGCTGACTATCTAATGAGATATCGTTATATATCTAATAAACAGTATAAATTCATAATAGGTGTCAATGCATATGCCCAAGCTTTCGTGTTCGATATCTTCTAGTATCAATTTGTCGAGACCGCAGGGTGCGCCCCGGGGCCTTTTAATTCATTATATTCTTCACAAGATAGCGTCAAATCCATCACACGGTTATGATATTTTACAAGAGATAGAAAACAAAACAAAAGGAGCATGGAGGCCAGGTCCTGGTTCAACATACCCCATCTTGAAAAGGCTTGAGAGAGACGGCATGATCAAGGCAGACGAGCCTTCACGAGCAGACAGCAGCAGGCGAGTATACCATATCACTCCAAAGGGATTAGAGCAGCTAAGGGCAGCCAAAAGGACGCTTGCAGAGTATGGCCAGAGATGGCAGAGCTTGCGCGGGTTGATTGCTGAACTAATCGATTCAGAGCATATGGAAAAGTTCCTTGTCGAGGGATCAAAGGGTCACTTTCAATTTACTCAGGAAATCTTCAAGGCAAATATGAAAAACCTTCAGGCAGTTGAACTTGAATACATTCTGAAAGATTATATCCTGAATCTACAGCGGCAGCTTGACTGGGCACAGGGATTATTGAAAGAGGGCAGTGGAAAAAAGCGTGCGACCATACGAGAATCAAAGAATAGGAGGGTGTGAACTTCAGATGAAAATTATTCCTGGTGATATCATCGATGACATTTCAAATCACGAAAATGATGAGAGAGCTCCGGCCAATATTGTGGTTGACGTCAATGATCTCGTTCGGATTTACAACGAAAACGTGAGGGCAGTGGACAATGCTTCATTCAAGATTTCGCATGGAGAAATCTTTGGCCTGCTTGGGCCGAACGGTGCAGGCAAGACCACGATAATAAACATGCTAACTACGCTAGCCAAACCCACCAGTGGAAATGCCAGAATTTTTGGATATGATATCATTTCGCATCCAAATGATGTGCGCAGAGTAATTGGCGTGGTCCCCCAAGAATATACCGCTGATGAGGATATGACAGGCCATGAAAACATAATGTTATGCGCCGACTTGTATGGCATTCCTAGATCTATATCTAGACGGAGTGCAGAGGAACTGCTGAATCTGGTCGAATTGAAAGATGCTGCTACAAGAAAGGTCAACACTTATTCAGGCGGCATGAGAAGGAGGCTTGAGCTGGCGTGTGGACTTATCAACCATCCAAAGCTGTTGTTCCTCGATGAGCCGACACTTGGCCTAGATGTGCAGACGCGCTCTGCCATCTGGCAGTATATCATTAAATTAAAGCAAGAATATGGCATGACTCTTTTTCTTACGACTCATTATTTGGAGGAAGCAGACAAACTCTGCGACAGAATAGCTATAATAGATCATGGAAAGATTGTAAAGATTGGTTCACCATCTGAGCTAAAGTCAGTTGTAGGCGGAGGCACAATTAATCTGAGCGTAATCGAAAGTGACGCTGACTTGGGCTACCTGAGATCTGGAACGATACGATCCGTAAGTGAGGTTGAGAAAATTACTTCAAATGAGTTTAGGATATCAATATCAGATTGCTGCGAAGAGGTTGCTCCCAGTGTCATTGAAGCTGTTCGTAATAGAGGATATCATATATCTAAAATTTCAATAAAAGAGCCCACATTAGATGATGCATACTTGAATTATATTGGAAGATCGATGCGGGACAGTCAGCCTGATAAATGGCAGATGCTTGCGCAGAGAAGGACAATGCACACAGCGAGGTCGTAATATGAAAAATTGAAAGAAAATTATGATATCTCAATAAATAACGTATCCAAAAAATCTCCAATAGATGAATATTATCATCAAGTAGGGTCATCTTATTTGAATAAAAGTCCATTTCACGGACTTTGGGCGCTAACGAACAGGGAATTAAAGAAGTGGTACAAAGCTCCGGTTCTTCTTTTTATGTCGCTGATACAGCCTGTCATATGGCTGTCTCTCTATGGTAAGGCATTCAATTTTGGAACAATATTCGCCTCGGGAGCATTGAACATTCCAGGATTGAACATACCCAAAGACACATTGAACTCCCTCTCAGGCCAGATAACGCAGGGAACATTTGGGACCAGCGACTACTTTTCGTTTTTGGCAGTAGGTATGCTCTCATTTGTAGTGCTCTTTACGGCAATGTTTAGTGGAATGTCGATTGTATGGGATCGGAGGTTTGGTTTTCTTAACAAGGTCTTGAGTACGCCTGTTTCGCGTGGGTCCATTGTAATGGCCAAAGTGCTATCTAGTGTCTTTAGATCGTTGGCGCAAGCGGGGGTTATTCTCAGTATTGCAGTGTTACTGGGGATGCAGCTTTCAAATCTGACTGCCATAGGAATAGCAGGCACTTTTGCAGCATTATTTTTGATGAGCCTCGGGCTTTCTTCACTTTTTGTGATGCTTGCTCTGAGATCCAGCGATTGGCAGAGTCAGATGGCGATAATGAATCTGCTCAACCTGCCACTGTTGTTTGCCAGCAATACTCTCTTTCCTGCAAAATTCATGCCTGACTGGCTGCAAATAATCGTTAGGATCAATCCAATCAGTTATGGAACAGATGTAGGAAGGCAGCTCTTGCTGGGGACCGTAGGGCTGAACAGCCTCGGGTATGACTTTGCATATCTTGCCGGATTTGCGTTGTTGTTTGCCAGCACAGGAATACTCCTTTCATGGCGGCTGCTATCAAAGAAATAGCAAGCAAACCTGAAAACATCATATACAATTTTTATGTGGCTGAGTGTTTGGAATGAGAAATACATTTCATAGCTTGGTGAGGTAGATGCATCTATTACTATTGTTATGGTGGATACTTGAAGCACACCGATGGCTTGAATAATAGCTTAAAAGCGATAATCGGGACCTAATTTTTCTCACAACGCTGTTCCTCTGGGCCCGCCTAAATAAAAAACGTTCAAAAAATAGACTCGATATTTCGCTTGCAGTGAAGGCTAAGAAATTTCGAGAGAAGACTATAAACAATATCAATATAGCCGAATCCTACTTGATTTCAATGTATTAAGATGCATTGAAAAAGTTCTGGAGCCGATCAAGGATAATGTGACGAAGGAATAGTTATTGGGCAAACAACTGAAGGAGCTGATGAGCATTTAAAGAAACTTGCTGAAAGATATCTTGGTATCGGCAAATATTATTACAGAGAACCTGATCGTAAGCGAGTTATCCTAAAGATAAAGCCAGAGAAAGCAACGGGTCTATTGGTTCATCCTGCTTTTTATTTCCTTGTATGCACTCGATTGAACAGATACGGGGTATAGAGGATATAGCATATACTGGCGTTGTTAAGCGTCATTTCGCACCTGATATGTGACTTAGTACAGAATTGCTGCTAGACATGCAATGCTATAGCCCAACTAGCGAACCTTCTAGTTGTATTGAGTCCCATTCTTGGAGCTTTTTCTGACGGAACCCTCGGCTTCATTTCATCGCATTAACAGTCAATAGATCATCCAGCCTACCCGCCAATACTCATTTGAGGGAATAGTTTAACATGGCGTTAATCATGCTCTCAGCTTAGATCAATAGAATCTGTTTTTGCGCTCCTTTGAGGCATTCTAGGAATACGCTTTCCTATTATTATAGCAATTATTGCCGTGATAGCAGCAATAGTCTCAGTAATTATTATCAGACGACGACTAAAATCGACTGCAAATAAGAATTTAGTTGTGCCACAGGTTGAGCCAGAAAGTAGAGGAACTAATAGCGCTGAAGAAGAAGATATTGAATCGTTAATAGATGATAATCGCAATTCAAACAAAAGGAATAGTGGTGACGCCACCGATACTG
>JALZFS010000084.1 GCA_030861405.1 Thermoproteota archaeon | reverse complement strand
TATTGATGAACATGCTCAAAAGGTATTTAGAAATTATGTGTTTTACTCTAAGCTTCAGTATAAGAAGGACGAGCCCCTTTTGCCTACATGCATTAAGGGAACCCCTACTCCATATATGGCGGGATCCCGAACATGTCTATTGGAACAATTATACCCCTTTAAGGTAGTGAGAGCATAGGAGTTGTGGAAAAAGCAGCCGTATAAATAACGTATAGGAATTCTGGAAGGCAAGCTGCCGTCAAAATGGTTTAAGTGATATATTCTCCTTGACGTGAAACCACTGCAAGATTCTAGTTATTGTAAACTGACAATCAAAACCTTTTGGTTATGCATTCTACATGAGCTGCCTAGGTATCTCTTAGTCATCTGCGGCATATCGATGAATTCCATAAATAAGACAAGCAAGGTGATCAGGAAAAATAGAAAACCACTTTTCAGGGAAATCATAGAATTATATATACCACTTATACATCTGTATGCTCGCAGTATCGGTCATTTATCATACTCTTTGTGATAGGCACAGGGTGCTCCTCAAGAACATGTTCTGATTGCGACTTGGGATAATGGATATTGCCTTGATTGTTTATCTCTAGCCGCAAGATTTGAACAAACTACAAATAAGGAAAAATTGCGAGCAGCTAAAGCTCAAGCATAGTATTTATTGACCATTTACTATGGATTTTAGGTTTTTAAAGGTATAGTAAATATCGCATTTTCTGCAAACCATTCTTGGAACATCATTATCAAATGTGGCATACCATATTTCTGCCTCATCATTTATCAGCTGTTCACCACAGATCGGACAACTCCAGACCAAAATAGATGTCACACTTCTCCCTATCTCAGTATTGAGTCAATATTAGTGCAATAACAATGAGTCCTACTGCAATCAATGAAGACTTTACCAGTTTGCCATGAGTTAGGCTTAAACGATTGTATTCTTGCTTCACTATGATTCTTACCTATAAGCTATGCTTGCACAACAGATCATAAAAGAATCTGCCATTTAGGATAAAGTTGTTACTAGGGTAATATAATGATGAAGTGCTCCTTTAAGAGTTTATTATATAAACATGTTTCCAAATGAGGTCTAGCCTCGAGCCCTCAGGCCAAAAACTGAAGAGGATCAAACTTGCTTATTCGAACAGACAGGAAATAGATGCAATGTATTTATCTGATATAAAACATTGCAGGGTAGCCCGAAATATGTCTAATAATAGTTACAAAATGTCGCATAGGGTTGCAGTGGTTACTGGCTCTAGCAAGGGCATTGGGAAGGCCATTGCCTTGGAATTTGTTAAGCAAGGATATAGCGTAGTTCTGAATGCAAGAGATCAAGAGCAATTACAAGAAGCAGCAAATGACATCGGGAAAGCTACCGGAAACGATGAAAAACGGGTAACTTACTTGGCAGGCGACATATCAAAGGAGAGGACTTGTACATCTTTGATAGAACACACGATGAACACTTTTGGTAGAATAGATGTGCTTGTTAACAATGCAGGGATTGGTGGTGCCCAGAAAAGCTTGCATGAGCTTACGCCAGACGAATGGGATTATGTTATAGATGTGAACCTCAAAGGAGCATTCTTATGCACACGGGAAGCAATAAAGAGGATGATGAATCAGGGTGGATCTAACACTGATCACAACTATTCAGTCATCAACATTTCATCAGTACACGAATCGATTCCTCAACCCGAGTCTGCACCCTATGCTGCCTCAAAGGGAGGAATGGAAATGTTGACAAAAACAGTAGCGCTGGAGGTGGCAGACAAAGGGATCAGGGTAAATGGCATTGCTCCTGGAGCTATAGCCACAGACATGAATAAGGATATACTTCAGGATGAACAAAAAAAGAGAGAAGAAGAGGAGAGGATTCCTGTGCACAGAATCGGTCAGCCGCAAGAAATAGCCAAGGTTGCACTATTTTTAGCATCGCGAGACGCCAGCTATATTACTGGAACAACAATATACGTCGACGGCGGTCTCACTTTGTCATCGTAAGCACTTAATACGTATGACTAAGCTATGATGATTATACAACGATATGTCGGATAAAAAACAACAACTCTCTAGTACAACAGCGTTGCACTCCGAGGTACCCGTTACCAATGCTGCTGGTGTGAGTAGGGAGCAGAAAGTTATGGAAAGACGGCCGATCGATGCCAAAAGGCGTGCCATGCTCAAGCAGTCAGTCAAGAAGAATACAAGATGTCATCATTTGCAAATTTATACTCAAGCAAATGTCATTTGCAGGAGAATATCCTACTCTTATGAAGAGGGAAAGATTTCAGAACAGCAAGCAATGGATCTTATGTTTGACGCGCACGAACAAATGAGCCATAGAGGATTGCCAAAAGAGGTCGTAGCAACGGAAATGCATAAGCGCCTTGATAAGCTGGAAGGAAATGACAAGACATCATTTGCTATAATCATGGCTAATACAAACAGTTCTGTGCATACAAGGGGCATTCATGACAATAATGATGATGGCAGGGATAGGGAAGACGAAAATTCCATAAATGATAGCAGCCTGGACAAATATTCTGAAAGTTACTGGGCTGAAGTAATATAGAGCCCTCGGCTTAGCAGGGCGGCGGCTATACTTTAGAACTTTAGCATTTGTATGTATGACAACTAGTTAATTGATGGCGAGATCCGAGCTAAAGTAGATATTTCTAATTGATAATTGTAGAAAGCAAGTTGAGCCCATCAGCTGTACAAAAGACACCCGCAATGTGAGAAAATTGTAGCATCGGTCAATTTTGCAAGACAGGAGCAAAGTTTAGAAGGAGAAGCCAGTGGTGATTGAAATGCTCTGCAGCATGTATGAACGATTCGTGGACCTGACCGCGCAAGGACTGAAACTAAAGATAAGATACCTAGAATCTGAAAGCGATGACACAACGAAACGGCAACATGTTCTATTCATACATGGTCTTGGTTCCTCAGCTGATAGATGGCTGGATATTCCGGACGCTTTATCATTGTACTTTCACACTATTGCTATAGATCTTCCGGGCTTTGGTGGAAGTGATAAACCTCAGCATATCGATTATACTATTGAACTATTCTCTGATATACTTACTGAGTTTATCAAGAAAATTGCAATTACTCATGAAAATATAATAGACGATAAGTCTAAAACGAGTCTGATAGGGCATTCCTTGGGGGGCTATATTGCATCAAAGATAGCATCATCAGTAAATAGTATTCAGTTCCTCGATAAATTGGTATTAGTGGACTCGTCCGGTAATTTAGAAAAACCAACTCCATTGTTGGAGCAGTATCTTGATGCTGCAATAAATCCATCAACAGTTAAGGTCAGAAATGTGTTTGAACAAATGGTATCTAATCCATTGATCGTAAGCGACCTGCTTATCAATGGTTTTATTGGGAGAATAAACACCCCTGGTGCAAAACATGCATTTAAATCAGCACTAGATAACAGTGCTAATAC
>JALZFS010000072.1 GCA_030861405.1 Thermoproteota archaeon | reverse complement strand
TCCAAACTTTAACCCATTGCTAGCTCCAGGAAAGACGTTTCAGCATAAATTCACAGCAGCAGGTCAGTATCCATACTTTTGCATGCTGCATCCAAACATGGTTGGTACGGTAAGTGTCAGCTGAGCTTACAATCCCTTTCCGGGGCAGCCTCTTATTAATAAGGAGCATAATATTTACACTGTATTAAATTATGAGATAATCATTAAATGAAATTCAATTTCGCATAATCACTGTATAAGTTTAAAACATCTATAGGGATTATTTAGTTGACAAAATTACAGACACATAATACAAGTAATAGGGCAAATTTCATCTAGATTTATGCCGATCCGTAATTGAATCTATCATCTCTCAGCAGATGATCTAACAGCACTATTAAATGTGTAAAAATTATCAACGTTTTCAAATCCATATAATCAAGGGCTTTGTATATTCTGCAGCGCACAATATTTATATTAAGTCCATAAAACACTGTTATATTGATGGCGTTTTTAGAAGTTAAGGCCCTGCATGTCAGCATCGATGGCAAGGAGATCCTTACCGGGCTTAACCTCGGCATCGACAAGGGCGAGGTTCATGCGATTATGGGTCCAAATGGGTCCGGAAAAAGTACACTTGCAAATGCAATAATGGGCCATCCCAAGTATAAGACGGATTCTGGTGACATTTTAGTTAAAGGTGAAAGCATCGCTAATCTTTCCACTGATCTGAGAGCAAGGAAAGGTCTCTTTCTTGGCTTTCAATACCCCACGGAGATCCCAGGTGTGGGCTACAGCCATTTTTTGAGGAATGCTTACAACACGCTCAACAAGTCTCTTGGCGAAGAGCAAAATCGCGAGGTCTTCCTTACGGTTCGTGAATTTCATGAGTATGTCAAAAGGAACCTAGATGCAGTGGGACTAGATCCTTCCTTTCTAAGCCGTTATCTCAATGAAGGGTTCTCCGGGGGCGAAAAGAAACGCTCCGAAGTCATGCAAATGCTAGTTCTCAAACCACATATAGCGATTCTAGATGAACCTGATTCTGGTCTAGATATTGACGCCGTCAAGGCTGTAGCCGAGGCAATAAACAAGCTGATCGATACAGGCGCTGGTGTGCTTGTGATAACTCATTATGCTAGAATACTCCGCTACCTCAAAAAGCTCAATTATGTGCATGTTGTAGCAAGGGGTAAGGTTATCAAATCGGGCGGCAAAGAACTGGCAGAAGAGTTGGAAGCAAAAGGTTACGGCTGGCTTGGAATAGAAGAAGACAAGTAGAAATAGCCTGAAACGGATTTGTTACATCTAAATGGCGGCTGAAGCATCCATACCTGAAGAGTCCGAGGCAGCAAAAACTACTATCTTTCTCAATTTCTCGTTCTTCAAAGTAGACCCCAAGTGGCGCTGGCTAAATGAGATAGGCAAGGAGGAGGCAGCTAAAGAATTTGCTAGCTTGGTTGAAGTTGCCAACACAAAGATGAAGGTGCGAACATATTCTACTCTGGGACTACGCGAGGATGCTGACTTGATGCTCTGGATGATTTCTAACTCGATAGAAAAGACTCAGGTAATGACGTCCAAGGTATATTCTACTGTAGTTGGCAAATACCTTATGCCGTCTTATGTTTTTCTCTCTGCAGTAAGACCTTCTGTCTATTCATCGAGGGTAAAACCTGGATTTATGACAGAAGAGCAGCCCTTGAAGTATTGTATAGTCTACCCCTTTGTCAAGTCAAGGGAATGGTACCTATTGCCTTTTGAAGAGCGCAAGAAAATGATGGAAGAGCATATCCTGGTTGGACGCAAGTTTCCACAGATTCGGCTCAATACGACGTACTCTTTTGGCCTTGATGATCAGGATTTTATGCTTGCTTTCGAAACTAACGACTTGATGGCATTCCAGGAGCTCATAATTCAGCTGCGTGAAACCCGCGTGAGCAAGTATATCATACGTGATACTCCAATGATTGTCTGCGTTTATAAGGGAGTCGAGGAAATCATTAAGGGTCTAGGATAGTATGCAGGCGCTGAAAGAATGGGCTGTCGTCTGCAAGGCTCTTGAAGAAGGCCGGCAGGTTGTGCTTTTGCGAAAGGGCGGCATATTGGAATATCGTCAGGGATTCAAGGTTGAGCATGATAAGTTTCTGCTCTTTCCGACGTACGAACATCAGGCAAAAGACCATTTACAGCCCGATTATGCCGACAGACTTGATCAGGTGCAAAGGGATCAACCAGTCATCGGAACCAATAGAATTACAAGCTATGCAGAAGCCATCGACGTTAGAGAGATATCTGGCCGCAGTTGGCTCAAGATGCTGGAGAAGTACCATATATGGAGCGAAAGTTATGTTAACATGAGAATGGATTACAATCCGAGGAAGCCTATGAGTGTAATACTCGTACGCATTTTCAAACTTGACAGACCAACAATCATTGACAACAAACCAGAATGGGTTGGCTGCAGATCATGGATACCGCTTGACATAGATGTATCCGGCAGGCCCATAATGGATGATCTGACATTCAATAAAATATCTTCCGAAGTAAAGGGGGTGCTATCAATAGCCGCATGAAATATCGAACTTTGGGCAAGAGCGGTATAAAGGTGAGCGAGATTGGTTTTGGCGCATGGACCATAGCACTTGACTGGTGGGGTAAGAAAATTGACGACGAAGAAGCGATCAAGATGCTAAAGCGCGCCTATGACCTTGGTATCAACTTTTACGAGACTGCTGATATGTATGGCAAAGGCAAGAGCGAGAAGCTGATTGCCCAGGTGTTTAAAGATATGCGCAACGAAGTAATTTATTCGACTAAGTGGGGCTATGATATGTATAGTGCTAAACAGGTTGGACACAATGAACTTCCTCAGAAGCACAACCCTGAATTTCTAAAGTTTGCTCTTAGCCAGAGCTTAGACCGACTGCAGACGGATCATATAGATGTCTACAGCCTTCATAACCCAAAGATGGATGCAATAAGAAGCGATAGTCTGTTTGCTGCTCTTGATGACTTGACAAAGAAAGGCATAATCAACTGCCATGGCGTTGCCCTTGGCCCGGCCATAGGGTGGAAGGATGAGGGCCTAGAAGCCATTTCAAAAAGGAACATTTCATGCCTTCAGACTGTCTATAACATTTTAGAGCAGGATCCAGCCCGCGAGTTTATGCGAGCAGCAGAGCACCACAATATTGGTATAATGGTGAGAGTCCCGGACGCATCGGGAGTACTTACCGGCAAAGTCGGCATCAATGCACAGTTTGACAAGAACGACCATCGTAGCTTCAGAAAGCAGGAGTTCATCATTGAATCGATGCATAAGATAGAGAACATAAAACCAATTGCAAACAGCAAAGGGTGGAGCATCGCGGAATTGGCGATCAAGTTCATACTGTCTCAAAGGCAAGTTTCTGTCGTCCTACCCACGATGGTAAGTATTAAGGAGATAGAAGAATTTGCATCACTTTCAGATGGCAACTATCTGAACGGCAGTGAACTTGCCCAAATGGAGGAGATGTATGAAAGAAACTTTTACGTAGAACCGGTTGCCAAATGATGGCAACCGAAGAGCTCCTGCTGGATCACGTCTTCATCAGGAGGCTGGAAATCGTCATTGAAAAATGTTATATGAGGTTATATACTGGAAAGGATATACCGGCTGGCGACCTTATCAAAATTATGAATATCATAGAACAGTTTGTCGACCAATTTCACCACGGCAAGGAAGAAAACAGCTACTTTCCTAAAGCCGAAAAC
>JALZFS010000068.1 GCA_030861405.1 Thermoproteota archaeon | reverse complement strand
ACTAGAGCGCCTGTGGTCATGTAGCTCAGCCTGGTCAGAGCGGCTGACTTGTAAATCCAGTCAAGAAATCAGCAGGTCGTGGGTCCGAATCCCACCATGACCTTCTCATTTAACAATCGTGATCGATCCTCTCCAACAATTATTGAGAACAGCTATCCTGATTAGGATATTGAAGCTTGTAAGGTTGAACCTTATGTTTATATGGTAATGAGAAGCCCGCCTTGTGGATTGGAGGGTGCGCCTGAATGTGCTGTTGCATTCTTGGTATCACTCGGTCCGCTGTTGACGCAGCAGTCCTCCGATGAGAATCAAAGTGAATATGAAATTGTAATGCTGTAGCAATACCTGATCAGATCGCAGATCATCTACTGTGCTGCATTTTCGCCAGTACAGACAATAAAAAGCATTTAATATGCTCGCTCAATTCTCTTGTCCCTTTGGCCTTCTCACTTAGAAGTGTATAACGAGTACAACCGCATATGTCAATATATGCGCGACCATTTCGCGTACTCCTTATTCTTTGTAAAATAGTTGCTAATTCATTAGAGGTTGGCTTAGCCGTTAATGTATGTGGGTATATGAGCTTCCGATAGCTGGCGTGCTGATCCTGAATCCACTTTTGAGCGACCGTGAGAGAACTACTTTTTGATCGAATTATCAAGACTACACCCTCTATAAAATTAGATGTCGGCGTCTATCCACCGCTCTCTATTAGCTAGTGGCAGAGCGGCTCACTAATTCTCTCGCCATATAGCTTTGGTCTTAGCCAAGGCAATAAATCCCACCAGGTATACAATTTGTACGGCAAAGCCAAAGCCAACTGACCACCCTGCCGGCGTCGGCATACCCATGATATATTGTAGCATTAGTGATGCGTGTGTTGTCGGCACTGCATAAGCAAGCGGGCGGAGCATCTCTGGCATAATATTTATCGGATAGAATATCGGTGGCAACACTGCCAGTATTACATTTACGAAGGATATAACCTGCGTAGCATTTCGCATATGGAGCATATGAGACGATAGGAAAAATCCCATTGCTGACATTGCCCCCCAAATTAGCACTATTGTTGGCAAAAGCAGAGGTATGCTAAGGTATGATCCAAGATATAGAACAAGGCCTGCTAAGACGGCGAGGGCGGGGAGGCCGAATAGCAGTTCCGAGAGCGCAAGGCCCATCATATAGGTCAAAGGAGATACAGGTGATGCGACAAATACATCCTGTACTTTATACTCTGTTTTGTAGAAGGATATATCTTGGCCCAGCGCAAGGCCGTAGCCTACAAGTGCCATAACTAGGCTACCTGCTACTGCAAAGTGAGTGTACTTCCCGCCACTTATAACAAAAAGCACGAACAACAATGAGAATGGGCTTATTGCAGTGAACACTAATGACATGGGATTCCTTCTTAACCAAAGGACACCTGTCATGTAAGCGATCAGAAATGCTTGGCGCATTGGCAAGGTTCTAGTCCCATTCATCTTTATCATCACCAATCCCGTTATCCATCAAGTAAACAAAGACGTCATCAAGTGTAATGGAGGACACCGTAAAAGATACCTTCTTCCGCAATGCAAGTTCTGATAGCTCCCTGACTGCAGATTCAAACGTAAATACGCGAAAAGAGCCGGCACCCGTGTCTACTACAGATCCATACGACTTTAGGCTGTCGATATCCAGTGTGTCTCTCGCTATATCTATACGAACGTTCTGTGGGATCAGCCTGCGTAGCTCCTGAATAGTACCCTGAGCGACCATCATACCTTTATCCATGATTATAATATAATCGGATAAAATCTCGGCCTCGTCCATGTAGTGAGTTGTAAGCAGAATAGAACCAGCCTTACGTTTCCAATCCTTGATCGTCGACCATACCTGCCTGCGCGACACCGGGTCAAGTCCGATAGTCGGCTCATCCAGGAAAAGCAGTCGTGCATCACTTGCCATTGCCATTGCGACAAGAATCTTTTGTCTCATTCCACCTGACAAGTTCATCGCGGGCCTATCACGAGCCTCGTATATCCCGAGCTTGCGTAATATGTTCTCTGTCTTGTCTTTTGCTATCTCCTTCCTGTCTCCCCTTATCTGGAGCCAGTTGTAAACGTGGTCCCATGGGGTGAGAGCCCGGAGTGGTCTTCCCTCTTGGGGCACGACGGATATTAGTTCCCTTACTGATTTGGCCTGTCTAACGACATCATATCCCAGGACTCTTATTTCTCCGGAGGTTGGCATCAACTGCGTCGCGCAGATACGTACAAAAGTCGTCTTGCCCGCTCCATTTTTTCCCAGTAGAGTAAAGATCTTCCCTTCTTCCACCTTTAACGAAATGTCTTTTAGGGCAGGCTGTTTGGTACCTCTGTACAGTTTCGTGACTCCGCTAGCGCTTATTGAAAGCACGAAGATGCTATGTTATTCTCTAATCTAGACTTTCTGCTAAGCAGGCATTTATGGATACCGTTGTGACAAACTTGGACCCTTAATGATGATTCGAATCGCAGTCATTAACCCTATATAATGCCGTAGCCACTCTCGGGTTTCTTTGAGATATGCAAATAAGTCCCCTCTGTGAAACTAGTTTGTCGATGAGAAGAGATTTTATAGTTGCCAGAATTGAAGCGTCGCAGGACGGGAGCCCATACGTCTACGTCACGTTTAACGACCCAAAAGAGTACAAGCCAGACAAACCTAACATGAACCCCTTCGGCCAGAATGTCACATCTATCGAAGACTTAATGAAAAATATGCCGAAGGTCATTACAAATATTGGGTTCATGGGACCTGGACTAACAGATTCACCTACCATAAAGCTGAGTATGCATGAGTACCAGGACATGGGCATCAAAGTCGGCGACAAGGTATATATAGAAATACAAAAGGCTGATACGACTGGAATTTAACTATGGGTGTATACCGCACAAGAGAGATAAACCAAGAGTGATTTAAATACAGAGGGAGTATATTAGTAGCCATTTGGAACAACAGAAGAACCGCGTGCGCGTCGAGCTAAAATTATTAGTCCTGATACTTATTCATACACCCTTCGGCATTGAGTTCTTTGACAAAATTGCCAAGACGCGGCCTGCTAAATTATATGCTAAATTCAATACATACCTGATGCCTGCGATAACCGCTCTGGCAGTATTCCTAGTCGTAGGCTCACTCATGGTCATGTTCGGCAACGAACAAGCAAGAGAAGGTGTAAGGGGAGCAGGCATTGCCGCCAACCTTCTGATTCCTGGCTTCAACCCTTATCTACCCATAACATATGGCCTAGCAGCGCTTGTTATAACTATTATCATACACGAAGCAGGACACGGCATTGTTGCCCGAGTAAATAATATTCGGGTGGACTCTACAGGAATTGTGCTCTTTCTAGGTTTACCCATTGGCGCATTTGTAAATATCGAAAGGGAAGAGCTAAACAAGGCAACCCTCAAACAAAAGAGCGCAGTTCTGACCGCCGGACCGCTCAACAACATGATAGTGGCTGGCGCTTCCCTTGTAGCACTTTACTTTATAGTGTCGACGCTTGTGCCCCTCCCAACTTACACTAATAGTACGGAATTTGGAGTACTGGTAGTCAGCGTAAACGGGGGCTCTCTTGCTGAATCACTCGGCATAAATGCGCAGTCAGTGATTCAATACGTAGCAGGCCGGCAGCTTACCTCAGTTGAAACTTTGGGCGAAACCCTCAGGGCAAATCTTGGCAAAACAATTGATATAACTTGGATGGACAAGCCTGGTGACACTATAACACGTCAGGTCACGCTCCCCTCTACAACAGCGCCTGGAAGGGGAATTTTAGGCGTTACGGTTACTCCTGTATCAGCTGACCCTAGGCAGGTCCTTGATACATACAAAAACCAATTTAGCCAAAACCCATTGGCTATTCTTCTTCCACCCACCTTTCAACAGGGGTTAGTTCCATACTCAGATCTAATGGCTCCAAAATTCACTTCAAGCGTTTTTGGCAATAACTTTGCCCCAATTGCCAACATGTTGTTTTGGCTATGGTTCATAAATTTCAACGTCGGGATATTCAACGCCCTCCCGATTGGCCCGCTTGACGGAGGTCAGCTGTATGGAGCAGTAATAGAGAACAAAGCCAAGTCCAAAACACTTGCAAAAAATGCAAACATGCTGTTGACCTTAATCATGGCAGCGATTGTATTTGCAGTTCTGCTCCTTCCATATGTTATATTCTAAAAGGCACTATGCTTTTATAATGGGTCAACAAATATAATGTCGGCTTATTACCTGTTCGTGCCTTATACAATTTAATGTAGTCACAGGGCATGTGCGGCTGTAAATGAGTGATGAACGATAATGGAAGAATTGGAAAAGAAGCAAAACATTGGCGAAATCATAACTTCTACGGGCCAGACATCATCATCTTCTTCATCAAAAAGAACCAGGTCCGCTGCTGCAGAAGAGATTGACAATGGCGCGTCTAAATTCGTTGCACAGAGTGAGGAGACGGTAGGCAAAATAGTGTTAAAGTCAATTCCATCGGATTCTCAAATAACGCTTGTCCGGTTCGAAGGACCAAATATTGCTCTCTATACCAAGAACCCAAAGTTTGCGCTCACTGACCTAACTTATTATTTGTCGTCTTTATCAAAGACCTTAAAGAAGAGGTTCATTATCCGCACAGATCCATCAGTCAGGCTGCCAGAGGATCAGACCAGACAGGTAGTGACGAAACTGTTGCCAAAGGACGTACAGGTGTCAGCGATATTTTGCGATGATGCAACAGGAGAGGTAGTTCTTGAAGTAACCAAGCCAGAAGCAATCGATCCAGTTATGCTCGTACAGATTGCTCAGTCCACCGGCTGGATAGCACATACTAGACGCTCCCCCCATATCTCCTCTGCTAGCATCAACATACTGCACTCAACCCTAAAGAGTTCTGCGAAGGAACGGACTGAGTTTCTACAAAAGCTGGGCAAGCGTGTGTTCAGAGGATCGCTCATAGTTAATAACGTGAATGGTAATGGTAATAGTAGCACTGTTCATGATAGACAGTTCCCTGGGAAGACAACCCAGTCCTTAGTGACCAAGGAGGCTGGTACTCCTAGGCCCCAGTCTTGGTCTTCAAGCAGAGAAGAGGTTATGCTCTTTTGTCTAGGGGGTGTCAAGCAGGTCGGCAGATCGTGTTTTGTTGTCGTTACTCCTGAGAGCAAGGTTATGCTAGACTGTGGGATCAATCCCGGAGAAATGTCTAGTGTTAATGCATATCCGCGTCTTGACTGGTTCAACTTTGACCTTGACGATCTCGATGCAATAGTAATAAGCCATGCTCATATCGATCATCAGGGGTTCCTACCAACGCTTTTTAAGTACGGTTACAGGGGTCCTGTATATTGTACTGAACCTACATTGCCACTGATGACTCTCCTTCAGATGGACTCAGTTAAGATTGCAAACAGCAATGGCACATACCTACCATACGAGGCAAGAGACGTAAATGAAGTGATTAAGCATTGTATTACAATACCCTACGGCAAGCCTACTGATATCTCGCCAGATGTCACGATTACTCTCAATAACGCTGGACATATTATGGGCAGCGCCACCGTTCACATGAACCTTTCCGGGGCGCACAATATTCTGTATTCTGGCGACTACAAGTACTCCAGAACTCAGCTGCTAGATAGCGCGATGTCCACCTATCCAAGAGTCGAAACGCTCATTACCGAAAGTACTTATGGCAACACCACAGACGTCATGCCTGATCAACAATTAGTATATAGTGGATTCACAGAATCGATAAACAAAACCTTGATGGAAGGAGGCAAGGTCCTAATCCCTGTGCCTGCTGTAGGCAGGGCTCAGGAGATAATGCTTGTTATGGCAAAGGAGATGAAGGAAGGGAGGCTCATTGAATCGCCAATATACATTGAGGGTATGATCTCTGAAGCGAGTGCGATCCATATGTCGTATGCTCACTATCTTGGCTCTGAGGTGCGCAAATCTGTTTCTCAAGGCGTCAATCCTTTTCAATCAGAGTATTTTACGATCATTAGTGGCTATGGAAAGCGCGATGATATACTCAATGATGAAAATCCATCTATAGTAATGGCAACGTCGGGCATGCTTGAAGGTGGCCCGTCAGTAGAATATTTCAAAGAGCTTGCACCTGATCCAAGGAACAAAATTTTATTTGTCTCTTATCAGATCAATGGTACGCTCGGCAGGCGCGTCCTTGATGGACTGATGTCTGAAGTTAGTATGATGGACAAGACTGGCAAGGTTAAGGTTGTTCCTGTTCGCTGCAAAACTCAGAAGATAGATGGCTTTTCAGGCCATAGTGACTTCAATCAGATACTTAATTTTGTGTCAAGGATTAGACCAAAGCGAGTTCTAGTAAACCATGGTGAAAAGAGCAAGTCAGAAAACGTGGCAAGCGCTATATATTCCCGCCTGCGGATCAGGTCTAGCGTTCCTGATAACAGGGAAATTGTGAGATTAAGATGATTCAGACTTGGCCGAATACGAAAAGCTTTAGCTAATCTAGCATATGGATGAGCATCAGCTAATCATCTAAATGCTAAAATTAATTGTGCTCTGTCTATGAATTATATAAACTGTATGCAACGGCTACACCTCTAAAAATCGGGCTTATCAGCAATCTAGCAATGTTAACAATGCTCTGCGTACGAACTTCGGACATTTCTTTCAATTCTTCTGTACGTGTATTTCCATAGCATTTTTAGCCATGGACGTACACATACCATTTGCACGTACAAAATGGCGATACGGTATAGATGTGTGCATTGCAATATTGTGCTAAGCGGAGAAGGAGCATCGAGGCATTACCTTGCTAATCCTACTCATAAACTCGAAAAGCTGCCCCCTCCAGTTAAGCCGGTCAAGAATACCAGCTAGCTATTCCCTTATGCTTTCAAGGGTGGACACTACTTGCCACAGCATAGTCCGGATATGAGATTGCATTTGAGGACTTTGGGTGGCGCTATCGAGAAGACTTATTGCATTTGCAGCTCTTACGGAAAGGCTACCGCTTTTCTCATCTCTGAGTGCAATAAGCACTTCCTTTAGCATATTTCGAATACTTTTCTGGATATCGCTGTTCTTAGTGATAGAGTCCAGAGTTTCAATAGCGCGCGAGAGGCGTTGTTGATTTTCCTTTTCCTTCAGTTCCTTTCTTGAAGATGTCATCATACAATCCTCCAGACGAGTGCTGATCTAGCTGCCAGTTGCTTTTGAATGTTTTTATCTTGCTTAATTGATGCACACTGTTGCACCTGTTCATTATATGCTGATATCACCTATCCGACGCTAGGAGATATCTGATGTTGGAGTCGCAATCGTGATGAGGAGATCATTTCTTACATGGTTATCTGGCTAGCAGGCGGCTGAACGGTTTGGCTTGGCACAGCCAGTCTTCAAAAAGTTCCACCTGATGCGATAATCCTGTCGCATAGGCATTGTAGAGCGGTCAGAGAAAGATTCGCTAACTAGTTGCCTAGAGAAAAAGGCTCGGCCCTATTTTCTCACTGTAGGCAGCTTGTACTAGCAGCTACCATTCCTGTTTCTATCATCTCTCTCGCTGCCACCGTAACCTGCTGGAACGCCAATGTACTTAAAATGCACGTACATTTATACAACTACATCACTATGACATCAGAAGAGTCTCAACAGCTCATGTGCAACATTTGCGGGATGCCTGTGAGCGCAAGTGAAGCCAAGCAGCATGCATCAATGACTTCTCATGAATTGCATAAGGTAAGATTAGAGCACGAGCTCCTTGACGTAAGAGAAGAATATTATCAAAATGATACCTCGGTAATCGCCGCATGGCAGAGATATACCTTGGGCGACTCTACTTCATAGTCATAACAAAGTTGTTGAAAGGATTTGCGGGATCCTGTTTGAGATGCTGCCTGGCAGCGTCCAGTTCAACATACCCTCCTCCATCCTTCAATGAATATGAAATCAAAGTCTCCTTTATGAGCGTATCCAATGATATTTGGAACTATATCACGTTCGCTATCTATGGTCTCAATTTGGAGGTGCTTTTTTGGCGTGTGGTTGTATTTGCCCAGAATACCGGTCGATTTTGAAGTTGACAATGAGCTGCGCGAAGAACTATTCTGACCTATACAACATGTCAAATTATCAATATTATCATGGAGTGGTTGTATCGATGTTTATGTTTCTGCAATATAGGTTGAACGATTAAATTCTCCTGGAGACTTTGTACATCCACGACCTGGCGCAGATACATTTGAAAGTTTGCATACCCTGCAGGCGTACGAATATTATTTAACGAATACCTTGCTCCCGCGGTAGGAAGAACTGGATAATTAGGCTCGAGATATACAGTGCGGCGAGCATCACTCCTACCCTAAGACCTATTTCCTTCCTGAACATTGGTATAAGCGCAAGGATGGTGACTGTGGTCACCAAGATCAATTGATACTCGAGAATTGCATTTGCTCCAATTTTTGCATAGAACCCTCCGTGATACATTGCTCCGAAGACTGCCACTGCCAGAAGCAGGGTGTTATTCAGTATCTTTGAGCCAAGTACATTTGCGACTGCTATTGACGCGCCTGCCGCTCCCTTTCTTGCAAGAAGCATCATTGAAATTTTCTCTGGCATTTCTCCTGCTATTGGACTGATTATTACAGCAAGCACAATGACCGAAAGACCAACTTCAACCGAAAACCCTTGGAGTGAGTGTATGAATGGCTCTGCTCCAAAAAATATGCCTGCTGTTCCGGCACCAAAAGCTAATGCAGCTTTTGTCATTTGTCCTTCTGGCCTTCTCTTGAGCTTTCCTAGTATGTCACCTCCAGCTCTCAGAGAATTATGATGTGGATTATTCTTGACCTCTTGCTTTATCCTTCTTCCATTGTTTTCAGCTTTCCTCTCTATTAGCGCCATTGCAATGTATGCTCCAAACATGCCTGCAAAGATAAAGCCGTCTATGAAGTTGTAGCCGTCTATGAACAGAACAGCACTGATGATGGCACTTGCTAGCAAGAATATCTTGTCGAACTTAAATGTTGCAACATCTATAGCTTTTTGTGGTGCTTTTGATAGTCGAGTCGTGGCTATGAGGAGCATTATTGATAAGCCCAGAGTCATCATTAGTAGGTTGCTCCCGAGCCCAGATCCTATTGCTGTGCCGTAAAACCCTTCTGCGGCTGCATATATTACTATGGCGATTTCGGGAAGAGTAGTGGCCACGCTTAGAAGCGTTCGGCCTACAAATTTTGCACCATATTTTTTTGAGAGATGCTCCGCACCATAAGATAGTACAAAACTAGAGACTGTCAATTCAGCAAGCCACAGAAGCATTGTCAAAAGGTTTTCGGCCAAGTTAGTGGTGCTTTTCAGCGCCTTGCTTAATATAAATTAGTTAGCGGGGCGACACAGCCTCTTAATCTTATTTAATTTTCTTCCTACCAACTTTTTTCAACCTTCTATACTAAAGAACGTGGGTACCAGTTAATTTCCTCTATTGTGCATAGTTGGATGATTTGATCGCAAACGTTGTTCATATTAGTCTAAATGCGAGAGGCGGTGGAGAACGTCTTGCTGTAGCCACGATAAATGCACTTTCTTCCATGGCTATCGATGTGGAGCTTGCCACCATAGAAAAGCCCGATCAGGAACTGATACGCAATGCTTATGGTATAGACATGTGCCGTACTATTAAAAAGATCAGGACACTCAACATTCTGCAAAAATATAGACCGCGAAATTATAGTATCACTATAAATACACATGGAGACATGCTTCCGTTCTACCATGAAGAGTTCACTAAGAGGAATTCAATCGTATATTGTCATTATCCTCTTGGAGGCTACTTGATAGAGTGCAATGATCCGGATTATACAACTACCGTTCACGGCCTCTGCCTTTCGGGCATGGAGCCATGGACGCACAATAGCTACCATCAGAAAGTAAGGAGAGCCTACACAAAAATGATGTTAAATTCGACGGTGCTTACTAATTCCGAATTTAGTCGCAAGGCCATCTTTAAGACATTCGGCGTGGATTCAACGGTCTTACATCCGCCAGTGGATGTTGATATATTTCGGAACGCTTGCTTATGCGCAAACAACAGAGATGACTCTATCTTGGTCATCTCAAGGTTTCATCCAAGCAAGAAGATAGAAAATGCTATACTTCTTGCCAAGCTTCTCTCGGAGAACAATCTGGGCAGAGGAATGAAAATTATAGGTAACATCTCCCCGAATGGTATTGGTTACTTTAATTACCTCTACCATCTTGTGAGGCAGTATAATCTAGAGGATTTTGTGACATTTGAGACAAATGTCAGCTTTGACAGGCTGCTTAACGCGATGCGGAAGTCAAAGGTATATCTTCATCCGATGGCCGGCGAACCATTTGGAATATCAACCGTAGAAGCCATGAGCGCAGGCGTAATTCCAGTCGTCCCAGATATCGGAGGACACACTGAATTTGTCCCAGAAAGATATCGATTCCATACATTTGAACAAGGGTTAAATGCAATAGAGGCAGCGCTTAGGGCACCGTCGTCAGAGCGGATCCAGCTAAGTCACTCTACCCAAAAATATTCTATCGCAAATTATACTAAGAAATTTCAACAAACTGTGGCCGAAGTCCTAAATATCGGCAAAAAGCCGCTACAATCAAACCCCCTAATCCCATATTCAAAGAAGCCATCTGAATCCATCGCTCCATAACTTAGATAGTCTGTGTGTATACGTATGCTGTGTCGACGATTTGGTCCATAGTCCAAAGGGTTGGCAGTGTGATGGTACCTATCAGCTTCAAACCAAATCTAGAGATGATACTGCCCCATCCCCAGCTCGTCCTATCTCTTGTGAAGGACTTGTTAATATGACTCCCCATGAAGTTAAATCCCGAATTATGGCTCAACTTATCAATTGAGAGTACTTGTTCAATGACGCTATTTGCCAGCATCTCTCCCATTTCTGGCAGTCCAGAGATGAAAAATATGGGCTTCGTTAGGTTCAACGTTGCATAATTAAAGCATGTTGCATCAGCATGTACAGCCTCATATTTGATGCCGGTATTAGAGGACACATTATGTTGAACTTGAATGAGGTTACTGTCTAACTCTAGACCGAACGATTCCATGTCAAGAAGACTTGCACAGTACAATATTCTACCATCGCCAGAACCTATATCTATCAGTTGTTCAAATCCAAGGGTTCTTGCTTCGGCTGCAAGCTCATAGGCCGACAGAACCCATGTGGGATAGAAAGGTTGGTAGCTTGTATCGTGCTTTTTACTGCTTAACCAGTAATTGTTAAAGTCTCCCTCGTAGACCCTGCATTCAATTCCTGAAATTACTGTGTCATGGGAACTCCGGTATATAGGATTTGATTCTACAAACCTATGTAGGGACTCAAGTATATCATCATCAATTGGAAGAAATTCGGAACGGGAGACAGGTACCACTTCGGCGAGCATGCTTCTGGTATTTTCGTGGTGAGAGATGAATTCTCTTTTGAGAAGGCTTATGGCAGCGGAAATTGTGTGATCAATTGCCATATCTTCTCAGTAGACTGACTCCGCACTTGGACGTAGACCTCTCCTGAAGCTTCTATAGCCGCATTCTTTACAACAATAAAGTCTCTTGCGCCTGTACGTGTATATAGTTTCAGGATCCTCGACTGTCTCATGCTTTGTTCTTAGCATGCAGCGGTTGCAAAAGCGAAGCTCGTTTGTTGACAAGCGCATTACCTTCTGAACGATAGATCCATACTTGGAAATATATGTTTTATATCATCGTTATTGGAATACAAAGTATATGCTAGTGTTTTTGGCAACCGGTTTGGGTACTTTAGCCATTGCGTTCTTCAGGTAAAATGGGTCTAATCCATAAGCTTAAGTGTTAGTGACAAATCCTTATCCTGATATTGATACCTGCTCAGCAGCCCTATTGAATCCTATACCTAAGCTAATCACAGTATTCGTCGCAACAATCCACGGACAATATGACAAGGGCCTTTATGGAAGTTCGTCAAATCTACGATCAAATGAATTGGTGTCATTAGGTGCTCTCTATTGTCTAACACGTTACTTGAATATATCCTTGCTTTGGACTCTCTGGATATCACAAGTTGAAATCGCTCACTCGATCTATTAACACGCCAAGCTTTCCTCTAGTCAGTAACTGATTGAGTTGAGCTGTATATACTCAATTAAAATTAGATTTTGCGTTATAGGTCTTCTTTTGATATGTGTCACTAATCTATCAACTAAGATTTTACACCGCGGAGCCGGATTTGTTGGTCAATATATCCCGTTAGTCCCAATCTTTGAAAGCTTCTATAAAAACAATAAGCAAAAGACAGTAATATGACCTGTTGCATCACGACGCTCGTTTCGACGACGGTATACTAAAGCAATGTTTATGAATGGATCATCGTCACGATGTAATCATGTGGTCAACCGTGGTTATCTTTGTGCTGACTTTTGCTGTCCTTGGCCTCTTATTGGGCTTCGCAGCACTTTATAATACAAACCGACAGGATCGGAGCCCCAACACTGCAATAGAACGAGGCCCGACTGCCAATCAGACAGCAGCTAATCAGTCTCTAGGCGCTATAACAGGAAAATAGAGCCGACAGCAAAAATCTACTAAAATTTCTCACTTTCTTAGTTTCTTTGCCAAAAGTTGAGGCAGTTCTGCTGGACGTTTTGCAACTGGTACATTTGCTCTTGCATAATTGGCAACTTTTGATTCTGCAGAACCATAATCGCCGTATACAATTGCGCCTGCGTGGCCCATCCTCTTCTCCTTTGGAGCTGCTCGTCCTGCAATGTATGCAATAACAGGTTTTGTGAAGCTTGTCCGTATGATGTATTGTGCAAGCTCTTCCTCAGCATCTCCTCCTATCTCGCCTACAACTACAACCGAATCAACATCATGTCTATCCCTGATAAGGTCAAATGCTTCAATGAGGTTTGTACCGTTGATCGGATCTCCTCCAATACCTAGGCATAGACGCTGCCCGAAACCATTGCTGGTAAGGTTGTACGAGACCTCGTACATCAGTGTCCCACTGCGGGAAAATACGACGGTGGCCCCTGCCTTGAACGGCTGTGCGGGCATGATGCCTACTTTCATTATCTCCGGCACAATAATGCCTGGAGTATTTGGCCCCACCATCTTTGCACCATTTTTCCTTGCATACTCTACGACTTTTATTGCATCTATAATGGGAATATGCTCCGGTATTGCAACGAGCAACTTAATGCCACTGTCAATCGCCTCTATGGCAGCTTTCAGGAAAAAGGCTGCAGGAACGAAAATCCCGGATATTTGCGCATGTGTCGCCTTCACAGCTTCACTCATTGTGTTGTATATGGGTACGCCCTCGAAGTTCTGCCCGCCCTTCCCGGGAGTCACCCCAGCGGCTATGTTTGTTCCGTATGCCCTCATAAGTCGGGTATGAGCGGATCCATAGCTGCCAGTGATGCCCTGTATTACCACAGGCTTTCGGGCGGAGTATTTGTCTTCACCGGTTCCAACCAGCAAGTCGAAAATATTGAAGGACTTTTCTATAGTAGCTGTCATTTTGATCCCCTACCGCTGTTTGTTTACCGTCTCAACTGCGGATTCTATTGCTTCTTCTACCGTATTATAGAGCTTTGCCTTGCTCCCTTGGAGCATTTCTCTTGCTTTTTCCGACTCGGCCCCGGAGATCCTTGCAAACACGGGCACGGTTATCAAGTTGTTCTTGTATGCGTCCAAGATTGCCTGTGCGACAAGGTTGGTCCGTACAATACCGCCAAATAAGTTCACGAGTATTGCTTCAACATTCTTGATCTTGCTTATTACTTTTAATGCCTCATAAATAGTCTCAGTGGTCGCTCTTCCACCAAAGTCTAAGAATGCGCCAGCGGTGCCGCCTGCATCTGAGACCATGTCAAGAGTCGACATTACAAGCCCTGCTCCGTTGCCAATAATAGCTATGCTGCCATCAAGCTCAACAAGAGAAAAGCCGCTAACTTCTGCCTGTCTTTGAAGATCAGAGGCATGCTCGTATTTCTTCAGTTCGGGGTGTCGGAACATTGCATTGTCATCGATTATTACTTTGGCGTCAAGCGCCATGAGAGAACCATCCTCAAGGACTGCGACAGGATTTATCTCCGCAAGCTCGGCCTCCTTTTCACTTACCAACTTTGAGAGCTTGGTAGTAAAATCAATAAAGGATACAAGAGTCTTGCCTGTCAGACCTAATCCGCCACCAGTTTCCTCACCTACCTGAGGACTTAGGCCATCCAGAGGAACATCTACCATTACTTTGTTTGCGGCGCTTTCAATATCTACACCTCCTTCACTGGAACATATCAGTGAATAACAACGCTTGCTCCGATTGAGAAACAATGACAAGTAAATCTCTTTTCTGATATCAACCATCTCTTCAAGTAAAATGCCCCGAGGCAATTCGCCCTTAATCTCTTTGTGCAAGAGTTCTTGGAACTTGAGCATTAGCTCCTCTTCATTGTTGCACTTGATGATCGCTCCAGCCTTGCCTCTGCCACCAACAGTAAGCTGAGACTTTAGTATAAGTGGATACCCAAGGTCTTTCCCTCTCTCTCTTGCTTCAGAAATTGCATAGGCAAGATGTGATCTGGGTATTCTTATGCCATATTCGCTAAAAAGCTCCTTTGCTTGATATTCTAGCAATCTCATATTTTTCAGCAAACATTCAATTATCGCTATTTATAAATGAAATTCTTGGTCGTTCTTGTTATTGTTCTTCTAACTATCAGCTAGATACACATTACCGTAATTCCTTCTGCTAACGCGATGGCAGCTTCCCCCGCAATGGGCAGTTTGGGCATATTGTGCCAGTCGTATTAAATTTAGCCTTTTATCGTCACATTACGATTGCTATATCACGACTATCCACGAGAGACGCTACAATGTTTTTGCTATCTATGATTTTGTTATCTTGCTCCTTATGCCAAATAACGGATTCTTGTCTAGATGTTGTCTCAAAAGAGGACATATGGTATAGCTACTAATGCAAAGCCGATAAAAGTAAAAGAAGACCAGAGAGATACATACCGCAACCGTTAAAGTCAAGAAAGAAAAACTTCTATGCCTCTCTGATGTGTTACGATTGCAGCGACAGGTTATTAGCTGCTCATATTTCCGTGCGTGCTTCCTGCTGTAACTTGTTCTTTTCTTAGTATCTTTGTTATTGCAAGATAAATGAGTGAAGCAGTTGCGAGGCTTGGAATTGTTGAGCCTATTGCCGGCAGCTGCGGGATAAAGATGGGCGAAAGGGGAGATAGCATATAGTTTAGCAGAGTGCCTATAGCCCATGCAATTAGTCCAGGCGCCCCAAACCCAAGTCTGCTGCTTTGGGCCTCATAAAGCATATGCTCTGTGTATTTCTTTCTCTTTATAATATAATAGTCCGTAAGCACGACTCCAAAAAGAGGAACGAATATTGCTCCTATCAAAAGCAAGAAGTCCTGATACTGCTGAATGGATACTACCATCGCCAGTATAGCACTGACCACCGTATATACTATGACCAGGTGCTTTTGGCTAATTTTTGGCATTATATCCTGTGTTGATATAGATGCGGAATAAATGTCTGCAAAAGCATTGTCTGCCTCATCTACTATCAGAAGAAGCATTAGAAATCCAAAGAACATGGCCTGTATTGCAGCAACAATAGAAATTACATCAGAAGTTCCAAGCAAAACGCCACCAAAGTAGAACAGGATGTTTGTCATGGTAAATCCGACGAATGTTCCCAACAGCGCGCTTTTGCTTTTTTTTGCGAATCTGTTATAATCTGCTACGAGGGGCATCCATGACACTGGCATTGCTATGACGAGGTCGAGTGCGGAGAAGAATGACAAGCCCTCTCCAGTCGACGAGATAAGAGAGTGCATGCCTGTAGAGTTGATCAAGTTAGCAATTATTATGGCCGATGTACCGTATGCTATCCAGACTGCAAATTTGCCGATCCACTTCCTTACCACGTTTAGCGGACCCGCGAGTCCAAGCAACGCCACGAGTACTGCAATTATTGCTGTCCAAAAGTAGTAGGGTATAATACTGCTTGTCAGCATATCCGCCGCGCGTGCCATTATCATGATTTCAAATGTCGTCCATCCAATCAACTGCATAATATTGAGTATAGCCGGAAGGTACGAGCCTCTGATTCCAAGCGATGGCCTCATTGTGATGAGGGAAGGGATCCCGTGATCGCTTCCTATCTTTCCGGCCAAAGCAAGTAGAATAGAGCCAATGATCGATCCCATAACTATTGCAACTATGGCGTCAAGAAAACTTGCTTCAGAAAGAAAGGAGCCAGCAGAAAGAACTAGTAGCCCAACCCCTAGGCTTGACCACAGGATAAAATAGTCTAGGCCGCCAAGCATCCTGCTGTCGTGCGCGACCGGCTTGATGCCCCATTCTGGTATCCTTGGTAAAACCAAAGTTCATCGATTACAAAACGATGGCATTAATAATAGTCTATGGCTTGGTTGTCTTTCGACTATATACAAGAGGTTTTGAATAGTGCACAGACTGTCTTTGATATTGAATTATTGTTTTAGCTAATTGGAGATGCCTCATTCAGAATAGCACTTGTTTTTCTAATAGTGGTACGTAAACAAAGTCCCAGCCCCCCTGTAAAAAGGGGGTGTAGAGTTTCCAGAGTTTTATGCTTTCATACTACGCTCTAAAAATTAGAGAATCTTGTTCTAAATTAGATTTGGTCAATTTTGGTAATTCTTTGGTGCAAGTCCACCGGAGAAAACGTATCTAGATCTGCTTTTACTGCGCAAAAGCAACTATATGGTTGATAGGTTGATCGACGAGATTGCAGTTCATTAACTATCCTGCATCGAGTTGGTATAAGATTTGATATTTTTTATTAAATTGGGATACATCTATTTTCCTCAACTTGCAAATGTTCAAAAGTACATGTCTCTTTTACCATCATAATATGAAGATTGCACTATCAATAGCAGGCAGCGATTCCAGCGGAGGCGCAGGGATACAGGCGGACCTCAAGACTTTTTCTGCGCTGGAAGTCTATGGATGTACTGCAATAACTGCGATAACAGCTCAGAACACGAAGCAGGTAGCCGAGATATTTGAAATCTCTCCCTCTACTGTAGAGAAGCAGATAAGCACAGTCATGTCGGATATTCCTCCTAATGCGATAAAAATAGGAATGGTTTACAGTAACACAATAATAAATGCAGTTTATCATTCAATCAAGACTGCCAAGGTTCCAATTGTGCTTGATCCTATTGTTACTGCCGGGACGGGCGCCAAATTGCTTCGCGAGGATGCGTATAAGTCCTTTATTTCAAAATTAATGCTCTTATGTGATCTAATAACCCCAAACAGGATGGAAGCCGAAAAACTTTCAGGCATCACAATTAGAACAGAGGATGATGCTATTAGGGCTGCAGAAAAGCTCCAGAAAATGGGAGCAGAAAACGTCATTGTCAAGGGAGGTCACTTCGGATCTGCATATGTCACGGACCTAATGCTTGACAGTAGATGCAACTTAATGAAATTCACCAATCCTAGATTAAAGGTAGAGGAAAGTCATGGAGCCGGCTGCAACTTTTCATCAGCTGTTACTGCATATCTTGCACATGGCTTAGTCCTTACGGAGGCATGCAGGATGGCGAATGAATATGTCCATAGGGGCATGAGAAACGCAATAACAGTTGGGAAGGGCCTGCCCGTCATAAATCCATTTTCGTTAGTATGTCGTGATGCTGATCGCTACGTCACAGTGACCCAATTACAGCAGGCTGTAGACGAAATCAAGATGCTTGATGGCTTTTACAGGCTGATACCTGAGACGCAAACGAATTTTGTCTATGCACTGTTCAATGCACAGGATATATCGGATGTCGCAGCGGTGCGAGGGAGAATAATCAAGATCGACAATACGGTCTCACCTGCCTCATACGTCCAGTTTGGTGCCTCTAGCCATGTTGCATTGGCAGTACTTGCATACATGACTGTTAACCCCACCTTCCGATCGGCAATTAATATTAAATGTGACAGGAGACTTATCCAGGTATGCAAAAGATTCTTTTCAATTGAAAGCTATGACAGGAAAAGTGAGCCCAAAAGGATCAAGCGAAAGGAGGGATCAAGTGTACCATGGGGGATTACTGCTGCCCTGTCGAAGAACCCAAAGACCGAGGTAATCTACCATCGTGGTGATGTTGGAAAGGAGCCAATGATAATCATTTTTGGAAGACATCCTCATGAAGTTTTAGACAAAATCAAAAGCATATTGAAGACCTATTGATCGCCCATAGTTCAATTTATCTTATATATGGCAGAAAGTGAAAAAAGAGACAACCAGCATGAAAGCGGTAATTCTAGCAGGCGGGCTAGGCACGAGGCTTCAGCCTTACACATTCTTTATTCCAAAGCCAATGCTCCCACTTGGCAATAAGCCTCTTCTTGAATATATAATCGACTGGTTAAAGAATAGTGGAGATATAGGCCACGTCGTTATATGTGTAAGTTATCTTCACCGGGCTATTGAAGACTATTTTGAAGATGGCACCCGATTTGGAGTGCAAATAGAGTATGCAAGATCAGAGCGGCCGCTTGCTACTGCAGGACAGCTTAAGACAGCCGACAAGTTGCTCGACGATCAATTTGTATGCGTCTATGGTGATTCAGTTTATGAATTCAATCTGCACAAAATGATAAGGCAGCATAATGAGTCAAAGGCTTTTGTAACGATGGCTCTCCTAGAGTATTCAACTAGGTTAAAGTATGGCTTTATAGACGTCAACGGACAGGACAGAGTTACGGCATGGCGGGAAAAGCCTGAGATCAGTGGACTCATAAATATTGGTTGTTACGTCATAGACCCCGAATTTTTGAAAATAATACCAAAGTCTGGATCGTTTGGTATGGATCATGCGGTAAGGAAGGTTCTGGAGCAAAAAAGAACAGTCAAAGGGTTCAAAATCGGTAGCAATGGTTTTCTAGACATTGGCGATAAAAAATCGTATTTGGATGCGTATAAGCAATATGTTAGTAGATTAGGTAAGATTTAGATGGCTACTGCGCTATTCGAGGATTCTCGATGGCGAAATTTTGCGCCGATTTCTCTTACAAAGGCTACATTTGATATCAAGGTTGGTGCGAAGAATTTCTTTGAGGAGTACCAGCCGGCTCCGCAGACATTACTTACGCGGGAATATCTTGCACATGTTACGGCCGAACGGCATGCTGACTGCGACGTCAATCCAAGTTCCATAGATAGCGATACATTATTTATCAATGGGCTTGTCCACCCAGCAGCACTATTTTACTATGATCGCCTGCTAAAGAAGGGCCGTACTTTTGTTATCAGCTCCCATCCGAGTAACACTCTTCTCATGGCTAGGCTTGATAGCAAAGGGATTGAATATCTGCAAGAAAGCATTACCTCAGATAAAGGCGTTAAAGTGAATGAACTAAAAGTAGAAAAAGCCATCAAGCTAGTAGATCAAAATACCACGGGGATCCTCTGGGAGCCTTGGGATATCGTGAGGCTTCTTGAGGGCTCACTTTCTACTCAGGTGTCCCAGATGGACAATGAGGTGCAATTGGATAAGCAAGTGAGGATCCTTGGCCGCAATAAGGTTGCACTTGCCAAGGACGCTACAGTAGAAGTCGGGACAGTTCTTGACGTAAGAAATGGAGGAATATACATAGGTCCTGGTGCTTATATAGCAGCCAGCAGGATAATCGGGCCAGCATATATCGCTAGTATGAGCCAGGTAAAGCAGTTTACCACCCTCGAAGCAAGTTACGTTGGCTACAACTGTAGAATTGGAGGAGAGATAGAACACTCTATAATTTCTGATCACACCAACAAAGCCCATGCTGGATTTGTAGGGCATTCGTACATTGGAGAATGGGTAAACATTGGCGCTATGACCTCCACCTCCGATCTGAAAATGACGTATGGGAACATCAAGATGAACGCCGGCAAGTATAAAGTTGATACTGGACAGAATAAGATGGGATCGTTTGTGGCGGACATGGTCAAGACATCTATCGGCACACTTATTTACAGCGGCAAGCGGATCGGTGTTTCTTCCCACCTTCATGGGCTCGTCGCGCAGGATATCCCTAGCTTTACGATTTATGGAGAAAGTATCGGGGCAAGGAACGTTGCTCTGGAGCTTGATTCAGTTATACAAACCCAAAAGAAAATGATGGAGCGGCGCAATCTCGTTATGAGCAAAGCCTATGAACAAATGATAAAGGATGTCTTTGAGATTACTACGATAGATAGGAAGACGCACGGCGTCCGCGAAGGCAAATTTGCCCTGTAGCCGCCGCCTACATATAATTAAATTGTTGCCTCTCTTTCCAGAGGCCCAGTCTCTGGTGGAGCCAAGGATAAAAGCTGACATCGCCATTTTCAAATTCTTTTTTGATTATTCTGATGATGCTCTTTGATACATGGCCTGGCCTGCCATAGATCTGCTTTTTACATCGCAACTTTAGACCCAAACCCTCTTCGCTGTTGTATGTTTCATTGACCATTGATACTATCCAACTGGCATTCAATGGAGGCACAAGGATGTTGCTCTTGGCATAAAATATTGTTTCTGGCCTGTCGGTATTCAATCTGACAGTCAGCGAAGTTACTTTGGGAAAGTATAGTAACTCCTCCTGCATGGAGCCAGAGTCTGTCATTTCTGCCCAGCAGCGTCCACTATCAAGAAACTCTATGACATGGGCATATTCCTTCCAAACGGGCGTAATCACTAATCTGTCAGGATATTGTTCTGCTAACGTCTGCAATTTGAATTCAAGACCATATTGCTTGAGCGCAGCCTTGGTGGCATTAAGCATGACAAGGACAACTTTCTTGTTAGTGGTCTTAATAAGCTCGACGAGCCCTCCAACGATTGACATAAAGCGCTTATGCGTCAGGTTTTCCCGTCTGTGGATGTCCATCCTTATCCACTGGTCTTTTTCTAGCTGAGGGTAGAAGTCAAAAATACTCTGTGGAGGTCTTTCCTTTCTCTTGATATGGATCGCATCTACAACCGAGTTCCCGACGATATGGATAAAATCCTCCGGATACCCTTCCCTTACTAGGTTTTTTTGGTTGAGCTTAGTTGGCGCAAAGAAGAATTGCGTACCCGCGGAACATATCCATGTATCGATCTGCTCTGGAAATGGTTCTTCTCTTGCGAGAAACCATTTCCCGTCAAACTGACTGTTTACGAATTTTTCTATGTCCGATCTTGTTGGATTATTTGCTACCCTTATGTCCTTTATTGCCTCCGGGCTCATGGAACGCAGGCCAGCCTCATTCTGCCCGACTTTTTGTCCTAGACCAAACACCCATGCAAGCGCTGCAATGCCTGCCACCAGCGTATCGCCATGTACCAAAGGTAGAAGCAGAGACCCATTGGAAAAGTGATTCCTGCAGTACCTGCCAAAAGATCCAAACTTAATTATCAGCTCGCTTGCCTTCTCCATTAGATCCCCTCGTATTTGGAGATTGCAGCCAATAAAAGTCTGCAAATTGAACTCTTTAATGCCAAATCCTAGCACTTCATCAAAATGTTGTCCTGTGTCTACTACAAAGACAGGGAGATCTTCCTTTGCTGCCTCGAGCACGAGCGGCGCCTGCTTGTAAAAATCGGGCTTGGTGCCAGTTACTATCGCGAGAACTGGACTTTTGTCGCCCCGTGCCTTGTCAAAGACGGATTGGAGGCTGTCGGCTATCTTGATAGGTTGTGGATGCTTTGAAACATCGACTTCGCGGAAGCTAGTAGCAGTACTTTCTTTCAACGAAGATCATCCATATCCCTGCTGGTGACATGTGCCCTTCTACTTCTTGTTCTTGTCTGCGAGATTGCAAGCATGTAGCCACCTACTGCAACCACACCTACGCCGGCAGGCATAAAGATATAAGGTGCAGCACCTGCCCCTCCCACAATGTATTGAGCCTGAATCCTAGGGATCATTGTTACTCCGATTGCCATTCCTACAATTAGTATCAGGCCGGACGCTATCAGAGCTCCACCTCCAACAGCAGAACCATAGGTCTTGGACAAGACAAATGCAACACCGGCAAGCACTAGCGACGGGGCGACTGAAATAAAGATAAGCTGTAAGAGCAGGCTTCCTGGCTCTACGACTTGTTGAGGACCGCTACCTTGAGGACCAATTAGAAACGTGTAAAATGAAAGCAAAAGCGCAACAAACATTACAGAGAGGGCAAGAGATCCAAGTGAACTCCAATCTTCTAGTTTAAGCTTCATTATTGCTACAAGGCTCTATCCTGCATTTTGATAATTAAATCATGTGGTTTGGCTTTGAAGTTGCACTCAGCATTTGGGTCTCTATTGCTGGATCCGGTAGTATCCGATAGCTGCGTATATGGTAGCCGACAAGCATCAATATGGACAATGCCCTCCGCGGCATGCATATGGTTATCAGCAATAATAGTGATTGATGCTCTATACAAAAAGCAACTGCTTGCATCCATTTTATGGTGGCATCAAGACCAGAACAGGAAGATAAGTAAGCTGGAATACCACATGTCATATAAACTTCTTTGCTATCCGCAGAAATCAAGATGCTCGGATACGCAGAAGCAATGATAACTCGACTTTCTCCACTTGTATAATTTTTATATCCAATACCGCTTTTTTCGGTATATATTATTCTTGTTGTTAATCTAACCCTTCAAATCCACATCGCTCTTATCAATGGCTGATGCTAAAACCATATGCTCAGACGATTCCTACAAGCCCAGCGAGCTCTTTTCTGCAGGCTGAACCTAGTATCTCTGCTGACTTTTCAGGTCGTACATTGTTTATGAAGACACCGAATCCTCTCTCTAGCCCTGACCATGTATTCGTTTGGGGGTATACTTCAATGTGCCAGTGGATTAGACGACTGTTCTTCTTCTCTGGTGAAAGGTGAAAAGCAAGGTTGAACGGGACATCTTTGAGGGCCTTTGACATGCCGCCAAGCGTGGCTCGGAGAATCAGTGCAAGGTCGTTTATTTCCTTCTGTGTTATTTTCGAAAATGATGTAATGTGTCTTTTGGGATAGATCCAGAATTCAAATGGGTAAGTAGGAGCCCACGGACAAAAAGCAATGAAGCTGTCCGTCGCAAGAATCTGCCTAGGCCCACTTGATTCAACCCCAATTATGCTGCAAGCGGGGCAGCTCCCGTTCTCATTCATGAACTTATTTGATCCCTCTGCTTCGGTCTCGATAATGGGCGGTATGGTGGAAAAAGTAACTATGTTTAGATGAGGATGCGGTACCTGCGCGCCTGCACCCGTCCCATTGTTGACATAAATGGAAACATACGTCACGCTCTTTTGAGTATATAGCCATCTTACGCGATCTTGGATCACAACAAGCACATTTCCCCATTGTTCTACAGAAATCTCTGAGAGTCTCTCTTTGTGGTTTGGCGACGCAACTACTATCTGATGGTATCCATAAGCCGGCTCGCTGTACAACGGTTTGTCACTGTAAGTCGCGGCGGCAGCTCCAGTAGCAACCACTGGTTTTCTGCTCTGAAATACTCTGACTGACCAGTCTTCTATCGTGTTGTCTTCACTATCTGAAAGCCGCTGCAGCATGCCATCTTTGACAACCAGCGCAAGCAGCGCCGGCTCTGTCATTGATTCATTTCCTGGGCAATATGGACAATTGCTCTCGGTGCTAGAGTTGCTATTGTCATAATTGTCAACAGAATCTGCTGTAACCTTGCTAGCTTCAGGCAAGATCACAAATTTATCAAGAACGTAATCTTTACGTAAATCCCCCAAACCCTTCAGCCAACAAAAGGCTCTAGGTGCTTTTAATTAAAGGTTCTGCAACTCTTAACTTCCCAACGAGAACTCAAAAGCCTTCATACATCGTGCACAAATGTGCCTGCGATCCTTTCGGATGCCAAAATTTTCAGTTTTGTGTCCGCTCTCGTCTATTACTGTTCGCTGACAGAAAGTACACTGTTCCAATGCTATCACGATACCACATGGTTTGTATTAAAATATATAGATACAAACACTTTGGATGCTATTACCATAAGTATCATGTTGTCTATGTATGCGTAAATATGACGTTAGATGGTGATATTGCAAACATTATCAAAGCTGTTATTGAGAGCGACTTGGTTGCACCAAAGGTCCCAAAAAAGCGCGTGCCGAGACTAAAGCACGTGTGGAAATGCCAACATCCATCTGACTTTCTTTATGGCCATCGAGTAGGGTATTATAAAGGCTTGGCTGAGGGAATAGTTCTTGAAAGATATAGGCGTCAGCTGTCTGCCGAAGAGGACGATGAGTTGTTTAAAGTTATTGAAAGATACATCAGGGAGCTGAGAAAATACTTTGCATACTACAAAGACAGACGCAAAAGAACGGCTTGATCCGTCTCAATAATTGATTGCGTGGCTGCTTGGGGCGCCAAAGTCTCTAAGACAAAAAAATAAATTGATCACCGCCTCTTCGGTCGTCATGAAAGATGTCAAGCTAATTTACGTTTTGCTTGACGGCGTTGGCGATCTGCCCCACCCATCGCTAAATGATTTGACACCCCTTGACGCAGCATATACTCCTAACCTTGATGCTCTAGCAAGGAATGGAGCAATGGGGAGAGTCATAAGCGTAGGCAAGGGAATCGCGCCACAGTCTGATATTGCGGTGTTTAATATGTTGGGCTACAGTTTCGGGGATGGTAGCTATGTGGGGCGCGGCGTTATTGAATCAATTGGATGTAACATTGATTTTCGTGACGGTGACCTTGCATTGCGGGGCAACTTTGCAACGGTCGATGAAAATTTGAAAGTATTAGATAGACGCGCAGGCAGAACCATTAGCCCTGAGGAGGCTAGCTCTGTATGTGAGACGTTGCGTAATGACATTAAGTTCAGCGACAAGGATGCTTTTGTAAGCTTGCAGCCGACCATTGCACATCGCGTAGTCATAAGGTTCAGACACGCTAAAATGAAGTTATCAGACAAAATCAGCAATACGGATCCAGCTTATGACAAGATAGACGGAATGGGAATCGCCAAAGCAACTACTGATGATGATGTATATATTCAAGAATCTAAACCGCAGCAAGACTCCGAGCCCGCAAGAGTTGCAGCAAGGTTGCTAAATGAATTTACTGTTCAGGCTATCAAACTGCTACGCCACCACCCTGTCAATAAGGCAAGAATATCTGCTGGCAAGCAGCCTATGAACTGCATCCTTGCACGTGATTCTGGCAACAGGTATCCAAATCTTGAACCGATCAATAAAAAGTATAGCATGAGCGTCGGATGCATAGTAGACATGCCAGTCGAGATCGGAATATCTAAGGTGCTTGGAATGGAAATGTTCAAAGCCGGCGAGATCAGTGATTATGAGAAAAAAGCAAAAGTCGCCGCAAATAGCCTCAAATCCGTCAATTCAATTTATGTTCACATCAAAGGGCCTGATGAGTTTGGTCATGATGGTGATGCAAACGGCAAGAAGAAGAACATTGAGGACATCGACAAACGTTTCTTTGGTATACTCAGGGACGAATTGAAGATAGACTCCGCGCTTATAGTTTCTGGCGATCACTCCACTCCCTGCTCAAAGAAGGGACATAGCGATGATCCTATACCACTGCTAATCTCCGGTAACGCGGTCAAGCAGGATGGGAGTGCAAGATTCACCGAAAACTACGCTAAGAAGGGTGGGTTGGGCTTGCTTATGGGAATAGATGTGCTTCCTACCGCCCTTAGGATTATGCGCGCCGGAAATAGCTAGAGCGGTGTACCCATGACTTGCCACAAATACCTCCTGTAATAGGCAACAAGGACTAGGCCAACTATGACAGGCGTTATCCCATATTGAAAATATCCAAAGACTATTAAAAAAAGACCAATGATAAACATTGCAAGGCCCACCAATGGGTTAACATACTCGAATTGCAACTGCATGCACGGGATGTAGGAAATAAAAATCTAAAAGCATTACGTTTGGCTCACAGTTTTGTTATCTATTGTGCCTCGTCTCTTCGCTCTATCTGTTGCTATTGAGCCTCTAGCGGCGGCTACATAATATGATAGACGGAGAAAAGCAGTGTTTACACTACTATGACAGGACGTACCTCTGTATCCTAGGTACGTATATCTCTAGTTGAGGGACTCTGTGTGCTTTCAACAAAGAGGCGAAGCCCTGTCTCAGGATTCTGCAAACCGGGATGGGATTGCTTCAATTTCTCTCCTCCTCCTCCTCCTATAGTTTCTTTACATTCATCTTACACTCTTTTACAGCTCACTTTTGCCTCAAATGGACTGGAGGCGGGATCTCTTATCCCGATTACGGGGCATTTTTGCAAAACCACCCCTGAAAACTTTAGACCCGATAAGTCGGCTTGTTCTATCAGTCATAGGTATAACTGATGCGTAAGGCATGCTTACAGGACCTAACAGCTCTACTACCCTGCCGATCCTCTTTCCGGCTGCGTCAATTAGCAGCTCGCCAGGCTTAATGGGGTCAGCACTCGGAGCGTTCAGTCTCACTATCAACCTACCGCTTCTTGCAAGGTGGAGTACTTCTCCTGCCCATTGTACTTCGCTACCAGGAGCCATAAAATGATCACCTTGATGTTCTATATTATCTTTGTATTTATTGACTGGTAGCACGATGTCGTAACGTTGGAAAAATAATGGCATCCTTATCATTTGAAATTACTGCCTTTCAAAAATATTATTTTTTGCTACCTTTTTGAACAGTTCTTTTGCCCGACAGCTTATCGGCGACTGCATCAATTATTTTGGACTTTTTGATATCTTCTTTTTTATAAATCATTACATAGCCCGATTTGGTAAACGATCTACGCGGGAACCTCGCGTCGCTATTTATCTCTTCATCAGATAACTGAAACCCTGCTTCTCTTGCTGCCTCTGCTAACTCATGAACTGTAGGATCAAAGATCGCTTGATCACGATTCACTCTGCGCCCTTGCCTCCTCTTCAGATTCTTATTAAAATAGTCAAGCCATAGCACTACATGGTCATAGTCTTTCAAGCGTTTCAGCTCCCAAATGTGTTGACGATTTTATAAACAATAATATATATTCCATAGACAGTATTTAGCAACCATTTACTATATCACCGGTTCCTTCGAACCTGCTTGCCAGTGAAATGCATCCTCCGAGCTAAAGCGGGCAGTGCAAATATTACCATTGTCAAGCGTATACGTTATTACTAGCGTATATAGATTAGTGCCGCTGCTCTTGGGACTAGCTGACCCTGTTCTTTCATGTGTCCTGGTTCGGCCTTCCATCCAGCTGGCTGGAATACTTAGCTCACCGAACCATCTGTTGGGATGTTCTGTGTCTGGAGCGAACGTTGCTGAGAGCAAAACCTGGCTCTTTATTTTGCTTCTACTACCACTCTCCTCGTGTGATAGCTTATTCAGGTTTTCTTTTTTTGCGTTATTAACAAGCTGGCCATCAACTGACTTTACACCACTTCCCAGATCAACGTGCAGCAAGAGTCTCCCCGACTCAAGGGAATTAAGCGATTCTGCAGGAGCAGGTTTGCATTGAAATGCGACTGAATAGGGACAGACAGATCTGTCGTTAGGATCCGGGCCGTTCCATGAAACATGCATATATTGAGAGAGAAAAGAATCTTGTTTACTCTTAACCGTTACTATAGTTGCGATAGTTCAGTATCGGTCGAATCAGGAGGCCTTTGTTGCTGCACCTTTGACCAAGATCGCATTGACCACGCCATTTTGTCCTGGGCGTGAGACAACTACCGCTGTGCCGATTTCCGTTTCTATATTAGCACCCTTGCTGACTACGCCTCTTCTCTCATAATCCTTGTTTGCAGGGTTCTTCTTCACGCTAAGGATCTTAGATTTAGTGACCGTGTTAGTCTCTCGATCAATTATGTTGGCAAATTCCACCGTCTTGAACGCACTTTTAATATTGCTTCCCCGTGTCCTTCGTACAACGATCTGGTTCGGGCCGGCTACAGCTTCATTTGGATACCTATCAATTTCATACTTGCGTCTTCCTCTCCTGGAAACTTTTCGTCCACCAGTTAACTTCCGTCCGACAAGGTTCTCAACCGATTTTCGCATACCAGTATACCCGCTAGTTAAATTGTACTCTAATTAAGTCTTTTCAGTGGATCAAGGATGGTCTTGGCTGGATGGTGGAGTTACAGTTGCTGCCTCGGTTGCTGGTACATGTGACAAGCTGGGTCGTACTGAGTTCGGTGGCTGAGGCAAAGAATCCGATGGCTTGCGCCTATTTCTTAATATTGATGCCGTTGTTGTTGTTGTGGCGGCGCCAGACAGTTTACTTTTTATGGTATTAAGATCAGTTATGCCAAAGTAGCTCTGGAACTTACTTGTCGTTTGGTACACTTTGAGCCGTCCAACGTTTTCATGTTCTACAAACTGCAGCTGTTCCAACATCTTGATGTGAGAATATACTTGACTACCTCTTATTTGCACTAGTCTCTTTGAGGTCACCGGCTGCTCGTATGCAATGTAGGATAGCGTCTTGAGCGCGGCCGATGGAATTAGAGGATGCTGCGCGAACTTACGTACTAGAGGTGTATACTGTGGCCTTAGTTGGAATACGTACCTCTGGTCTTCAAGCTGGGCTATCTCGATTGCCTTAAAGGTTGAGTTAGTTCTCCTTGCCAGGTCGTTTACAACTTTCTGTGTCTTCTCCTTCGAGTTGGTACCTGAAGCTCTTATCAAATCTTCAAGTGACAGGGGTCTCCCTGCAGAATATAGAGCTGCTTCTATTCTAGCGGCAATTTCATGTTCTGGAAGCGATTCGTGCAAAGTGTAGCTATGGTCTTAAACGAATTGATTTATTACTTTATTGCTACTGTTTAACTACTAATATTGTTATGGCTTAGATGGCACTCATCGTAACAATAATAATATTAGCAGTTAACCCTGCAAGAGGACTATCTTAATGTCGTTATCACCAGCGTCATCATTAACATCTTGGTCATCTTGATGCTGCTCCAGTATAACCTTGCGCTTCATCGCGAGGTGAAGCATGGCTATAAAGCATCTTGCCATTTCAAGCGGCCCCATTTTTTGAACCAGTGTCTTGAACATTAGGACGCCGTCTGCAGATACTATATCAAAGATCATGTCCTCATAGTCTTGAATTATCTTCTCAAACTTGACAAGATACTGATCAAAATCAAAAGTTTCGACTGGTTCAAGCTCCATTTCTTGTTTCTTTCTTTTTGAACGAGGGCTTGCAAGCTCCATAATCATATTCTCGAGCACATGGAGGAGCTCTTCAATTGATACAGGATATGTTGGCTCAATTCTAAACGGCAGTTCTACTGCGCCCAGCTGTGGTATAGGAGCTCCCTGCTGCAGTTCGGAGTTGTTCGGATCGTCTAACTTTTTTTTCTGCATTGCTATTTTTTCAAGTATAAAAATGGTTTCCACTTTTAATCTATAAATCATAGAAGAAGAGACTGCTGCTAAACCGCAAATGTGGAGATCTTTATTGCCCGTGGAGTTGATTAACTTTAGGAGTGTTTCTAGCAACATTGCAATATTTATACTCCAGACATCATCCTTTCTCACCAAAACCGATGGGTTAAAAAGAAGGTTCAAAGGTGGCTGAGCGATTAAATTCTTATTGTTAGTATCTTCCAACTGGCGCGATTGCTTGTGCACTTGCTTATTATTCTTTATCAATTGCTGCTCCTCTTGGTCCTTGTTCTCTTCTTCTCCCTCTACCAATTTCTCTGTTGGCTCTGTGTTGAAGAGATCCCCATATATGCTTGCTCATAGCAAATTTGCGCTACCTTTTCGTCATCGACATGATGCTGGTGTCCTTCTAAAGAAGGGTTTTGATCAAGTTGTTCCTAGAATGTTCTCAGGCTATTTCTTGTTCTTCTTCTACTCCATTATCTGTTTAGGCGATTGCTGGCCTAAGGGTTTTCGTGTATATTTCTTTTATGCTTATTTTCCGCCTTATTATAATCACATTGTAATAGATGACTTGCTAGCTAACTAACTAATTCTGCTGTTTCCGGGACTTGTGCTAGAAGATCAGGATACAACTGTTAAATTAAATAGTCGACACTCCCAATGCAAATTGGGATACAAGAACCTGCCTTGTGGGTGTATGATGCAGTGGGATGAGGAAGAAACTACGTTAGTGTTTTGCAATGGTCACTTTGCAGAATATAACGATTGGCAAGGCACAGATATAGACTTTGTCAAAATGATTGCCACACCGAAAAGCAGCAAGAGAGATAGAAGAGCTCTT
>JALZFS010000059.1 GCA_030861405.1 Thermoproteota archaeon | reverse complement strand
GTATTGCATAGGTGTTTTATAGATATGGCACAAATATCCAAACTTGACTTATCTTTTAAACTATCATCGTCATCATCTAATTCATAAAAGACATGAAATCTAGTATGACGCTTTTGGCTTTTTATTTTCTATTTGTATTTTAGTTGTCGAAGCATCAATTGTTTAAGGTTTCACTGAGTTTTTCAAATATACACTAAGTATGGTTAAAGTATGATAAAGTTCTTGGTCTACGAGCTCTTCTTTTTGTTCTTACTGATGAGGATACCTGAGAACTCTTAAACTCGATCTTTATAGTAATACTCAAGGTAAGAGTCTGATGAAAACAGACAGCGACGCTATAAGCTACATCTTGAAGGTACATGAGAGGTATGTTGAAAAGCAGTTGTACGGCCAGCGCACAGTCTATGTAAATATAAAACGTGACTGGCTGCAGAACACAAAGTTACTATTTGTAAGAAGATCAGTATTCATTGGGTCAGGCATAATTGATAGGTTCATTTCAAGAGATGAGCTCCAGGAGCAGGACAAAAAGAGATGTCTTGAAAATAACTGCTATGGCAAAATAGAGTTTGCAAAACTGGCGAGGTATTACCCTCCAGTATCCATAGAAAGTACAAATCTGGCGAGTAAAAACCCCATTACGCTACATGGTACGAGCCTAGCGCTGTCTGAGGCGCTCAATATTGAGCACCTTGCACGGGCAAGATTAGTAATACTATGAAAGATTTTGGTCGGTTAATTTATTATAGCCGACTCTTTAGTAATTCGTATTTGGGAATATTATTCAGGATTGACAAGGATTCTCTTGGCGAAGTCAAAGTCCCGACTGACGCTTACTACGGTCCTTTCACAGCCCGCGCAATTAACCACTATAAGGTAACTGGGCAGAATGCGCATATCAATCTAATAAGATCTTATGCGATGATCAAGCGCTCGGCTGCACTAGCAAATATGGAGCTCGGAGCCCTTGAGAACAATATGGCAGAAGCGATAGTGCTGGCATGTGACGAAATACTTGCGGGCAAGCTCCACCGGGAATTTGTTGTAGATGCAATCAACTCTGGCGCTGGCACAGCATTTAATATGAATGCCAATGAGGTCATAGCAAATAGAGGGCTAGAGATCCTTGGTAAGAAAAAAGGGCAATACGAGATGCTTAGCCCAAACGATCATGTTAACATGTCGCAATCAAGCAACGACACCTTTCCAACGGCGATGCATGTTGCCATTTTATTGAACATAACGGAAACGATTGCATCCCTTGATAAATTGATTGCTTCCTTGCAAAGTAAGGCCAAGGAATTTGCTGGTCTTATGAAGATTGGCAGGACTCACTTAATGGATGCTATTCCTGTTACGCTCGGTGCTGAGTTTGAGCAGTATAGCTATTCGCTCAAGCGTGCAAGAATAGGGCTTGTCCAGGCAATAGATGGCCTACACTATGTTGGACTTGGGGGGACCGCAGTAGGGACTGGTGCCAATAGTCCAAAAGGCTATAGAGAGCTTGCAATTCAACATCTATCAAGAATTTCAGGGCTAGACTTGAAGCCATACGAGAATACATTTTACCCCCTCCAAAGCAAGTATGATGTTGCAAATTGTTCTTCGGCATTGCGTAATCTTGCGCTGGATTTGAACAAGATGGCAAACGATATTAGACTCATGGCTTCTGGGCCAACTACTGGCTTTTCCGAAATTTTGATTCCAGCAGTACATGCCGGCTCGTCAATAATGCCGGGAAAAGTTAACCCTTCACTTGCAGAATGTCTCAACATGATATGCTTTAACATAGTAGGAAATGATGTTTCAGTTGCAATGGCGGCGCAGGCCGGTCAATTCGAGCTGAACGTTATGTTACCAGGTATGCTAAAATGTATACTTGATTCGACCGACATGCTAAAGAATTTTTTACCAATATTTGCTGCCAACTTGGTGGATGGGATCGAAGCAAACAAGGACAGATTGGAATCAAACATTGAGAAAAGCCCAGTGTTGGTCACGCTGCTTAATCCGTTTATTGGCTACCTTAAGGCAGCCGAAATATACAAAGAGTCGCTTAAGACCAATAGGAGCATCAGAGACTTGGTTCTGAGCAAAGGACTAATGTCAAAGGAGCAGCTTGATAAGGTGTTATCAAAGGAAAATATCCTTGGTGTTGGATAGTCTTTTGCTTGGTCAGTGTCCGGGCGCACTCTTAGCTGGATAAATGGTTGTGGCAATAATCGCGCTGTGTAGAATATGAAACCAGATGGATTTTTTGATGCTGGGCGGCTATTGGAGAATGCTAATGTTATTGTTTAGTGGCTATTAGACAAGTTATTGGTCAAAATCTCGACTAAAGTTTTTTTGCTAACTATTAATAACGATCTTTAGTATCTCACAGTATGAAGGCTGCACGGATAATAAAGACAAAGGAGCCACTTGAAGTCAGAGATATGAATATCCCAAAGCCAAAGAGTGATCAGGTCCTTGTAAAGGTTGAAAGTGCAGGAGTATGTCATAGTGATCTACACCTATGGGAAGGCGGTTATGCTGGCCCGCAAGGCGTGTTTATGAAGGTAGAAGACCGCGGAGTAAAGTTTCCGGTGACTCCGGGGCATGAGATTGCTGGTACGATCGAAGAGTTGGGCGAGTCAGTCACCTCCTTTTCCAAAGGAGATAAGGTGTTAGTCTATCCTTGGATCGGTGAGGGCACTTGCCCTGCTTGTCGTGTCAATGAAGAAAATCTGTGTGATACGCCAAAGAGTCTTGGAATATATCAAGACGGCGGATACTCAGAAATGGTTCTTGTCCCAAGTCACAAATATCTTATTAGATTGCAAGGACTCGATCCAAACTCCTCTGCGTCGCTTGCATGCTCTGGCCTCACAGCGTATACGGCTGTAAAGAGGGCAGAGGCGCATCCAGGTGAAACAGTTGCCATAGTCGGAGCAGGAGGTCTAGGGCTGATGGCTGTACAGCTTACAAAGGCAATAACTAATGCACGGATTGCTATAGTCGATATCGATGAGAAGAAATTGTCAGAGGCAAAAAGATTAGGAGCAGACGAGATTATAAATTCAGCAGCTGGAGATCCCGTCAAGGGTGTTAAGGACATAACCAACAGCCTTGGTGCAGAGGCAGTCATTGACTTTGTAAATAATGGGAAGACTGCGCCAAACTCGCTTAACATGTTAAGGAAGAGAGGTCGGCTAGTGATGGTAGGATTGTTTGGAGGCTCATTAGACCTGAATCTTCCACTTATCCCGCTACGTGCATTTACGTTGACAGGAGCTTACACCGGCAAATTTGCTGATCTAGTTGAACTGGTGGCTTTGGCAAGAATGAACAAGATCCAATCACTGGTGTCCAGAAAATTTTCACTTGATCAGGCAAACAACGCACTAGAAGAGCTCAAGGCAGGTAAGATAATTGGAAGGGCGGTAATTAATCCGTAGATGGCAACGGCTATAGCGCATGCAATATTGCCTAATCGGCTCAACACCTTAGGCCTTTGCGGTTTGTGATATTTTGATGGAGTATAGCTTTTACGATCAGGCTCCTCTTCAAGGCATTAGTACGTCAAGCATAGCTTCGGTTCTTCGCATTCTTGCTCTCTCAATTGCTGTAGCTTGGCTATCGGGACATGCTTGCATCCTTTACAATCTTATGGCACTTTTTGAACTTCTTATAAAGTTTAAGAGCCTAAGGCTATCGTGGCAAGCGAGGAAAAAACCAACACCTACGAAGAGACTGTGAGTAGGACGACTTCAGAACCAGCTGATGATACTGCAGCTACTGACGAAACAACAGCCATAACTCCAGCTCCAGCGGGAGACGTTGAGACCTATGAGGTCCAGGCTCCTACATCTGCAGAGGAAGAATCAGTCTCTACAAAGGCCAAGGAGGCTGGAAAATCGCTCAAGGAGCTTTTGTCTTCATTTGGCAGAAAGACAAAGGAGGTAACAGAAGAGAAAGCTCGGGAGATTAAAGCTCAGTCTGTAGACATCAGTGCAAAAACAGATTCGCGGGATATCCAGAACTTGGGAGAGGATGTTGAAAAACTTATCACGGTTTTTGAGGATACCATGACGGAGATCCGCAAAGAATCCTATGATGAACAGGAAAAGTTACTTGTAGGCTACAAGAAACTTCTCGAGGAGCAGATTAGTGTCATCAATGCAAGGCTGTCAATGGCCAAGCGCCTAAAGCCAGGCGCTTAGCCGAAAGGGCCCCTGCACATCTTCTATTCTACCAGCAGTTTGCTGGTAATATCTTTAACAACTATAGACTTAATATTGACAAATTCCCGTATCCCAAACTCAGACAGCTCCCTCCCAATACCGGACTTTTTAATGCCCCCAAATGGTAGCCGTGGGTCCGATTTGACCATTTCATTGACTGAGACTATACCACTCTCAACCTGACGCGCGAGGCGTATTCCTCGCTCGATGTTGTTTGTCCATATGCTCGCGCCAAGGCCAAATTCTGAATTATTGGCTTCCCTTATTGCTTCCTCTTCGTTGTTAACAACTATTATTGGGGCGGCTGGACCGAAGACTTCTTCCCTTACTACTTCCATGCCATGGTTTACATTTGAGATTATCGTAGGTTCATAAAAGAATCCTTCTCGGTTGAGAGGTCTGCCGCCGATAAGTACTTTGGCGCCCCTGTTTTTTGCGTCGTCGACCTGCTTGGCAAGGGCCTGCCTCTGGCTGTCCCTAACAAGCGGTCCAACCGTAGTCTTAGAATCGAGAGGATTTCCAATGACCTCAGCTTGTGTATTTTCCACAAACAGATTGGTAAATTTCTCTGCGACCTCCTTTACTACAATAAAGCGCTTGGCGGCTATACAACTTTGGCCCGTATTCAGCAGCCTCGATTGGGTCGCCATATAAGCGGTCTGATTAAGGTCGGCATCCTCTAGTACTACGAATGGATCGCTGCCGCCAAGTTCGAGCACAAACTTTTTCAGATCCTCAGAAGCCAGTTCAGCTACTCGCTTGCCAGTGCTGACGCTTCCCGTGACAGAAACGGCATCGATGTTTGCTTGGACGAGTGCCTCCCCCGCCCGATAATCTCCTATTACTGCTTGGAATACATTTTCAGGAAAACCTGCATCCTTGAATGCTTGCTCTAGGCTTATTGCGCTCCCTAGGCAGACGCTTGAGTGCTTCAACACGCCTACGTTGCCAGCCGTCAGAGCTGGTACAGCAAACCTCATGACTTGCCAGAAAGGAAAGTTCCACGGCATAATGCATGCCACAACACCAAGAGGCTCAAATGAGACAAAGCTCTTACGAAATTCAGTGGGTATTATTTCATCACGCAGGAATACTTCTGCATGCTCAGCGTAATAATCGCAAACCCATGCGCATTTTTCGATCTCTGCTAAAGACTGCCTAATAGGTTTGCCCATCTCTTCTGTGACCAGCTTTGCATATTCTTCCCGGTTCTTCCTCATCACCCGGCCAAGCCTGCGCATATATTCCGCGCGCTCTGCGATCTCCAATTTTTTCCATTTGGCAAATGCTTCTCTTGCGGCCTTAACCTTTCTGCTAACTTCCTCGGGGCTGGAATTCTCATAGGATGCAAGTACCTTGCCGGTACTAGGATTGATAGTTTCAATGTTGGACATGTAGGACGGTGGTTACACGTTCAGACATAAGAAATTATGTCTGGGAGCCTGTCAGAATATGTATCCCGCGGGCAGGATTTACTCCAAATGGATTTTCACCAATTTGTTTGAGCCTGCGACTCTTCGGTTACTGCAATATTGTACGCCCGATAGGCTGCATCACGAGGTCAGCTACTGAGAAGCCGACATCTACAGCCGAAAGCTCTACCAGGCTGAGCTACCGCGGGACACTTTCGTTTGCTGCAAGAATGCTATATAATTGTGGCGTCATAGATATTTGACAACGTCTAGTGCGAAATAAGAGATGATCTTATCAGCTCCGGCCCTCTTTATCGAGGCAATAGACTGAACCTTCCAATGTTCCTCATCGATCCAGCCTTTCATTGCAGCTGCCTTTATCATTGCATACTCGCCGCTGACATTTTGGACTGCCAATGGGCAATTGAGTGTGTTTTTTACCATCCTTACAAGATCAAGGTACATAAGAGCGGGTTTTATCATAACCATATCAGCCCCTTCGTTGATGTCGGTTTGTACTTCTAGCAACGCGGCTCTGGAGTTGGCATAGGATGCTTGATAGGATGACTTGTCTGGGGGTCTGGTTTGTTTTCCATATGCTACTGATCGAAAAGGAGCATAAAGAGATGAAGCATGCTTTACAGAAAACGAAAGAAGTGATGCCCTAAGCCCTCGTTTATCAAGCTCCCTTTTGATAGTATATACTTGTCCATCCATCATGGCAGATGGTGCAACTACATCTGCGCCTGCCTCTGCATGGCTTGCCGCTATCCTTGCCAGCACCTTTAACGTAGCGTCATTATCTACTGTGCCACCACCGTCAACGAGTATGCCACATTGACCTGACAGGTTGTACTGGCATATGCAAACGTCGGTTGCGATAGTCATAGCTTTGCCAAATGCAGATTTGATTTCTCTTACTGCCTCTTGCACGATGCCCTTTTTTTCAAAAGCAGACGAGCCAATTTGGTCTCTGCTTTTTGGTACGCCAAAGACGATCACCGAAGAAATACCAGTGTCAGCAATAGCCTGAATGGTTTGTGTAATTCGTCGAAGTGGTGTCACGGCCATACCGGGCATTGATTGTATCGTGATCGGATTATCAGAAACGAATAAAGGAAATACAAGATGGCTTTTGTATAAACCAGCGGCAGCAAATATCCTACTGTAAGTTTCCTCCTTATTGCAGGGGGTTTGCTGCTGCAAACGGGATCAATGCTTTGCGTGTAACATGTGAATATATATTTTCACAATAACCCGAAGAATCGATCACAAAATTCAAATGAGATTCAAAGCAGAAACCGGTGTGCAGAGAGTAACAATCGGCATCCCTAGTTACAATGAGGGACAAAATATTACAAACCTACTACTGTCACTAGAAGCACAAGATGCACGGATTTTTGAGGTCATTATTTCAGATGACTCTTCTGACCAAACACCAGATCTCGTGCGCGATTTTGCTCAGCACTCATCGCTTAACATTAGGCTTTTTCATCACAATGGAAGAAGAGGTGCTGCTGCAGCATGGAATCAAATATTTCAAGAAGCCGCTGGTGACATTATAGTCCTTTACGATGCCGATACGATCCCGCATCCCTTTTGCACAAATCAGCTTGTATCATCCATACAGGGAAATGTTGGACTATGTGCCTCCAACCCTCAACCAGTACAATCAGAAGGAATCGCAGGTAAGGCATCAGCCTTCATCTCAAAATGGCTGAGATCGGTGAGGCTGTCTGGGCTGTCGCAGTATACCGTCATGGGCAGGGCGCTTGCCATTGACTCACGCCTAGCCAAAAATATTGAGATTCCAACAAACATTATTGCAATTGATCTTTACATTCAGTGCAAGACTTTAGAATTGGGACATCGTGTAGTCTATAACGACAATGCAATTGTATACTTCAGACCTGCTAATACCATGGAAGATATAACCTCGCAGGTGATGAGGGCTGTGAATGGACATAACCAAATTAAAGAGTATGTCTCTTCATTTGGCATCAGTTTGCCTGTGCGAGTAATGATTGCTCACGCGGCAAAGAACGCGGTAAAGGACCCAGTTGGTGCCTTATCCGTTTTAGTAGGATATTCGCTGTCACCATACTACAGGTCAAGGCTTGACCATATCAGCAATGCAACGTGGCACACAGCAACAAGCTCCAAAACAATCGACTACCAACAACTAAAGACACGTTTTTGACCTGACACACTTTTTTATAACTGCAGCTTCTGTAACGAAATAAGCAAGAAGGGGCATGACTGTGTCAGAGGCGAAAAGGCAGTTTGAGACCATCAGCAGTAACGGAGTATTGTGGATAAACATTCAAAAGCCAACTTTTGCCGACATTAATGCTCTTGGACAGAAATACCCTTTCCATAGGCTCAATCTTGACGATTGCCTCTCAAAGATTCAGATCCCTAAGATCGACAGATATGAAAATCATATCTTTGCTATTCTGCACTTTCCCACCCCGGATAAAGAAAAGGGCTTCTTATTTAGTCAGCTTGCAATCTTTATGGGCTCAGATTACCTAGTCACGATCCACCAAGGCGATCTCAAGGCACTTGAGGAGTTGTTCAATATATGCCAGCATGATGGAAAGGTTCGCCAGGCAATAATGGGCAAGTCTTCAGGATATCTACTCCATAAGATAATCGATACACTTGTGGACGACCTGCTTCATATTCTGATGAAGGTTGTAGGGAACATTGATGATATTGAAGACAGCGTATTTGATGAGAGGATATCCATCCCAAGACAGATTTCTCTTTTGAGGAGAGAGATAACAACGCTGAGAAGGATAGTCATCCCACTTCGCCGCACGCTAGTTGAACTATCAAAGGACGTTCAGCGCTTCTCAAAGGAAGATGTTGCCCCATATTTCAAAGACGTCCAGGATCACATGGAAAAGGTGTACGAAGCTTTGGAGGAAGCAAAAGAAACGGTCGAGATATATAAGGACACTGACTATATGCTCAGCCAAGAAAAGAGCAACAAAATACTGGCGGTGCTAACGATAGTATTTACGCTATCGATCCCCGCCACAGTCATAGGTACGTTTTATGGTATGAATGTCAACGTTCCGGGCGGCTTATCTACAGGGACTTGGACTCAACTTGGACCTTATACTACTTTGATCTTCATTTTGTCAATTTCAGCAGTTTCTGCCCTACTAATGGTATTATATTTCAAAAGGCTTGGATGGCTAGGCTCGTCAATGTAGCTATAACGGCGTCGCAACCGCTATTTTACCCAACAGGATAAATAGTAGTTGTATTATTTCTGTCTAGGATTGGCGGGCACCGGGGGCTTGGAAGCACGAGGATATGTGTGCACTCCCCACAACAAACAATCAGGCTCAATACTCGAACACTGGAAGAAGAGCAATAATATTGTAGATATTTACTTTGTTACTGCAACGTTCTCAGATGAGAGTTCAGCTTATTTCCCTAACAAGGCCAATCACTACCTGCTTGTCTCCTTCAAAGACATGGTTGAGATAGTGGAAGATATTAAAAGCCACAGAATGGATAGGCTATCATTCGTGTTCAGCTTTTCGAGCCCGCTATTTGAGCGGGTCGGTGAGAAACTTAATTACGTCTCGCTATACTTTACCAAATATTCAAATGGCGACATGACGCTTAGCGAGCTTGCAAACGCTATCGCACGGCGGGATAGAGTCAAAAAGGCGACAATTGCTCAGATGAAGCTCGTGGCGCCAGAGCAGCCAAAATTTACTTTTCCTTATCCTAATAATGTTGTGATACTTGAAGTCGAGGGCGAAAAAACACACCAGATGGATCAGAAATACTGTGAGCGCACAAGACGCGATGTAGCGCGAATGGGAATATTGCTTAATAATTTGGTTAATTTCTCTATTCTAGAGAAATTAAAGTAAAATATTAAATATAGATCTTTTTCTCTAGGCTTTGATTCAATTCATGAGCAAGCCGATGGATCTAGGCGCACTCAAAGTTGGTTCATATATTATAATCGACGGAGAACCATGCAGGATTGTTTCATATGACCATAGTAAACCGGGAAAGCACGGGTCAGCAAAAGCAAGAATTACAGCAGTAGGCGTATTCGACACCAAACCACACCCGTTCGTAGGGCCTGTATCGACTAAAGTCGACGTGCCATTGATAGACAAGCGTAATGGCCAGATCATATCAAAGATGGGTGACACGCTTCAGATAATGGATCTTGAAACTTTTGAAACTTTTGAAACAACTGCAGTAGAAGAAGAAATAAAGGAAAGGATAGCCCAAGGTGAAGTACAGGGTAGAGAAGTTGAGTACTGGAAAGTGCTAGATAGAATCAAGATAGTTAGGATCAAAGGCTAAAAACAGGGTTATTTCAGTATCTGTAAGACTAGTAAAATTATTATTTTGTCAGTGTTATTATATTTTTATTCTTATTCTCCTTTTTCAGCATCTAAAGATTCATACAATAGCAGCAATATATTTACAGACAGGATGCTGATGAGGTGTATAGAGATTATCTATCATTCCTAATACCATAGGAAGAGCCAT
>JALZFS010000058.1 GCA_030861405.1 Thermoproteota archaeon | reverse complement strand
TGGGCCGCTTGCAGATAGATGAAATTGTGGTCCAAAGGTGCGGCCAAAATCACTGCTCTCTATGAAAAATGGCTCTCTCCTCCCGTTACCATGATCCTCCCACCAAGAGATGTATACATGACTACCTGATGCCTCAATGTAGGGGTCTACTGAATCAACAGATGGACTATTGCTCAGGTTTAACTTGTCTGTAAAGCTCTGCCCGTTGTCAATACTAGATCTAAACAGTATTTCAAAGTGTCCGGTATCGTTACTTGACCATACAACATAGACATTGTTGCCAGAAGTGGCTATGGGAGCAAGAAGAACAGGAATGCAGCAGTTGATAAGGGAATCGCTCGGGGTAGAGCCTTCAAGTTGGTTAGAACCTATACTAGATATAGGAATAGCACTAGTATTAGTAGTATTATTAGTTAAAGTGTTCTCAGTAGCATCGGCTGGCGTCAGGGTTATGGAGGTCATTAAAGCGATAGGCAAAGTCATCCAGAGTAGAGCCATCAGATCAAAATGTGTATATCGCTTGATCATAAATCTCTTAGAATTACCTTGATGCCAATTATTATATGCGTTTGCGTGCAAGTCACAATCGCAGCTTTCTACTTTATATTTTTAATATATGCCTAACTACAATCGAACTAGGATCGCATCTTATCCATGACCGTTGCTATTGTTCTTTTTAGTCTTTACTTTGTCTAATACATAGGTTGCCAAGGCTCCGCCAAACCCAGCTCCTACCAAAGTTATAATGCCACCATACGCGCTCCAGAAATCTTTTATTTGCTCCTGGGCTGTCAATGGCTCTGTAACTGATACAGTCAAATTTGCAACTCTTACGGTATTTCCCTTTGTAGGTACTGAAAAACTAAAGTTGGCAAGTCTAAGAAATTCAGATGGAAAAACAGAACCGGTAGATATATTTACCAAAATGGGTATAGTATATTCTCCAATTTCCGCGTCGCTAGAAGCTTTGATCTTGAACGTTGTTGGACCCGTGCTTGGCTGCACCGACTGGCTACCATTGAGCTGAGTAACGACGTTGTTAGGTTGTACGTCTATTTTCGAATAATTTTCCATTGGCAATAGAGTGGAAGCTGCAGGAGTAAACCTATCATTAGATTTAAGTTGTACTGCTACATTTTTTTGTTCCCCTTGCATTATAACCACGGGACTTGGCAATGTAGATATTGTAAGATCGAGTGGGGGAATATCCATCCAAGTGCCCAGATCTATCACCATCCTTGAAAAATTGTAGATTACTGTTGCGTAGTACATGGCCTTGAAATTATTAGGAAAAGCAATATCCTTCAAAGGAAGGGATAAGGTGACATATGGCTTGTTGTCTACAAAGGCACTGGTATAATTCCTTTTGACTGTGATGAGCTTCAGGTAGTCGGCGGGGTCTTTTGTAGAGGGATTATCAACTGAGGGGTACTCGCCCAAGAACATGTTCCAGACTTTTGACGAATTCATCCATTGGACTTCCAGTTGATAATCGACTCCCTGGAAGCCTGTCTCGGGATTAGAATCAACATCTAATAATATTCCATATACCATGGCTTGGGCACCCTTTACACCGGGATCCTTGGTAAAATTTCCACCCAACCAAAGCGTTGCATTGAGGTTCTGGCCATCGCTGAGATAACTAATCTTTCGGATATCAGTAGAGGCATCCAGTGGACCATTATAGTCATCTCTTGTTTGGTTATGTGCAATGCCATCGACCTTGATGCCATCATACTCATCATCTCCCAACTCTTGACGGGAAAAAGATGTTGAGTCTGCTACAACATTTGTGAACACTACAGTAAATGCACTTGAAAAAAGTGCAAAAAGCAATATAACTAAAGCCAATAACAATTTAAAGGAAAAGACAGCTTTCATATTTTGAATGGCCTCGCAATCCATCTTTTACCATATAATGATTATTTCTGAAATGTAATAAAGGAAGGAATTGATCAATTAAAAGAATTTGACTAAGGGAATAGGACATGGCGTTTTAATCGTATTATCCAAACAAAGCTAATTAAGCATATTTGTTCTTATTATACAGGCAACAATCAACGACTCAGTCTTCATCGCCCTGCTAGGTGTGGCATTCCATTTAACGCGTGAGAATGCGGCATCGTCGGAAAGAGTGTATAGATGCAACAAGGCTGCCCATAGATGTGGCAGAAATTGGTTGGGGTGATAGAAATATAGCGCAAAAAGCTAGCCTGCTTGCATAGGTGGCCTGAGTCGAATGATACTTCCTTGCAAGAAAAGGAGATGTACCTTCAAGAAGGTAGGAAAGAATCCAACGCGTTCTGCAAGATACTTTCAGTTTTGGGGTAGATACAAGAAGAAAGTTATGCGCTTCCCTGTTATGGTTTTTTAGTTTGGTCCATTTGCATGAGAAATAACGGCATATAATAGCAGCGAAGATGACCTTAATCTAGATATACATGAAAGCTATAGACCCCGGTCTTGACTATAGAGTATAGGCTCAATTGTTTTAAGAAATAGGTTTGTGAAAGGGATGTGGACATTAAATCAAATCCAAGAGACCCGGCGGAGCTTCATCACTGGGCAGTTGCTACAAGCATTGCGATCATTATGCTAGCGATGGCGCTCCCATATTTTGGAGCAAGTATACAAGAAGGAAGTATGAAGGCCTATGGACAGATAATGCCTCCCTCTCAATTACAACAACAACAATCAGGCGGTGGAAATATAATAATTAACGGTGCAGGAGCGACCTTCCCTTTTCCGTTAATAGATACATGGCGCGTGGAATACCAAAAGATAAACCCAAACGTTAACGTAAATTACCAATCAATTGGAAGTGGAGGAGGTATCAAGCAGTTTACTGAAAAGACTCTAGATTTTGGTGCAAGCGATGCCCCACTGACTCAAGAAGAAATGCAAGCTCTTCCATCAGCTGCAGTACATATACCAGAAACTATAGGTTCTGTTGTGGCAGCGTATAACGTCGCGGGTATGGATAAAGGTCTAAAACTAACTGGACCCATACTTGCAGACATCTTCT
>JALZFS010000036.1 GCA_030861405.1 Thermoproteota archaeon | reverse complement strand
AATTTGGACCATTGGGGCGCAGGGGGCGAAGCCCCCAAGCCTGACCATGGCGCATCATAATTACAAGCGGCAATGAAAATGAAAGCAGGAGAAGCGCTATTTTTACCATTTCCATCTGTCATGGATTTTATTATTTTCTATAACGTCACAGCATTCTGTAACAGGACAGCTAACTCATTGCTAATAAACTGTTATAGTTTTTATTAATTCTTGACTTTATAAATCGGCTATTAACATCGCTAAACTTTCTTTTCTTCTGCCAAAAAGTGTAGTTGGATCTTGGACAATACCACCAAGATATAGGAAAAAGCAAGGCCCCGGTGTAAACGATAGGCTAACTATGCCAAATATAATATCGAACTGCCATCTTTGCTACGTAATATTCGTCCAGTCTTTTTTGATTCTGGCCTCCAAGAAGGCGGCCTTCCTTCATATATCTTTCTTCCTGATATAGTCCTAATGAGACGGAAGAAGTGCGGCCTGAAGGCTGTTTAACAATATCATCGTAGCCGGTTCTTCTGTATGTCCTTGGTTCTGAGCCTGTAGGAGAGAATCATGCTGCATTGCACCTATACCTCTGTTGCTTATCTTTTAAAAAGAAAGAAAGATGAAGTATCAGGAGTTTTCTAATCGCAGCTCGTTCCGCATATCACAACGAAGCTATTTGAGGCTGTTTGTGATGATGTCTGACACGCAGTTGAACTTACGCTAGTGCCAGGACCTGATGCGCTAGATGTGCTAGTCTAGTCGGAGCGTTGCTGGGATGTTCTGTAAAAATCCGCTAAAAATTACTAAATGCTGATGATACTTGTTGCTGTTGTAAGCTCACGCTTGATGCTAACACCAGTAACAATGCGATCTCTATGTCAGCCAAAGCGATGGTCGTGCCAAGTTTTCTCTTATTGTTGCGCTGGCGTTGTAGTTATTATGTAGTCTCCATAGTTGTAGGCGTTAAACTTGGCATGCGGTTCTTATGCCTTTAGGAACTAATGTTAAATAATAACCTGCAGCCCCTATGCAGAGAGTTATTTTTGTTGTATTTTATATCTAACACAAACAGCCAGCTTCTACTTCTTCATTCCTTGCTTTTTGCTATCTTCTTCTTCTTAGCTGCTTCTTTTTAAAAAGAAATAAAGAAAAAGAAAAGACGGATAGAAGTAATCTTTCGTTAGTGTATTGGGGAATTTGTGCTTGTCAGTATATCTGATTGATTATATCTTCACACATAAACTTCCACACACTGACCACTACACATCTGGTCAGCCAATGAGCTCACCTGTCATCAAATGCTGTATTGTCAGTTTCGTTGCTATTGTTCATTGGAAGAACGTAATTAAGCCCAAAGTTTACTAAATAATAACGACGTACCCCCCTGCCTCACGTAATGCCACATGAAAGAAGAGGGAGAACGACATCTCCATGTTGGACGACTGCTCTTAGGAGGAGTCATAGCTCCTATTCATAGCATGGCATTAAGTGTCAAAGGATGCGTCACTTTCAACAAACAATTAATATCGATTAACACTAGCAGCATCAACAAAAAATAAGAAGCTAGACCTGTTACTAGTTAACAAGAGCACTCTCGTAGTGATCCATAATATCCCTATCACATATCCACTCAATGGGGCGACCTAGAAGCCGACTCAACTCCATGGGTTTTCCACACGTTGGGCAGGTCCTTTGTATTCCTTTAGCCATTTTGAAAATATTATTCACTACAGAATATACAATACTCAGAAAATTATTTAAAAGCAGCAGCTGACTGTCGGACATATCTAAAACCCAGCCCCTCCCCTTTGGGTGCCAGCCATATTATAACGAACCTATAGCGCTTGCTCTGAATAGACAAATTGTATGACAATGACGCTACAACAAATTATCGACAGGTAGAAATCTTGTCAAAAGAACAATAATAGAAGCGAGAGGAGCTAGAAATATTCCCGCTGTTATAGTCAAGACAACAAAAGATATCCTTTTTTGTTTTCTAGGTCGAACATCGAACATTTTGCGAAAATCGGTCATTTTATGCAATATGCATCTCTTATATGGGATTAAATATTTGATTATTACCAATTTGCAATTAGAAGTCCGGTTAAAGCCTGCAATCCAGAATACAGTACTGCAGCTTTCAACTGACAAACATAACCCGGCGACAGATTCACCCGATAAACGGTAAAGGATGAAGCAACTGGGCGCGAACTATCCAAAAGCATCAAGAACCAGGACTGTTACAATATGCTACATTCTCCAAATGAAGCTTTCACTCAGATGAATCAAGAAAATGCGGACAAGACAAGAAGAAGAAGAATGAGCAGGAGCGGCAGCAGCAGCCAGAAGAAGTGTTCAGACTTAAGCCGGAGCAGACCTATAACGACTATTCCTAGTAGAATTATGACCCAAGACATCACCAGCGCTTCATAGCTAGACAATAAAGGTTTAGGCCAGGACTTAGAGGCTGGTTTATCTGTTGGTTGTATCAATCCTAATAGCTTCGATATGAATTACGATACTGATCAAGTATTCCATATCGACGACCCTACGGCCAACATAACCATGGGACTATAATCAGATATTAAGACACATTTGCAGCTGCCTCAGGTACTACTACACTACCAGCTGCGCCACAAGAAGCTTTTAAATTGTAACGTGGATTATTCGCACTGAGCACAGCTGCGTTGATGACATGTCGCTTAGAAACTACCATGTATTGCATCCCTCTCTTCTCCTGATCTATTAGTATCCAGATCTGTGCATCTACATTATTCGCAGGATCATTGACCAGCCATGTTCTTGACAAGTGTCACCGTCTTTGAGAATCAATAATAGCTACATATGTCTGCCATCGGTAAAGTAAACATTCCATCATAAAACTACATTAAAGCCCTTATCGCTACCTGTTTCACCATCGCCTATACTACCTAACGCGTTAATGACATAAGTCTCACGATTGATGTAGTCTGTGTCCATCACCTTTAACCGCTCCGAGCATACATCGAAATCATCGTGGGTGTTTGCATTATCAGTATTAATTAAAAGCGTGGCACCCTTGACGTCTTTTATCCGATGTGGGATAGGGAACTAGCAGATGAAGGTCTTCACCAAATGATAGGTTCCCTGATAGGCTCAACTATAATCTGTAAGTTATAGCTAGCTTAGCAATTACTCAGAGGGGCGGAAGTTGCGGCAGAGGTTGAGCATTCGTTAGCAGGCATTCAGTAGGCAAAAATGGGGCAGATGGCAGACACGCGAAGGGCAGTCATCAAAAGAAAAACCGAACTATCATGTACGGTTTTGTGATTTTCGCTAAGCCAGGATAGACAAATCATATGGAGCAATAAGTAATAGCAATGGTAGTGATAGACATGGTAGTAATGAGACGAGGTGCGGTGATTCGCTTAGTATCATCTATCATAATCGTATAGGTAAGATCGAAAGAAAGGAGTCAGATGAATTGTTCCTAAAATATTTACCAACTGGAGGAGTCTTACAAATAAAAGCAATTTGACCTTTTGCCATTCACTGCTACGTTGTATACTAAACATAAGCCTAATTCCGGATTATGCGAAAAAGGTGAGTTGTATGAGTCAGCGATTCTGATTGTGCAGAGATTGCTAGTTAAGAATGAAACCTTGTATGCTACAGTGACCTAACGTTCATAGCTAGCCTCTTCAAGTCTGTGTCCAATCCAGGGGCAAACTATTGTGGAGTTTCCGGGAAGAAGAGAATATTGGAGCCTTCGGGGGATCCTTCAATTACCTCTAGTTTTCCACCGTCGTCAAATGGTGAATCTCCCCTTGAATATCTTGCCAATTTCACTGGTTTCACCTTTATTTGTAAAAGTCCACATCTGATTGTGCAAATTCTTTCTTTCCAGTTCCTTTACCTCAGGCATCCTTGATGTATAAATCCTAGGGACGGGTAATGCTTTGCCCCAATTTACGCCAAATGTCTCGAGTGCTTTTGCAAACACCTATTCGTGTACCAGATCTGGTACTATTAGATAAGACACGGAAGACCTAAATGACTTATTATAGTCCATTTCATACAATCTGCATTTCTGGAGACGTCCGGCAGCCTCAAGCATGAGGTTGTACAGCATATCTGGTACAAGATTGCCGCTGTCATAGACATAACTTCCCGACCAAGGATTTCCTGCGGCGTCCACAGGTCTTGCACTTTGAGCTGCAACGAGAAAATGATGTATGCGGGGTGAATCTAATGCAACTGAGGGGGTAAGTCATTAGGTTGTTGACTTGTCATTGACGCTCCTTCAAGCAGCATATTGATAGTATTTGCAACCTGCTCTACGTGACCCATCTCCTCGGTTGCCATACTCCTTAAAAGATCCTGATATTGCTTTGCATCTCCTCTAAAATTCATATTTTGAAAAAAGTATTGCATCATCGTACGCATTTCTCCAAATTGACCACCTAACCCTTCTTGGAGTGCCGGGGCTGCCTTTGGCTCAGGTTTGTCTGATGTAGGTATTGGATGAGGTAACTTGTTGACTGACAGAAACATTGCCTATGAACAGTCAGCATGCCTCTTATGCCCTGTAGAAGTACGTGCTAATGTAAATGTAACTTAATCAATACTCAGAATTATTATATACTTCAGCCGCAACTCTTTCGTCAAGGCTATCTGCTGGACGAAAGAGCTTTTTTGACTAATAATACGTATACATGCAACAGGTATGAGCTAGACTTTAAGCGTAGCGGCGCGCTCCAACTATCGTGATCTAGATAGATCGGTCCATGGTACCATTCTTGTACAAACTCTACAAATACCTAGGCTTATTCATTAGCGTTTAAGTCGCATTCTACAGATCGTGACCGCAACGGATTGTTGTAACTCTCACGGCAACTGTTCTTTTCTTGCGTCATTATTTATAGGCAACTTCATTATTCGTCGCTATTCTTCACATTATTCAATCGTTCTATTTGCTATCAATCACAGTCATCGTTAGCTGATGTTGCTGCAGCGCCATGGACCACACATGTTGGTCCTCCGTCGTTATTATTGTTATCATCCCTGCCGCTACCATCGGTACCAGCATCATTATCATCAAAATTTCTGCTTCGGTCGTCGTTGTTGTGGTTGTGGTTGTTATTATTGTTATCATTACTACCATCGCAACTATCACAATCAGCACCATAGTCATCACAAGGCGATGTTGCGGCTTTGCCGTGAACTACCCCACCGTCGCACGTTGATCCTTCATCTTTACTATTGTCATTGCTATTGTCATTGCTATTTCGTTCTGAGTCAGATTGATGGCTTCGCGATGTTTGCGGTGGTTGTGTTTCGGTAATTGCATGTGCGACTTGTTCTGCTGCTATCAACTCAAATGAATTAAACACCTGCCGAACTAGTGCCGGCATTGGGATTGGTAACGAAGAACCGCCATATGCTGTTGTCCCTGATACAGATGGTCTAGGACCGCCTTCGTAAAGTATGCTATACCCTGTTATTGTCCCAAGATTATGGGGTGTTACTGCTGTCGCAGTCAAAATAAAGTAACCTGTTCTTATATCGTTCGGAGCAGAATTAGTTCTGTAGGTCATTTCTACAAGTCTTGCTGGTATGCTGGCACCTGCTGTGCTCGTATGATTACTGCTGCTCGTACCCACTGCACGGTCAATATCAAGTTTGACCGTTGCGTTTGTACTATTTACAATCTTAATATCCCTATAGCCGACTTCTTGCAGCTTTCCAATATCATAGGACAGTACAGCATTCATAGTGTTATTGCTGTTGGTAGTAATATCATCAGGAGTCAGTCCAAGTTCAGCGCCCAAGTTTGGATAGCGTATGACATGTACGATTCCTTGTTCAGGACCTTGACAGACGTTACCAGGAGCAGTATTACTGCTGGTGCCAACATTGCGAAATGCTTGCGATTGTCCTGTCTCAGGACACAGCTGAGCTAATATACCATAGCCTTGCATTACTTCTGTCAACAATGCAGAGCCTGTATTATCAATATCATGAATAACCCATCCTCTTGGCACCTGTAATCTGAAGCTATCTTCCGTACTTTGAAACAATGTTGCATTTTGGGTTGGTATACTTGTTGTTATTGTTGGCGCTTGTCTGCTGCTCGTCGTCGGTGGTTGTTGTGCTTGTGCGTTTATTGCTATGGGAATATTAGCAGTAGTAAGAACAATAGCAATTGCTGCTATTAGCGCAATTGTCGATATATTGGAAACCGATAATGGCGATGCCATTCTCATAATGTCTAGAAAAGGGCATGCGTTCTGGATGAAGATAAAGGTTATGCATTAGATAACCAGTAAAAATGTTAGTGAGAGAACTTAAGGACAGACAGCGAGAGTTGCCATCCCCTTATCCAGGTATATACCCAGCTTTATGCTCTTTAATTACTAACTGGTATTTATCCAAGATCCCTTCTGATCCGAATCCATTTTGGTTAGACTCAGGTTGTAATGGTGCTGGCGGTGCCGAGGACCGCTACGTTTCATCCCATATGGTGGCAGGTGATTTATTATCAATTGGTATGAGTACTTCTAGATTAAATAACTGCACCCGGATCTCATTTGGAAGCGGCCCAATACTATAGAAAAAAAGGATTGCATGAGGGGTCTGGCAAGCATTCTTTTTGTGTTTGTTAGTTTATCCTTGCATATACTATTTTTAGACTCAAAGGTTGTTAGATCAATATAATAGCAATACAAAAGTGATATAATATATGCAAAGTCTTTTTACCAACCAAACATTCTCTGCCTCTATTACGAGTGACTCCCTTTTCAATAGCTGAAATGCAACTCATAACACGACCATGAACAGCCGTCGAATCCCAGGGGAACAAGCAAACAAGTACATTGTATACAATACATAGAAGATGCAACATTAATATCGAGAACACCCGTGAACGACTTTATGAAGATAGGAATAGTTGGCGGCACTGGTGGAATGGGAGAGGGCTTTGCACTTAGATGGTGCAGAAAGCATGATCTAGTGCTTGGCTCAAGAGATGCTCAGAAGGCCAGGGAAGCAGCTGATAATTATACCAAGGCTGCTAAGCAAGCCTATGGTGAGATCGCCGGCACTATCGCGGGCACTGATAATAGTTCATTTGAAAAGGATATTGATGTTCTGATACTTTCAATACCATATGAATCGATTGAGGATACGTGCAGCAAGCTTAGAGGTAAACTGAGAGATGACTCCATCGTCGTCTCGCCTATTGTTCCTATGGGAAAGACTGATGCAGGTTTTGTTTACATTCCATTGGAACAGGGCAAAAAACAAGCTGCAGAAATGGTTGCTGATCGGTTGCCACCAAGGCAAAGGGTAATCTCTGCATTTCATACAATATCAGAGTTAAAGCTGAAAAAAGTAGACCAGAGCCTTGATGCTGACACATTCATCTGCGGTGACGATCGGCATGCAATAGCAAAGCTGACAGGTCTCATAGACGAGATTATAGGCCTAAGGCCAATATACCTTGGATCACTTGCACTTGCCTACCAGACGGAAATCCTAACTCCTATGCTTCTGAATGCTGCCAAACAAAACAAAATGAAACATCCAGGCATAAAGCTAGTCTGAACGCAAACGTTATCAGCAATGGTATCTTGTAAGTCATGTTGACATGAGGTTTAAAGAGGAAACTGGCAGCAGACGCGGCAGGAACTGGATGTCAGCAATGGGCATTCTTTTTATGATCAGTGCAGTCATTATTCTCATTCGCAATGTCGTGCTATTTAATATTCAGCATTCTGCTGGGCTAATTGAAGATGGTACGCAGCAATTTCTCGCTAACTTTGTCAACAGTCAGATCACGAATGAAAAGTTTGCAGTTGCAATGCTTGCCATTGGTGGCTTTTTGCTTTACTGGGGATATTTTAAGAAAAAAGAAGACTACGGTCCCCCTGACCTGCATGAGTGGCGCAGGTTCAATCCCTAGCGTAATACACACACTAACATATACATTATCCTTTAATATCCATCCATCCCAAGTTATCTTGAGATTATAAAAAATGGGTTTAATGAATCGCATTTCAACTGTAGTTTCACAAAAAGTAAACACACTCCTTGATAGGTTTGAGAATCCGCAAGAGGCTCTCGATTATTCGTATACCAAGCAGGTAGAAATGTTAAACAAGCTGCGAAGAGGCCTTGCAGAGATTATCACATCACGCAAAAGACTTGAAATGCAGAAGTCCAGACTATGGGACAACATACGGCTGCTTGACGAGCAGGCACGGAGGGCACTGGAGGCCAATAGGGAAGACCTAGCTCGTCTTGCTCTTGAGCGTAAGAATGCCAACCTAATTCAGATGCAGAGCCTAGACAAGCAAATAGCAGAAATGAAGGAAGAAGAATCGAAAATGGAAGAAGCAGAAAAGCGCATGTCAATCAAAGTTGAAGAATTTAAGGGTAGAAAAGAAGTCATAAAGGCCAAGTACTCTGCAGCGGAGGCTCAGGTTAAGATTAAGGAAAGTGTAACCGGTATCTCCGAGGAAATGACTGATGTCGGCATGGCTATGAACAGGGCGGAAGAAAAGACAGAACGAATGAGGGCAAAGTCACAGGCATTAGATGACATGATGAATTCAGGCGTTCTTACTGATTATACATCAAATAAAGATGAAATTGAAAGAGAACTAGAAAAAATTACGGTACAAAATTCAGTTGACGAAGAATTAGCAAAGTTAAAGTCAGAGAAAGAACGTAAAAAGAAGCAACGATTGGAGCAAGAAGTCGAACAATGAATACAAAAACAAGGACCAAAAGTGCCAGGAGAGGAGGAGGCACAGGTAGGCTTAAGTCAAGGCGCAAGGCTGCTTCTAGAGCTAGATCCTCTTCTACTTCTAGGAAGTCGGCAAACACAAGGAAACCAGTCCGCAGAACAAACAAAAAGAGAGCAATTGCCAAATCGAAAGGGAATCGAGGCCCTGCAACAACACCGACAGCTGCTGCCAACAGAATAGTCCGGATAATGGGTCATGGACAATTTACTGTAGACAAGAGGACCCTCAAGAGGCTAAACGAACTTGATAATACCATAGTTGGATTGGTAAGCACAGAAAGATCCGATGACTCGGAATTTAAGAAAAAATTGGCGGAGCTCAACGATATGGTTGTAAAAGATGGCAAGGCTTTAGACCCGCACGAGATAATCAAGTCTGACATTATTCTGCCAAGCCTTGACCTCTCAATAGATGAAGCCAAAAAGCTCTTCAAAGGTGAAGGAGTTATCCCCGAGATTTAAGCGGAAGATCCCACAGCGGATACCATAATGTCATATCTTTTTCAAAAGGCATTTCATCACCGATAGTCGCCATCAGCTTCATCTCCTGCTCAGTATTTCTTGTTCTTTGGCCATTTGGAACGAAGGGAAAAAATTTATTGCGTTTATAATTGTATACTAAATATTGATGGATTTCTCCTCCTTCTGTTCTTTCTTGTCTTTCCTGCCGTTCGCTTGAAAATTCAAATACGGCGGCGAGCAACTGATCAGAAAAGCCTTTTTCCTCAATGATATCACTGGCGGCTGTCAAAGCTGCGAGAAGATCTTCAATCCTGCTGCCTTCAAAGATTATCCACATATAGCCATATGAATCGGTGATTGCACGCCAGGTTATATTAAATTCAGGCTGTAAATTATCAAGAAACCGTCTGATGTCCTGTTCCATCTCGTAAAAGAATGTACCGCTCACTGTCTTGAAAGTGAGCGCGCACCTGCCAGTAATGTTTAGCCCCAGCTTGACTTTGAGTGTGATGTGTGCTGAAGAAAGTGAGAATAATATTTCAGAGTCTGCCTTCGGCAACCGCTTACGGTTGTTGATATTTTTGCGTATTCTTTTGAAAAAGCTCAGCTCATGGCAGCCTCCATTTCCATGAGCTTCTTTACCCTCTGCTCGACTGGAGGATGAGTGGAAAACAAGTTTGTAAAGGAATTACCTGAGATGGCGGGTATGATAAAAAACGCATTCATTCCCTCTATTTCGCGTAGGTCGCGAGTTGGTATTCGCTTCATAGTGCCGCTTATCTTTAGTAGTGCACTAGCCAGCTTGCTTGGCTTGCCAGTTATAAGGGCGCTGTCTCTATCTGCCACAAACTCTCGGTAACGAGATATTGCTCGAATTATCAAGAAACTTGCAAACCATGTGACAATTGCAACCAGCAATATCAAGGCCATTCCGCCGGCGTTATCTCTATCGCGCCTGCCATAGCCCATTCCACCATACATTGTGCCATACATACCAAACCTCATTAGATACCAAGCAAGCATTGAAAAAAGGCTTGCAAGTGTAAGAACTAGCACATCTCGATTCTTGATATGTGACAGCTCATGAGCAATGACGCCTTCTAATTCCTCAATTTCAAGTTGGTCCATCAGACCGGTGGTCACTGCTACGATAGAGCTTTTGGGTGTCTTGCCTGTCGCAAATGCATTTGGAATTCTAGTGTTAATGACGGCTACCCGGGGCTTTGGCAAATTATTCCTTGCGACTATTCGCTCTATTAAATCATGAAGCTCTGGAAACTGATCTCTGCTCACTATTTTTGCGCCAGTACTCCATAGAACTATCTTATCAGAGAAGTACCATTGGCCCATTATCATTAAGCCAGCAATGACGGCTATTGCAATGGCGTTAACACCTACATAGGCAAGCACGCTGAGAAATATTATATATAATATCGTCAGTACTGCAAAGCTCAGAATTATCCTTGCAGTGAGCCCAGTATCCCTCTTATGCCACGGCTGCTGCTTTCTGGAGAACACAGGTGAACTTTACTCACGATTCTCTTATAATGATTTAGATTTTGGTTATTAGCTTATTGCTGTCGGTATGTGCGTGAGCAACAAATCGTCATAATCTTTGGAAAAGAAGCATAAGCTGGGTCTCTTTTCGCATCAATGTCAAATAAACATCCAAACGCTATGGGCTAACAATTCTCTAGATTTAAAGTACATAATTGAGCAGGCAGATTGAAGATCCTATGTAAAAAGTCTAAGTTAAACGCTCTTGACAACTCCTCGTGATGACATGGATAACGATATAGGTGTAGGCTAGTCCTCATCACTCATTGTGTCCACTACTATCATAAAATTCACTAGGCCTAGAATTTCTTCATTATTCTTTGTCATCACGATCATCATGGAGTGTCTATGCTAGTTCCTTGTAGAGGAGAAGAGCATAATCCAGCACGAGGCCTTAGTAAGCGTACTGACAAGTTATTGGTGCTTTACATGTATAACAACTATAGGGCATAAGTATTGATACAATAAGTAGACGAGGATTGGACAAGGTTTGCCGAATCTTAAAGTAAGGATAGGGACATCCGGATACACATACTCTTGGAATAAAGCCAAGCCAACTCCATTTAAGTGGTACATCCACCAGGGTTTCAATTCTATTGAAATTAACTACAGCTTTTACAGGTTCCCGGTATCCTCGTCAATAAATAACTGGCAAAATAACTCTCCCATCGATTTCACATTTTCAATCAAAGTACATCGCTCAATTACCCATTACAATAAACTCAAACAGCCTAGGTCAACCGAGCTTTGGGACAACTTTTTAAAGATATTCGAGCCTATTGAGCATAAGATTGATTTTTGGCTCTTTCAGATGCCAGCAAACTTCAAGTTCAACACAGAGAATCTTGAAAGAGTAAAGTCCTTTTTTAGAAGTGAGAATATTATTCGAAGGATTGTAATTAGCAAAAAGGCAGTCATAGAATTTAGAGATCCCGCTTGGTGGGACAAGTTACCCCTACAAGAGATTGAAAAAACAGGTGTTGCATTTTGTTCTCTCGATGCTCCTACTCTACCAAACGACATAGTGGCATCAAATGATGTCCTGTACCTAAGACTTCACGGTTCTGAAGCTTGGTATAATCATGTATATTCGGAGGAAGCATTGAACAAAATAGCGTCACAGGTTATTTCATCTAAGGCATATAAGAAGGCAATATACCTCAATAACGATCACGGCATGCTAACAAATGGATTATTCTTAATTAAACGATTATTCTAAAGGAACCTGACAGGAATTTACAAGGTAGAATTAATATTATTAATATTATTTTGTTTGTTGAATGAAGATCCTGCAAGAAGTTGGAAGCCCTTAAAGCTCGAAGAGGATCAGTCATAAGCAATGTCAAAATAGCGACCACCCGCTACATAATCAATAAAGATGCAAATGTTTCTTTTTCCATGAAAGCATTGCTACAGGCATGCCACAGCAGCTATGAACCCGTACCCATCAAATTCTAAACACCTTATCTATCAAAACTCATGTATACCCTGTTTATGTCAGCTTTCAGCCATGCCATCAAAAGAAAAAATGTATATGAGTATTTTGCAATATGGCTAGGCTACGCTATCAGTTTCCTTACATCCTCAATAATTTTTGCCACTTCATTTCCAGGCGTCTCCTTATCCATTGTAATATAGTAAAAATGCTCGTCACTGGAGACTGTGAGTATCTTCACTTTTTCATTCTCGGTAAAGGTATATTCTGCTCTGCCTATTGATCCTTCGAAGTTCTTGCGCAGCCGGGTTCTTGTCGCTTCGATAAAGTATTCGTTTCTTGCTTCGTCAGGTTTCAGTAGTGGGACTACACCCTTTCTCAACCCGCCTGCTAAAGTACGACCAAACTTGTTCATTATTCCCGCATAGCGTATCCGGGGAGACAGTGCTAGAACGCTATTGCATTCTTGTTTGTAAGTTGCAGTATCAGGATCAGCATGTGGTCTGGACATTGTCTTGTATTTTTTAGGACGGACTCATATATGAGCTACTGGGTCTAGATTAGGCTGTCATACAAGTCAAAGAGTGCTGTAACTAATAGTACAGCTCGCTTTCATTTTTTTATTACATAAAGCATTTGAGTTATCCTATAATTAATGCCGTATCGGTGCTAATGGTTCTACCTTATGATGTTATATACAGAAATATATTTTCTATTTGTGATCAACTAGACAAAGACATGGTATGTTCGGGTACTAAGATTAGCTATTGACATAATTGCAAGCCGATGTCCAGGGTATAGGGAAAAGCAGATTGACTCATTAACCAATATTATAGCTGTCAGAAAAACGATACCGTATGCCCGGACCGAATGAAAATAGGACAACAGCATCAATATGCCACGATCTTTCTGCCAGAAAGCCTATGTCTTATTATTCCAGTGTCTATATTGCTATGCATATATACAAATCTCTGCGTATACTAATATTGAAGAGATTCCTGCCAAGCTTATATTCCAAAGCTAATGCATTGTCTTTAGTATTATTACAGTATCTGTGTCAGATACGCCTTCTATTTTACGTATATCATCTATACACTTATTGATATTGGGTATAGCCGGTGCGGCAATGATCGCCGCTATGTCATATTGTCCGGTTATCTCATAGACTACTTTAACGCCATTTAGCTTCATGAGATGGTTAGATACCGCAGAGGTGTCTGCAGTCGAAGCTACTGAAATAAGGGTTATGGCACTTGTCTTATCGCTTGCTCCGAGTTCAATAGTGAAGCGTTTGATGATTTCCCTGTCCACAAGGTTCTTAACCCTTCGCCGGACAGCTGATTCAGAAAGTCCAATATCGTGTGCAATGTCTACAAACGCTCTACGCGAGTCTGCCTGTAAAATACGGATTATCTTTTCGTCTGTTTCATCGATGCTAGATGACATTTCTTCTCTTTTCCTCGCTAGTTAATAGAATATCAATTATATCAATTGCGCGAGAAATCGTCGTTTCATCCATTACAAGCGGCGGAAGCAGTCTTATAATGTTTCTTCCTGAATAAAGCAATAGCAAGCCCTTGCGGATTCCGTCAAATAGTACATCTTTAACATCAAATCGAAGCTCAACGCCTAGCATCATACCAATACCTCTTACCTGGCGTATTATCCTGTGCTTATCCTTTAACTGCTCCAGTCCTTCCTTAAAGTATGCCCCCATCTTTGCAGCATTCTCAACCAATTTATCATCGGTCAAGGCCTCTATGGTACCTATCCCTGCTGCGCATGCAATAGGGCTTCCTCCAAATGTAGATGAATGCTCGCCGACCTTCATGGAATCCATTATCTCCTGTTTGGCAAGAACAAGCCCCATGGGAATACCACCAGCTATGCCCTTAGCAAGGCACATAATGTCGGGAGTAGTATTCCAATTCTCTCCCGCCCACATCTTGCCAGTCCTTCCAAGTCCTGCTTGGATTTCATCGAATATGAGAACAAGGCTGCGTTTGTTACAGATATCGCGAATCTTTGGTAGAAGGTCATCAGGAGGGACTATAATACCAGTCTCTCCTTGTATAGGCTCAACAATAACACTCCCAATACTATCGTCGATTACTTCTTCTAGCGTAGATGGGTCGCTATATGGGATAAACTTTACACCATCTAGGAGCGGCATAAATGGCTTTCTGTATTTTTCACTATATGTCACAGAAAGTGCACCAAATGTCTTGCCATGATAAGCACCATTCATTGCTATGATACCATGCTTGCCGGTATGCTTGCGAGCAAACTTGAGAGCAGCTTCTACAGATTCAGCGCCACTGTTAGTAAAGAATATCTTGTTCAAAGATGGCGGCGCTATCAATGTCATCTTTTGCATAAATTTCAGGCGAGTATCGTTGTATACTGACATGTGAGCGGTGATAAGTATTTCTGCCTGCTTTTTGATAGCGTTTACCACCCTATCATTACAGTGACCAACAAGAGCTACTCCATAGCCACCCATACAATCAATGTACTCTTTACCCAAGGTGTCCCACACCCTTGCAGCCTTACCCCTTGCAATATTTACTGGGAACCTTTGATAAAGAGTCGCCAGGTATTGATCTTCAGCGCTCATTGTGGACTTATCACGGTGCAATTTCTATGTGCTAATGCCGAGGAAAATGGGTTTTCAACCTGCCCGGAAGCAATAATTGCCTGTTTGACTCCCATTTGGAGTGCTTCTATACAGGCAAGTACTTTCTTTTCCATGCCGAACCCTATCTTAGATAAGACTGCTTTTGCATGATCAAGCGTTATTGAGGTGACAAGCTTTTCATTAAGCATCAGCCCATTTACATTGGTGATAAAGATTACCTTGTCAGCCTTTATGCCCCCAGCCACATATGCTGCCGCCCTATCGCCGTCCACATTGAGGAAATCGAACTCTTCACTCAATGCAATTGGCGAAATGACTGGCACGTAACCTTTGTCCACAAGATCAGCTACGAGTGCAGAATTAACTGCATTTATCTTGCCTGTATAGCCGCCGTCTATTACCATCTTTCTTCCGTTTTCATTTATAATCAGCAGCTTCTTCTTTCTTTCTGCTTTTAGTATGCCGCCGTCTACTCCTGCAATGCCTACTGCATTGATCCCTTGGCGGACTAACATGCCGACTATTGCTTTGTTTATTTTGCCTGACATAACCATTGTATAGATCTCAACAGTTTCCTTATCAGTATAACGGCTTCGCACTCCGCCCGGTGAGACTATGAACTTTTGCTCCTTACCTAGTTTGTTGGCAATAGCAGTTACCTCCTTGCCTCCACCGTGCACAAGGACTAACTTATCACTTTGAGCAATCGACTTAATGTCTTCAATGGCAGAGTGGTGCAGTCCATCCACAACGCTTCCCCCTATCTTGACGACTATCATACTGGCGTCAACGGGCTATATTTTAGCCCCTCATTTTCGTCGTAGCCAAACATGACATTCATATTCTGTATAGCAGAGCCAGCGGCGCCTTTCATTAGATTGTCCGACGCTGAAAGCGCCACTATTCTCTGGTTGTATTCGTCGATATCAAAACCTACATCGCAAAAGTTTGAACCTACTACAAATTTGGGATCTGGGAATTTGTAGAGACCTTTTTTGTCACGAATCAATCTTACAAAGGGTTCTTGTTTGTATGCACTTCGATACTTTTTCCATAGCTCAAGCTCTTCTATCGGTCTCTTGAGAAAGGTATGGTTAGTAGTCAGAATCCCTCGTACAATATTAACTGCATGTGGGCTCATGCTTACTTTGATTTGCTTCTTTGCGATTAGAGAAAGCTCTTGCTCTATCTCCCCAGTGTGTCTATGCTTTGCTGGTTTATACGGCCTAACGACACCGTAACGCATGGCGTGATGTGTACCTGCATTGGCCTTCTGACCTGCTCCAGACGACCCAATCTTACTATCCACTACGACATGGTCAGTATCAATTAGATTATTTTCAATTAGTGGTTTGAGCGCAAGCAGCGATGTTACTGCCATGCATCCAGGGCAAGAGACCAGCTGCGCTTTATGTATCTCTTCACGATGAAATTCTGGAACTCCATAGACTGACTTACTCAGCATTTCTGGGAATGGATGCTCCCAGCCGTACCACCTAACGTAGTCTTTTGGGTTTTTAAGTCTAAAGTCTGCAGATAGGTCGATTATCTTCATCCCTCTATCGTATAGGTCCTTGACTATTTTGTTTGCTTTACCATGGGGCACTGATGTAAAAACAAGGTCGCAATTATCTGCCAGCTTTTCCATATCCATTGGAGAAAATGTGAGATCAATAAACCCTTTCAAGCTTGGATGGACACGGTGTACATACTCTCCCGCTTTCTGCCGAGATGTTACCATGTTTACCTCTACCTTTGGATGACTTACAAGAAGACGTAGCAGTTCTCCGCCCACATATCCTGATGCTCCAACGACTCCAACTTTCATTTCTGAAAGTCTCCGCTTATGTCAAAATCCATTTCTTTTGACTTTTCGCTTTCGGATATCCTCATTTATGTTTTTTGGTCAAATCTAACCATCAATAGGTCACTAATGACCAGAATAGGTCATCATTTCTTTGCAATCTTGACTGCATAATCTATGATTGCGCCAGCAATATCAGTGTTTGACACCTTGGCCGCGCCATGGAACTCGACTGTATTATTTATCTCGTGCACAAGGAGACCATGGTTCCTGTCCTCCATCATGTCCACACCTAGGACACCGCCGCCTACACATTCTGCAGCTTCTAGCGCAAGATCTTCAATCTCTTTTGTCATTGGTGCAAGCTCTACCTTGCCTCCTCGGGCAACATTTGTCCGCCACTCAGCCTGTGCAGAATAGCGATAGATCGCTGTAATTACTTGATCACCTATGACTATGCAACGGATATCGCGTGGAGGCCTGTCAATCATTTCTTGAACATAGTATATGCGCGAGAGGGGACTGTCATCCTCTTCCCTCATTTCTACTATCATGGTTGCAGTCTCGTGGTCACGCAAAGGAAATATTCCCCTTCCCCATGAGCCCACTATTGGCTTGAGTACAAGAGGAAAGCCAGCTTTTCCGATAGTTTCCAGCGCAGACTCGGCACTAAATGCAAACTGTGTCTTTGGAGTTGGAATTTTGTTTTTTGCAAGTGCAATAGAAGTGACAAGCTTGTTTCCGCATATCTCGCTCACCTTGAACCTGTTTATCACAGTGAAGTCGAGAAATTCAAGGGAAGCTGTAAGGTAAAGACCTCGGTAATGACTTACACTTCTCTGCAATATTACATCACCTAGCATGAAATCCTGCTTTTTGCTCTTTGTGCCGATGACTAGTGTCTTTGCGTCTACTATATTCGACCTAATTCCCTTACTTTGAGTTTTTTCGTATAGCGCCTTTTCCTCGAAGCGAACCTTATCATATATGATGGAGACTTCAACCATTATTGTCCCCAGTCTTCACCTACTGTTTCAGCTGGCTTCAGATCCACACCTTCTTCCGTCTTTGAGGCGATCTCGTACTCGCCCCCGCAATCGGGGCACGTTATGATCTCCCCCTTGACTGCGTCTTGTGGGACGCTGATCTCAGCTCCACATTCTTGGCATTCAAATTTAGATTTCATTTTTTGTTACCTCCTTTTTTTGTTTCTCATTTAAACGTGATGAACTTAGCCCAGTCATTACAGAATTTGCGATGATGGACTGTAAACCCCAAAGCTCGACGAAGCCTTTCGCAAGGCTCTGGTCAAAGATCGATCCAGCGGCATAAGTTGCCAAATTATTTTTGTATAGAGAGTATTTGGATTCCCTGCCCACCACTCGAAGTGATCCTTTTTCCATCTTTAGCCGAACTTTTCCGGAAGCTCGATTTTGCGTCGCATCTATAAATCTATCCAAATCTGTGCGCAAGGGATCATGCCAGAGCCCACAATATGTAAGCCAGCTCCATTGGCTATCAGCTAGCTGCTTGAACGCAAGCTCATGCCTTGTAAGTACCAATTTTTCCAACTCTTTGTGGGCCTCAATTATTGTCATGGCAGCTGGTGCCTCGTATACTTCTCTTGATTTTATTCCTACTATGCGGTCCTCAATATGATCCACTATACCAACTCCATACTCACCAGCTTTTTCGTTAACATATTGAATAAGATCAACAAGAGGAATGCGCTGCCCATCTACCGCTATAGGTATCCCTTGCTCAAATTCAATATCCATATAGCCAGCCTTGTCATTGTGGAAATTAATGAACTGGAAAGCCTCCTCAGGTGGCTCAAAATCAGGGTCCTCAATGTCACCACCTTCCACGGCTCTGCCCCATAAGTTCAGGTCGATGCTATATTTTTTTGCCTCTACACTTACTGGTATATTTTGCTCCTTTGCAAAGGTCAACTCAATATCACGGGTCAGGTTCAAGTCTCGTATCGGGGCAATGACCTTAAGATCAGGGTTAAGAGCATGCATCGTGACATCGAATCTGACTTGATCATTGCCCTTACCTGTGCAGCCATGAGCTATTGTACTTGCATTTTCTTTGTTTGCAACTTCAACTACTTTTGCTGCAATGATAGGACGTGCCAGCGCAGTTGCTAGCGGATACTTACCCTCGTACAGACCGTTAGCCTTAATACTTGGTATTATATAGTCATGGGCGAACTCCTCTTTGGCGTCAATATAAACATGTTTTATTGCTCCGATTAATTCTGCTTTCTTTTCAATATTCTTAAAGTCATCTTCCTGACCACAGTCCACAGTAACTGTTATAACATCAAGCTTGTGCAATGTCTGAAGGTACCTTATACAAACAGAAGTATCCAAGCCCCCAGAATATGCCAAAACAACCTTGCCATTGTTAGACAATTATAGGCCTTTGCGTTTCAAGCATTACATTTATATTTTTTGGTCAAGAACGACCTAGAGTAAGGTGGTTATGACCAATACTGGCCAATAATCAAAAATCAATAACAGACCTCGTGAGAGGTATAGTTAGTAATGATATTTCATTTCAAGACTCTCTCCAGAGAGATTACTGCAATATCAGCGCGCTTGCCCGGATCATCAAACCGGAGCTAGACCAAATGCTTAGCAAAAATACCAGCCTTGAAAGCATAATTACAGCTCTCAAGCGTTCAAAGCATGATTACAATGTAGCAGAAAAGCCCATTGCAGGGATATTGGCTGCTAGTACAATAACTGTGAACACGGACGTTGCCAAGGTCTCAGCAAGAAAGAGTAAGAAGACTATTGAAAAGGTCGCCAAAGCAATGACTCAGAATGCCGGCAATTTTATCAGCATATCAGAAAGTATAATGTCAATTACACTTGTCTTTGATGATGTCTTGCTTCAAGATGTCAAAGCAATGTTTACTAATGACGATATCCTCGAAATGGAAAATGACCTGGCAGCCATCATTGTACATAGTCCAGAAGAGATTATCAAGACGCCAGGATGTGCGATAACTTTCTATAACCAGCTTGCCAGGAGACACATAAACATTGAGGATACAGTCAGTTGTTACACAGACACCATAGTACTTGTAAGGATGGAGCAAGTTGGAAAGGCCTTCAATGCTCTTACAGACTTAATATCAAATTCAAGAAGGATACCGAAGAAAAGGCATAGGTAAAAAGGGGCTTGTTTTAATTGAGAGGAGATGAGCCATAATGTATCGGCGATATACGTTTGATGAAATTAAGCGTAAGATAATTGACATTTTGCACAGCACAGGTGGCACAGGCTTATCTGGAATAGAAATGGCTGACAAGATAGGCATCAATAGGATGACAGTGACAAAATATCTAGATATAATGTATGCAATGGGTCTTCTAAAAAGGAAAAAAATTGGTAACGTAAATGTATGGTTTGTAGAAATGGGCGTTGGAGATATTGAGTTCCCCATCAACTATATTCAAGTGCAGCAAAAGCTGATAAAGGCCATTCTAGCAGGCGAAGAAGATCAGGCGCGCAGACTCTTGGTCAATGTACTCAATTCTAACATTGACCAAGTAAGAGTCATTACGGATGTTATACTGCCAGCAGTAAACACCGTAGGCGAGTTGTACAGTAGGGGGAGACTGAACAAAACAGAAAGAACATTTCTGCTAAGCCTGATGATGGAGTTAATAGATTTAGTCAAATTTACCCTCCGGCCCGAGGAGCATAAGACAAACGCCCATGTTGTCTGCGTTGCCAGTTCTGAAGGCAGAGTGCATTTGGCTAAAAGCACAGCTGTGGCTTTCTTGGCACGGGGCTGGGATTCGTCATACGTTGGCGACGTTGAACAACAGATTGATCCTTTCTTTGACATGGATTTTCAGCGCTATCTGTCACGTCTATGGGACAATAAGCGAGGTCTGATGCTTATGTGTATTTTTTCATCAGGAGAAGGTCCGCTGCGATTCTTATTGTCTACGGCCATAGCTATGAAGAGTCGACTTAAAGGCGAGCTTCGCATCGCAGCAATCACAACGCAAGACCAGGAGCAGCAGAAACAACAACAGGTGGCTGAAGAAGCAGGAGCTGACTATGTAGCTAATGATGTGCTGTCTTTGGTCGATTGGGCTGAACGCGAGTACAAGAATAGTGCGATCAGCGCCTAGGCCTGCTGTAAGGGAGGAATCGGTGTTGTTATTGTTGGCGGTGCCTGAGGCACTATTGCATGTATTATCAGACTGATTATTATTCCGATTATTGCGAATATGATGACTGCGAGGATAGCGATTGCAAATGCTCTAATCCAGCCCGTAGCAAAACTGATTTTAAATACACCTATCCAGGCAATGAAAGCAAGCAAAAACCCTATTATCGCAGGCAAGCTCGAGCCCCCTAGTGCAGCAGAAAGCACTGCAGAAGAAATGAAAAAAACTATAGCGTAGATTATTGGACCAACAGCCGTCACTAGCATGGCACGAGTAAATTTGACTCTTCC
>JALZFS010000034.1 GCA_030861405.1 Thermoproteota archaeon | reverse complement strand
CAATCCTTCAGTACAGATAGCTCCCTGCGATATGCGCGGTGGCATAAAGGGCAAGTGGGTCAAAGGAGAAGCAAGAATAGCCAGCGAAGACGAGAAGCTTAAAGCATTCAAAATGTTGGAGAAGAAGTATGGCATGATATACAAGATCAGCAGGATGTTTCTGGCCCGCAGAAATTATGTAGTAATTGTCATACATGCTACATAAAAGACTACATACTAGAAGAGGGATAGTGGAAGTTAAAGATTATTTTTGTCTTGTGCAAAATGTTTTAGGACAGCTAGCCAGTGACTTTTCCAGAAGACATTATTATTACTAATAATATTATTATATTCTATCCTAGACATACTATATACTATTGTTCAAAATGTCAGAAGCCTAGTGATGACTGTTGATCATGGCGAGCGCCCAACTTCCCCCACTTCCGGAGTATGGCGAGGTAGTCAAAATCATTTGATTATGTAACAGAAGGTCTCTGTCCTTGGATTTTTTCAATGTTCGATGGACAGACATACAGCGGTTAGAGTTTCGTTCTAACTGTTGTAAGATGGTAGGAACAGGTCTTATCAAGCGTACCCTAAGAGTATAAGGATCTATGCATGGTAGAAACAGCCAGAGCAAACGAAACACACAAGGGACAGATTAAAAGAAGCAGATATTCTATTTACACAAATATCGATTTATGACTAAATAGTGCAATTTAGACTCATAATCTGCCTAAATAAGATAACTAGGTTAACTAATATCTAATAGATAGAGAAATCCCCCTAACTACAATATATGTATCAAAAAGTGGCAATATCCAGTTCAGCAATAGTTGCTGCCGTTGTTCTTTCTGCACTGTTTTTAGCAGCTGCATTTATGAACATTGACCAAAGGGCAGCATTTGCACAAAGCAGCAACAACAATAATAATAGTTCAGACCAAGACAAATGTGAAGAAGCAGCCAAGAAGATAAGTGATAAAGCTGATGGACATGCATCAAGCAACGTATGTGAGATAGGCTTAGCAAGAGACTCGCCAACCATAACATTGTTAGGCCAAAGAGCAAACGACCTTACAGATAACGAGTTCAAATATCAGAAGGCATCTGCATCTGGAAACGATAATGTGTTATTCATCGCAGAGCTCCAATTAACCCAAAATGAGGTACGTTCAGTCGAAAAATCACTAATAGATAAGGGATGGGAGGTCACAGCTATTCACAATCACGAACTGCGCGAAGACCCATTGATGATATTCTTACATGCACAGAAATCAGACAACCGTGACAATCTGTTACAGGACATCAGAGATGTATTAAGTCAGGATACTTCATGCAACTGCACATAAAAAGTGAAAGAAAAACATCTATTTCCTCTACTTATTTTTTGTTTAACTAGTGCTTTTCTTCTCTACCTTGTTACCCGGCCTTTCGAATTGTATAACTGTCTCTGCACTATCCAGAGTTGTTGTTCCCCTTAGCATTTGTTCTATCTGATTGTAGATTTGAAGGAGCAGAAGACCCTTTGTAGTAGTCTTAAATGTATGCATTGCTGCATTATAGTTAAGCAATTCATTTTGGATGAGAGTCATAACGTATGCTTTGAGTTGCACATGGTTGATAAATGCCTTGGACATTATTCTAGCCTGTGTTGCACCTCCGCCATTTGCGACTTCTAGAATCTCAGTGAGTATGTCGATTCTGTCTCGACTTCTATTATTCTTTGTCATGCCTTATTTTTTGTTGCAATATACCATTAGCAATTTAGGCTTAATATCATTATGGAACGACGTTAACGCTGCAATTACTATGCAAGACAATTATTTTGGCATTTTTGCTTACTATCAAAAATCATCTGTAGCTGTAAGTATCCTGGTTAAGCGTCGTTTATATGCAGAATTAAAGCTAATTAATAGCAGCAAAGTTAATGACTATACCCAAAGTCATATTGTCTTTAATCTCTCCCATTAAACATCCATTAAATTCGCGCATTTTCTCTGTCTCTATAGTCTTGTTGTCAACCATTATGTTATTAAATTTGGGGAATTATGTCTTACAGCCTTCATACTCGGAAATAATCGCATACGGGAATAATGGAACTGCTCATTCTCGTTGTAATTGTGTAGTATTTAGAATGGATGATATCCAAGATTATTTTGTCAGGTCTGCACAGCTTGCAATCATGAATCAATTTCTAACTAAAAATCAAAGCCTGACACTTGGGATAATAATGAATGCTTTGGGAAACGACTCTGAAATAGTAAATAAGGTCAAAGAAGGAAACAGTACTGGTCATTTTGAATTAGCAGTCCATGGATGGAATCATACCAGTTACATAAATCTGACAGAAGCTGAGCAAAGACTATCTCTAGAGAATGCTCACAACAAGATGATAAAGTTGTTTGGAAAGGCTTCTGACATATTTATTCCTCCCTATGACGGCTTCAATGACGATACTCTAAATGCTATGACACAGGTTAATATGAAAATAATAGATGGCAATTGGTCTTCTATAGACCAACTTCAATTGAAAAGCAATAATAGTAATGGTAGGAGTAACAACAACACCGCTGAATCAGGAGGAGGAGCAATAACAACTCTATCCCCATCACCGCCTGAATCAAAAACGATCTTCTATATACCTTCTACAATTCAATTCAAAGACTACTATGGAGGAAAATATCTTCGAAACTCAGACCAAAGTATTCTCGGCAACGTTACTCAAAGTATTAGTACAAACGGTTATGCAGTCGTAGTAATTCATCCTCAAGATTTTGTGCAGATTGCTGCAAATGGCAATCTCACTCCCGCAATAGACGAAAAAGAAATCAATGACTTTTCTCATCTTATAGATTTGATGTCATCAAACCACATACCTTTAGGTTCATTTTCAAAAATAATAGCAGCAGGACAGATACAAACTAACAATACCCAAAAATCTTCCACCCATTAGTTTTATTCTTCTCTCAACAGAAGACAGCCGTTTGAACCAGAGACAGCATGAAAGGTAGCTCCTCCTATTCTCCTATTATGATATGACACTAGTAGCAGTATCATGCTCAATTATCTTTGATTGTTTGGGTAATGATGTTATGTGTTGCTGCTTCTGTTTACTATGTCTTGCAAGTCCTACATTAAAATAAGACCAACTTTTGTTCAAACACTATCTCTGAATTAGCATCTATGACGATTGTTCTTGTAACCTCTATTGCGCTGGTTTCAGCCACTTACTGTACCTGTAATGATGAATCAGTAGTGAATTACTGCCGAATTTGTCCGATATTTAGTCAAAAGATCTTTTCTAATGCAATGGTCTACCAGGGTGACAGAAATGGACTGGGTGATGGATTTGAAACCCATGACCTCAAATCATCAGTAGATCCAAGGCTTTTTTCCAGCCTTCAATCTCGATATCAAATGCAGATAGTTGTTCTTCAAATTGTTTATCATCCAATCCATCAGGTCTTATGAATGTCCATGAAGCTGTAGAGCCATGCTGGTTAGGAACTATTCTTACGTAGACTTGCCAAACTAATCCGCCACCAACAAATACATGATCTAAAATACCTAGTTCTCGAACAACTCGATCAAGTTTAAGCCTTGCTTCTCCTGCTGGAGTATTGGATGTCCACCATTCATCTTCTCCTTTTGTAATATCTTTTAGGATTCCACCTCTTTCCATATTCTTGATGTTTTTGAAGAATTCGAACACAGTTTCGGTGTTTTTACCTACAGTCATTGTTTTCACAATGACCTTTCTTGGATTTGTGCTATCAGTTTCTTTTTGTTGACCTGCTGTTGTCATGCTTCAATAAAGTAAATATCAGATACTTAAGTATCAGTTCCCCCCTACGGGGTGTAGAAGAATGGATATATTAGACAACCTAATTACGATGGGACTAACGTTTGGAGAGGCTAGGGTGTTTCTGGCATTACTAAAGCTGGGCTCTGCAAGAGTTGGACAAATTGTAAAGCATTCCCACGTATCATATTCTAAGGTATACCATGTGTTAGATAGATTGTCATCAAAGGGTCTTGTCAGCCATATCATCTTAGGGAATGTAAAACATTTCAATGCGGTGGAACCCTATAGGTTAGAAGAATATATCAAAAGAAAAGAACAAGAGGTCCGCGAGCAATCAGACATAGCAAATAAAGTAATTCCTGAGCTTGTTAAGGTTGCCAAAAGAAATAGACAAAATACGATGGCAGAGATTTTCATGGGAGATAAAGGAATAAGAACAGCGTATGAAATACTTCTTAGAGATGCAACTTCAAAAGATATGTTGTTTTATTTTTATCCATTTGAAGGATACCATCCCATTGCAAGTCCATTCTATTCAAGATTATACCTATTTCAAAAACATAAGAGAGTACAACAACGAGGCATAGCAACGTTTGACTTCAAACGCTCAAAGCATTATGCAGAAATTTCAAAAGATGTAAAAATGAAATTTGTTGATTTCCCTCTTCCAGCTACGATGGATATTTTCAAAGACAGACTGTTGATAATATCATGGGAAAATGTAACAGGTATCCTTATAACTTCAAAGGAAATAGCTGAACATTTCCGCAATTACTTTGACAGTATATGGAAATTGGCAACATGTTAACAACTACCAGATTTTCAACGCCTTTGTCCGACGATAATTGAGAATAAGACTAATTCAATGCTGTAGCTACCCACTAGAAGGAAAAGGACTTGGTGGTAGGATTTGAACCCAAGACCTTAGCTTCGATATCTGTAGCTTGACTCCTTTAGGTAACGAATAGTAGCAATGAAAAGGAAGGGTACGTGCTGTTCAATCACACTGGTACATCACTTAGACGTTATTCTTGGTTCCGATAGACCAAAACAAAACAGAGTCAACACATGATGCCGACGTTTTCAACTGTGTTTGGATACAATGATTGAATTTATCTATATGTGTTGTAGCCGATGCTTCTTTTTTGGTCAAGATAGTGGTATAGATAAAGCCAAGTCAGAAATGCGGGAAGAGAAAAAGAATTTATCGATTCAAGTTGGATGCAGCCTAACAGGGAGACTATCTCAAGAGGGTAAGAAGATACATATTTTTAATAATTATCCAATGGTAACAGTCGATTGTGCTTCTTCTTTATGAGCATCACCCTTTTCACTATATGCTACTTTATAGTCTTCAAACATTGCTTGTTTGATATTATCTGCTAGGTTTTCAAGTTCTTCTTTATCATTAAGTTCTGTCTTTCGTTTTGACTCTATTCCAAGCGAGTCAAGTTCACTCTGCCAATAATTATTCTCGGCTTGCTGCTGTTGGTCTTTTTCTCTTTTGGATGGTTTTGCCACGATGAGAACCTCCTTTGACTGCAGCTTATGCACGAGATGTCATTTAAAAAGTACAGAACAGAATACTAGATTTTATGTTCTTTCTTCATACTCTATGAATGCTAAAAGTGGAAATGAATTTATCGTCATATTGTATCTCTATGTATCATTACTAAGGATCCTAACTAATTTGAGAATACAGCATTTTTGAATACCCACGATAAATGTAGCCTCAACAAATTGAGGCAATCTACCCACTATTATCACCATATCATATATAACCGAAAAGTCTTCTCTTTATCTGCAATTTTATGGTGACTGATATAATATTTTCCAATCTAATGCTTATGGTCTAGAGCTTTGTGCAAATTAAGTTCATTCTCAGACTTGAATGGTTTTCCACATGTATCACATACAAATGACTGAGCTATCCTTATACGGGGATTAGTTGTATCTCCGCTTTCAGGAGTTGGACCAATGCTGGATGCTGACATAGTATTGGTTTGCAACACTATCCAATTTATGAGTTACAAATGGAGGAACTTTAGAAAAAGGATCCTCCTCTTCCCACGAGAAAGCACGCCGCATGGTAATGGTCAGATTGTATCCTAAACTTTGCTGCTACTACTATTGATATCTAAAGTAATTCGCACTGAAGTCTCAAGGCTATACATGCAGTAATCTGTTTTATTCTCGCAAGCGAGTCAGCAGCAGATCCAATTTCAATATTAATGACAAATACGGCTTGTACTATATCATACAATGCAATCACCTGGTTGTTAGTCCGACATGCCGTTTTAACTAGGATATATGATGGTTGTATTTGTCTGATTGCTTGCCACAAAACACAAAAGGCAGGGATTGATAAGGTAATGTTACTAACTGTGATCGGTCGGGCATAAACGCACGCATCGGCGTGCGAATTATACCCGACTGGAATCACAGCAAAAATAAGTCATTAATGCTATAATTCGGATAAACGGACTGTCCTCTGTTTTGTAGAACAAAAAATAGCTTCAACTGTTGGCATTGTGGCTGAATTTATCCGACAAGGTCCTAGAATAAGCCTAATTTAATGCCGTATCTCCCTTATAGCAAAAGATGGACCGGGTGGGATTTGAACCCAAGACCTTAGCTAGCGTTTTAGGATATGCATTCGTTCATTCTACACAGAATCCAGGTACTGCAATTTTTCTAAAGAGATGGGGCGATCCTACAGTACCATCAGGGTAATGCCCAAGCGTCGATCGAAATTCAGGATCGCTGGT
>JALZFS010000032.1 GCA_030861405.1 Thermoproteota archaeon | reverse complement strand
AAGAATGCTGAGCAAACTAACAAAGTCTATTCGAACAGGACTCATGATAATACTGCTGTTCGAAATGAAACAAGGGCGTCAACTTTGATTTCGCGGTCACATTTGGCTCAATATTTTGGACAGTATGGCTTTGATGGAATTACGAATGACAGATTTCCATGCGACTGCAATGGCCTTAGGAAGCGGTCGGGATCTTGGGTTTCGGGTCTACAGAGTCTATTAACCAGACATATTGAAGTCAGTGATTCTTACAGGCATTATAATATCTCATAAGAGGTCACCGCCATTTGAATAATGTACGAATATCGCTAATGCATCGAATCAATTTAAGCATTCGCTCGGTCCAGGTGGTATGAAATTTGAAAACTAGAAGTAGTACAGATATAATCGGTTTGATTCTGGAGGCTGCCGCAGGCGAGCCTGTTACGCGCTCTAAAATTATGTATCAGGCAATGCTGAATTTTAAACAGGTAAGCGATTATGCCCAATTTCTAACAAATGCTGGCTTGCTGACATACATAAGCCAAGACAGGCAATACGGAATTACAGAAAAGGGCAGGCAATTTCTCCAATTATTTAAAGAAGCCAACGGGTTGCTCAGGATGGCTAACAACAATAATAACAACAATAATAATCATATTGCATTTGTCAACCAGGAACAACAAAAACAAGAGAGGATCCTATTACATGACTGACAATAGTAATCAGATGAGAGCCTTCAGCTGCGGCTGCATTGTTGAATGGCATTTGGACAGGATCAAATTCACTAACTGTGAAAGGCATTTGGAGCAACAGACTACAGAACCAATTGCAGGGAGAGAATAGCATATAGACATAGCTATCAGTATGCAGATGTCGATAATTATCACAGAAAAATCAAATCAGCGATTTTGTGCGCCCGCCTCCTCGCTCGGAGGAGAGTAGTGCACATTCTGCCAACTGTTGGATGCACTATCAAAAAGTATTGATCAGGCCAGCACGTCGTGTCATATCCTTATGCAGGAAAACTGATTCCACCAAGTGTAAAGGGTTTAACAGATTATTACTAAGGATATCAACGGTATATGTATCTCTGATGCACCTACCGTATCAACCATTATCCTTACGTCTTCTTTTATTTCTATAGCCCCCATCTTATTCTTTCTCCAGTATTTCAACCGGGCATATCTTTACGAGCTGCTTAAATTTGACTGCATCTTCTTTGCTACCCACTATGGCTCCATAGTGCATTGGGATTGCCAGCTTTTTTGGCTTTATCTTATCGTTAACCGCTTTAGCTGCTTCCTCTGCAGTCATAACATATGTCCCTGATACAGGCACTAGTGCTATATCAGAGTGAGTGGCACTCATTTCTGGAATATCGTCAGTGTCTCCCGTATGATAAATCCGCAGCCCATTTAAGGTTATTATAAAGCCAACCTTTCGGTCTGGTTTTGGATGGAATTGCTTGTTTGTGTTGTATGCGGCAACGGCCTCTATTGGGACACCTTGAAGGTCAAGCCTATCACCTGGCGCAACTCCTTTTAGTTCGGTGTTTTTAAAATTTTTTTTTAGCTGCTCGATACACTCATTAGCCGCCACAATTGTCGTCTTTTGACTTAAAGGGTGCTTGAGGTCTTCTACGCTCAGGTGATCAAAATGATTATGGGAGATAAGGACTAAATCTGCGTCATTTTTGTTATGTTGGGCCTGCGAGAGCTGGTATGGGTCAATGTAAATAGTCTTTCCGCCGGCCATTATCTTGTAACCATCATGGCCAAGCCAATGGAACGTGATTCCATCCAAGTCTAGCATGCTATAACTACTCCTCCTCCTCTGTGGTGGTTCACACTCATCCTGGCGCTGAAAATTTTATTTAAACATGATCCTTTGAGTTGAGCCTTGGATTTGCGATAATAAGCCTATCCTTACTAAGAGTCAATACCAAAACCTCATTTGCTATGAGCCGGCGACGGAGATTTGTATCGATAGTAGCTACAGCAGACTTATTTTCCATTGCATATTGCAGTATGGAATCGTCTACATGCTTGGCTGGTTCAACAGCTACCTCCCTAAAGTTGGTTTTCGCAACCTCAAGTGCAGTTCTTGCAAGACCGGACCTTTTGGGACCTGTCTTCTCCACCAGCCTTTCTAGCTCCTTTGTCACGATATCCGGTACAAGAAAGTCAAGTCTACCGAGTTGTGACTCAACCTTTGCAAGTTGCTTTATTGGTTTTGAAACAAGAACCATCAAAAAGCTGGTGTCACAGAGAACTTGCATAGCTATATGATGTTCTTTTTTTCAGTCGGTTATCCCTGAGCCGATAAGTCGCCATCTTTCTGCTATTCTTCTACTAATGGCTACCCTACTCTTCGGCATCACGCATACTGGTTTTTTAAGCTTTACTTCAATTTTACTATCCTTTACATTCGTCACATTGCCTATGGCTGCTGCTGTGCCAATATTAACTCTGATCGGTTCCTTTGCTCTAAGAGGCTCAACCTTGACCATTTCAGCTGTACCCACTGCGGTATCAAAAAGTGCTACTTCAATTGTAATATCCTCTATGTCTCTTGGAAGTGTCCCTGGCTTGCCAACTACCGAACCAATGAGCGAATCGCTTTTTGTAAATGTTGGGTCGAGCTTGGTTCCTATTGCCACAAGACCACCAGGCTTTACTGCTTCTACAAGACCAGCACCAGTTCCAAGCGTTGAAATTTGAGATGTAATAGGTTCGTATTTACCCTTCTTTTCATCCAATAGCCCGGGGCGGACTTCTATTTCGTCATCAATATTGAACTGGCCCTGTACAAGTGCGCCACCGATAATGCCACCCTTAACCTGCTTGATTGCTGTCCCAGGCTTGTTTACGTCAAATGAACGCAAGACATGCATTATTGGCTCAGTATTCTTTGTCCGTGCCGGGGTTTTAATATGTCCTTCAATTGCTTCAATTAGTGCATCAATGTTTAGCTTATGCTGTGCGGATACTGGGATAACAGGGGCATCTTCCGCAACACTTCCTTTGACAAAGTCCTTGATCTGTCTATAATTATCAAGCGCTTCATTGTATTCAGCAAGGTCGGCCTTGTTCTGTACGAGAACGATCTGCCGTATGCCCAACACCGATAGGGCAAGAAGGTGTTCCCTCGTCTGTGGCTGCGGTACCTTTTCGTTAGCAGCCATCACCAAGATGGCACCATCCATCAAAGCAGCGCCTGAGAGCATGTTTGCCATCAGACTCTCATGACCTGGCGAGTCAACGAAGCTCACCACCCGCAAAAGTTCACTGTCTCCACCACAATTAGTACATTTGGGCTGAGTGCTATAGCACATCGGTGGCGGACAGCGTGGACATTTGTAAAATGCGGCATCAGCATAGCCGATTTTAATTGTAATGCCCCTCCTAAGCTCCTCACTATGAGCACTGGTCCAGACTCCAGTGATAGCTTCAACAAGTGTCGTCTTGCCATGGTCAACATGCCCAGAAGTGCCGATGTTAACACATGGTTGATATCCATATTCTTTGATATACCATTCTGGCAGGGTCTCTTTCCAGTGCAACAATTAGTATCGTAAAAAACCCGGAGATATTAAGGTACGGAACTATTTTATTTTGTTTCTTTGGCTGGCTCCGACTCGGCTGCTGCAGCTTCAGGGCTACCTGCTTTTTCAGGTAGGGCGCCTTCAACTAGCATACAATTAAGCTGATATATCTCTTCTGTTACCATATTCCCTCTTACCAATTTTCTCACTCTTGCCTCACCCCTATTGCCAACACCAGTTGATAATAGCACATACTTTTTGACGCCTCCATGGACATCAGCCCGCATGGGTGTTCCGGACTTGTCACTTCCGCCAGTTACTTTTAGCTTACCGCCAGCGACTCCAATAATAGAAGCATCGATGATGCTGCCTATGTTTACTCCTACAAGTGGCTGCGCGGCCCTGTCCTTGAGCTCACGCCCAATGCTTTTGCCTTTTTGGTCTGAGATCACCAGTTTAAACTGAGCCAACTTAAAAAATCAGCCATCCCTTACCATTAATTAATCTTTGGCTCTAAAGAATGTCGGCTGACGATATCAAGAAAACAAATATGTCGAAACAGAAGCACAAGAACCAACACACAGAGAGACAATATAGATTCATATCTATAATCTGCACTATAAGTGCAGCAGATATGCAAATATCAGAATTCTTAGGTGCCCAATTTTATCTCAGCCTTGCAAAAGGCTTTCAAGAAGAATTAATGATAACATTTCAGCCGCAACAAATGAACGGAAGATAGTGGACTTGACAAACAGATAAAAAGGATTTTATATTAGATGACTACTGTTGGAAAAAGACACGAAATCTATTGACTGCCCCCGCTGCGGTTTTGAAATGAAGCGCATGCAAGCATGTCATATGATATGCACTAATTGTGGAGGGCATTTGGACTGCAGTGAGAAGGGTTTAACTTGGTAATCAGAAAGGGTTTCTATCCCAGCTCATCTGAAAGTTATCCGCAATATCAACTGCCTTTCCCTTCATAATTTCAATATATTCATCATACGCTGCAAAAAAGTCGCAGTGCTTGCATTTTACCTCAGTCATGTCCTCGTTAACCTCTGCTTTCTTCCCGCAATGAGGGCACTTCGCTTCAAGCATCTTCTATGTCGTTATCCCTTGTGCATATCTTGTTAATAAAAATGGTGGTTCTGGGACTGACTATGATTTTCTAGTTCTCAATCATTATTTTCAATATATAGTCAGCACTGTCGTACAATATTTAATCGTCTACATATATTTGGCAATGCAGCTTTTTTGTGGCTGAACAAACATGGTAGGTTGCAGAAATTTATCTCGAAAAGCTTGGTATAACAGTAAGATGATATTATTAATAAAGTCTAGATCCCAGAAGATTGCTGTTTGACAAGAATAGGCAACATGTATAGGCGATTCCATGGCGTTGTGTCTGAAAGACCTACCAATTTTAGTTGGGTCATAGATGGCTCGCTGGCCGGCAGCGGTCTGCCGGTCACTAAAAACGAATTTAAATGGTTGGTTGAGAAAGGCATCAAGTCAATTGTCACAGTAAGAGAAGTTCCTCTCCCTTCGGAATGGTTTGACGGTGGAGATATTGCTTATATGCATCTGAGGGTTGAAGATTACGGTGCACCAAGCATCGAAGAAATGGATAAAGCGGTTGATTTCATTGACAAACAGAACACAAACAACAGGCCGGTGTTAGTTCACTGCGCAGCAGGCAAGGGAAGAACCGGAGCTTTGCTTGCAGCATATCTGATGAAGAAACAAAACCTTAGTGCAAAGCATGCGATTGAAAAGATAAGACTTATGAGACCGGGCTCTGTCCAATCTGTGGCTCAAGAAACAGCTCTGTCGATGTATGAAAAGTATCTCAAAGCGAAAGAGGAAGAATTGTAGTTATTCCGGGACAGAGTCTACTATGAGTTGCCCATTCTGAACCTTTACAAATAAGTAGCGATTATCTTTGAAGATAAGAGTAATCTCATCCTTCTTTTCCTCGACATCCAGTAGTTCTTGTCCCTTTATTCCGTCGAACTTGACCATTTCTCAATTATAGTGTCAAATGAGATCTATTTAGATTTATTACTCTAGTTCTTTTTACTAACCCTCGAAGTAGGAGGCAACTAGGACGAAATTCAATTCATTTGCAGTTATATCCTTACCATAAGCAGGTGGCAATAAAAACTTGAATGTTCTAACTGCTAGCAGTAGATTCATAGCAATGGTAAAAACTTATTCAACAGATATTCTGAATTCCCTACCATCAATTTCGATTACTTTGTAGCTCACGTCTGCGGTTGCTCCCTTTGTTAGCTCTACGTTTTTTACGCGTACAAGATAGGTCATCTCATCATTCATGGCCGACAGGCTTTCGATTTCCTCTGTGTCTAGCCCAGCTATATGGGCCGCGTTCAACGTGTCGGTCGGATTGTATTGTCGCTCCTTACGCAGCTGCTGGAGATGCCTTGCGAGGTCTCTTAAAAGACCTTTCATAGCCAAACCCTTTTCGCGGCTGGTAGATACAAATACAATAAGGCCGTCTCTTTCAGAATATGCATATCCATCCAAAGCTTTGTAAGTAACTTCTACGTCTTGTGGCGATAACTCAACCATCTTGTCATTATATGCAAGTGTGTAGGTGCCATATTCCTGCAGGGAGCGCACAACCTCAAGTTTGTCTACAGGGACAAATGATTGAGCAATCTTGTTAATGTCGGCTTTGACTCTTGGTGCAATAATCCTTCTATTGAGATCTGCAGTGACAGATATTGGCATATTTCTGTCAAGAAGACTAGCTACTTTCTCGAGCTGTGAGCCGGTTGTTAGTACATCTGCTAGCTTGTACTCAGCGGCGTTGAGTTGAGTCTTAAGCACGTCATGTGTGCCTTCTATGTCAAGTGAGCTCAGATGTGGGCCGCAGATAATGATTTCTTTGACAGGCCACCGCCTCTTCAGGCCGGCAATGTTCCTTGCTGCGTTTGCAAGTGACACTATGTCCTTTATCCTGTCGAAGGCTGACTCGACCTTGGGGTTAACGAATTTCAGGTCAGGGCGCGGCCAGCTTTCAAGTAAAATGCTTTTTCTACTACTGCTAAAGCATGTGACATAGAGATATTCTGTGATAAATGGCGACAGCGGGTGAAGCATTACGTTCAGCTGTATCAGCACATGAGCTAACACTGAATATACAGTAAGCCGTCTATCATGGTTTTCTAAGGTATCGTCCCAAATTATATTTCTTGTTAGTGGGACGTAAGTTTGACTCATGTGGTTGATAATAAATGCATCAATCGCTTTCGCCGCTTCATGGAACCGGCAGCGAACAAATGCTTGAGTCACATCAGCTATTAACTGCTGTAGTTTCGACAGGAGCCACAGCTCTGTCGACCCAAGCAAGTTATTGTCAGTGACCCACTTGAGGGTATTTTTGTTCTGATCAAATCCATCAAAATCGCTGTTCTGCTTGAAGTATACATGGAGATTATGCAGTGTACTTAGTATCTGGTACGGCCTAGTCTTCATTTCTTCA
>JALZFS010000010.1 GCA_030861405.1 Thermoproteota archaeon | reverse complement strand
GGGAACGCTGGATCAGTTCTGGCTCTGGAGTATGCAGGCTGGCCTCAAGAACGCCTACGGGAGTATCAAGGCCTTCTCCGAAACTGATTTCACAGAGGATCTTGAGAAGGTGGATGTCTCGACCCTGATCCTGCACGGCGATGACGACCAAATCGTTCCTGTCAAGAATTCGGCGGTCAAGTCGGCCAGACTCATTACGAGTGCCAAGGAGATCTACTATCCAGGTGCACCACATGGCCTCACCGCCACGCATCAAGATCAAGTCAACGGTGATCTGCTGGCCTTCCTCAGATCCTAGCCTAAATATGGCCCTATTATCCCCTATTGCTCATTGATAAATGGCTGGCTTTGAATCCGTGTTGCGTCCCTGCGGTTAAGCGAGCAATCATCATATTGGAGTAACAGTAACTCTGGGAAGACATTGATATCGATACCAATGCTTTTCTTTTTCCGAAGAGTACTTGAATTGTTGTAGTCGGGGCAACAAGATGAGTGTTAATAATAATAATAATAACAACAACAACTTACGGCTAAGATTTACCTTATTTTGTAGGAAGCGTCTTATGGAATTGGCATTAACGACTTGAGATCTGTTATGTATGAATGTCAGCCCGTTATGCGTGTTGCAATAGGTTATAGATGCATCTCATAAATGTATACTTGTCCTATACATTCAATCTTATATATTGTAGCTGAGATTACATTTTTCTGTGGCTAAGGTTATTTCACTTAATGTGGGACTGCCGCGGACTAAACTTTGATGGCCCGGCAGTCAGTACAGGCATCTTCAAAGAACCTGTAAAGGCGCGAATAAAGCTAAGGAAACTTAATCTCGACGGTGACAAGCAGGCAGGCCTGACTGTACATGGTTGACTTCATAAGGCTCTGTATGCTTACCCTTCCGAGCATTATGATTATTGGTAAAAGGAACTACCAAACATGAAAAAACTACCTTGGGTATGTTTGGAGAAAACCTTGCGACTGAGGATTTATTTGAAGATCAAGTTAACATCGGCGATGTATTTAGAGTTGGCTCTAGTCACCTAGTTAACGGATTATCGTCAGCGAGGGTTTTATCATCATAACCAGCTAAGGGCTTAAGAGTCTCCATCGACTAGCGTGGCTAGAAGCTGGCCTTTCAATGAATAGGCGTGTAGATACATTACCGGGCGAAGAACTAGGTTAACTAGGCCTATCCTAATATATTCCCCGGGTATTTGCGTCATTATTACTTTCAAACAACGCAACGCAGTTTACAAGCGATACATAACCAATAAAGATCTCTCAGTTGCAGCCCGCTTACATGCGGAGAACTAATCACACCGAACCCACATCGATATTTCAGCAGATTCTACAAAAGATTTTATCAATGCGTATGTATTGATATCATTGTCATTATTTGGCACCAGCAAAACAAGTCTTAATTTTAGGAGCAGGATTTGGAGGATTAGCATCGGCTAACCTATTACGAAAAAGCCTTTCACACGAAGAATGTCAGATTACAGTCATTGACAAGAATCAGCATTTTATGATGGGACTTGTAAATTTGTGGATACTGAGTGGAAGCAGAAAATTGCATGACTCTCAAGTCGCTTTGAACAAGCTAGAAGATAAAGGCATCAGATTTTTAAATGATGAGGTTATAGCCATTGATCCTTCAAGAAATAGCATTACAACTAGAACCAAATATAATAAAATAGAATACGATTATTTGATAGTAGCTTTGGGTGCGGAACTTGCACCAAAACTAATCAACGGATTTGAAGATAACGCAAATTGCTTTAACATATATGATGCTCATCAAGTGCCAAGTGTACGAGAAAAAATACTTTCTCTACAAAGTGGTCGTATAGTGATATGTATAGCGGATATTCCGTATAAATGCCCACCAGCACCGTATGAGGTGTCATTATTAATTAATGACATATTAATTAAAAATGGAACGAGGAATTCCATTGAGTTGAATATATTTGTACCAACGCCGATTTCATTACCCGTAGCTGGAACAAATGTAAGTCGAGATATTGTCAAATTACTTGATGACAATCATATTAGGCTATATCCACTACATAAATTAAAAAAAGTAGTAGATAAAAAAACAATAGAATTTGAAAATGGCAATAACACAAGCTATGACCTACTAATAATTATTCCTCCTCATGAAGTTCCTCAGGTCCTCAAGAATTCTGATTTGTTAAGAGGTGGGGATCAACGTTGGATTAACGTTGATAGGTTTACTCTTAGAACAAAATATAAGAATGTCTTTGCAATAGGCGATGTAACAGAAATTAGGCTTGACAATGCAACAACCATACCCAAGGCTGGAATATTTGCAGAGGGTGAAGCAAAGGTAGTCAGTCAACAAATTATTGATAAAATTAAAAATAACAATGACAGTAGTAATAGCAAGAAGACACATGATTCAAAGTTCGACGGAAAAGGGTTTTGCTTTATGGAAGTTGGAAATAAAAAAGCCGGATATATCGACGCAGACTTGTACAATGAAGGAGGTCCGTCTGTTAGACTCGATCCACCATCTGATGAGTTATATCAAAAGAAAATTGACTTCGAAAGAAGTAGGTTAAATGAATGGTTGATGTAATATCAGATTTAATATTAGATTCACACACAATCTTGCATCTCCATAGCTTGACGGTACTTGACCTATGCATGCCACGAATCAAACGTTGCTAAGCAATCTAAACAATATTATTGTGTGTACTTGGGTCTTAAATTGCACAATATCTCTATGTTGCTCGCTATTCAACGTCCTCACATACGAGCGATATCGGTACTGGTATCGGAAGTAGGACGTATAGGTATCGCTCCAATCTGCTGCATCAATCCCATCATATCGGCAGTTGCCCATTCTTCTGTGATCTTGCCATCAATGATGGTAAGTATGTCCATTGCAGTGAAAGATACCTGCCTGCCAGTCGCAGGGATACCTTTGAACTCTCCTTTGTAGGTACCCGTAACATTGAGACTGACAGCAACTTTGTCCCCTTCAGCCACCATATCTACGATGCTACGACGAAGGTCTGGAAACGCTTTAGTGAAGGGCGCAAGAAATTCTGTTTTGTTTTCGTTCCAATCCATAGGGGGCATTCCTGAAAAGTGGAGAGAGTAATTACCACTCGATACCAACTGGTCCATCATTTCTGTATCCTGTCGGTCTAAAGCTTCAAAGAATCGACTAACTAGCTGTTTGTTTTGCTCTTGCTTAGATA
>JALZFS010000129.1 GCA_030861405.1 Thermoproteota archaeon | reverse complement strand
ATTTTTAGAAATACAACACATCCACAAAAAGCTCATAAACGTCTAGGTTCAAAGTCTACTAGAAGATTTAATGAAGTTGTACGTTATTACTTCATAGTGCTTTTCACATCAGTCAGTCTCATAAGATGGAATAAAGTAAATAAACTAAAGCAGACTGTGTCAGTAACTAACAGTAGTTACTGCTCCCCTTCTCCCCAAAGACCCCGTAACCTCTGTGATCACTGACACAGTCTACTTTAGTTCACTAAGGGCTATGATACTTATGCTTTATTGCATTTGAGCAATTCTAATTCATAATCTTGCTTCAAAATAATGTTAATTACTGCATATTACGTAGTGCTGCCATACAACGGACATTTTCTTTTTAGCATTTTGATGATAGCTTATTATCTTTGAGCTCAAACAAGTTATATTTCTACAGTAGGTCAAATATAGTGTTTTATTTCTGTCTGTTCTCTTCTTTTAGTCGTGTGTCGCTTAATCCGCATTCTATACATTTGTATATCATGGACCTGCCGATATCCTTATCGGGCAGCATATCTGCGCCACAACATGCACATTTCATGACTATGAAATAGCATAGACAGGAAGGCTATTTTATCATAGCTTTTAACCCTGATTAAAGTCCCGTGAAGCGCAATAATCCATGTATTATGATCTTAGGGGCTTACATTGGATAAGCTAGTGGAATAGATGAGTCATGTTTGTCCATATGTAAAAATTTTGCATAGAAGGAATTCCTTTATATGCCTAATTACCAATTCAAACATAATATAGATACCCGATGCATTCACACCCGCTATCCCCACATGAACAGATTATGACAAACGAGGATTGTCACATGGTTTCAAAGTCTAGCTAGAGATATGAAAAGACGACACTATCGCCTTAAGCTATTGCTACTCGACCTCAATAACTCCAAAAGATATCTCAAAAGATGCAGCTAAGAGTTCTGAGGGTTTGAAATCTATTTTCAAGGAGGTTATGGTTAATCATCATGGAATACTTCCATAGGCCATCTCCCATTCTTGCTGTGAAGATTAAAGCTCACAGTGAGAGGCCGACTCGATGCGAGTATTACACTAAATGTTTGGCTGCATATTTAGCTAAAAATATGACAGATGGCAGCATTACTTTGCGAAGAATACATTCTTATATCCTAATAGAAATTTCCCGGTTATTGGGACATTCCCATTCCATTTGTATTTTTGATACAAACTCACAGGATGCGCAATACTGGCATGCCCCAATTTACAGGAAAATTAGTGACTATATCTTGAAGGGTTATGCAGTAGTCTACATTTTGGAATCTGATACATTATCAACCATCCGGCGAATGTCAAAAATGGGTATTGAAGTTGAAGAGTATATCCAATCAGGTGCATTAACCATAATTAGCAATAATATTTTTTATTCTCCTCTAGTGACAAGTAGGGTTCTGATCGAACAATGGGACAAGCTTTTCTCAAACATAGAAAAGAAAAATGGAACACCCAAAGGCTTCGTGGCTATGGGCATGCCTACGAGTTCATTCTTTACATCTCTAGCACACCAAGACCACCTTGTCAAGTATGAAAGCGCAGTCGCGAAAAATTATGATGGAACCATTGAAGCAATCTGCTGTTATACTGGAGAATCAATCAGCTGCATGCCACTCGGATATATCTTTGAACTTCTGAATGCCCATCAGAATACGCTTCACAAGGACTACGTACGCAAGGAATGGAGTACGTCTAGAGGACTTTCGATAGTAAAAAGAGGTTTGAAGAATGCACTTGACGGTGATCCTTCAAGATCGGCGCTAAGCAAGATACTAAATCTTGTTTGTGCATCAAATTCGGAAGATAGAATATCATGGATTAACCAGATCCAAGATAACTTGGATAAAGTTTCCTGTTCAAGTGCAAAAAAATTCGTTTTAGAAGAAATAAAAAGCCAAATTATGAAAGAAGTTGTTTTTTAGAATTTGACCATATATAAAGAGATTAAGGCTGGGCAAATTTTATATGTGCAAGAGCGTTGACAGTATTTGTACTACTATTAAGAATTAACTATGATACCAACACCACCACTCATTACCTTTCTATAGGGAGTATTTTCTGTATTGTAATAGGATTTTCTTTCAATAAGATTTTGATAAACACCATTATCGTTTTGCTTTCCCTGTTGTACATCATTTACTTCTGTCACTTCTATTATTCCAGAGTTTACAATCTCTACAATATTTCCCATTGATGATCCATTTCCAGATGTTATTGAGGCGTTATCAAAGTGTTGGCCCATTATTCTTATATTTGAACTTCTGGTCAAATGATATTCGCTTGAGGTTATATTGTTGAACTTGTTACCTGTCAAAATGTTATTATGACTTCTCGATGAATTAATGCCATTATTGGAAATAGATATAGTATTATTAGATATCTGATTGTTTTGGGTTAGGCCTTCATCCGGTACTGCAGGATTATAGAGCAGTACGCCTTCTGACTTTGCTGCTTCAATTGTATTGTTATAAACTAGGTTGTTTGGTGATTCGGATAGTATTATTCCACTGCTCGTATTATATACATAATTACTTCTTGCAGTTGAATGTTGCATGCCTCTTGAGAAGAATATGCCCGCCTTTGTCGTGTCGGATATCTTATTTCCCTCGATGAGAATATTATAGCAATCAACAGAACAGATTATCCCTATAGGATCATGATGGATCCAATTGTTTGTAATCTTTATGTCATGAGTTCCACTATGAGGATCTACACCATAGTTTATGTTATGATGAAATTCGTTTCTATCAATTGTAACGTTATAGGCACCCGTGGAATAAAACGCTCTCCACATATGATGGAACCTGCTACCTGTAATCCTCATATCATGAGAAACTCCACCATCTCCAAAAAGATCAAACCCTCTTCGTCCAAGTTCATTATATCCCAGATATGCAAATTCAGAATTTATTATTTGAGCACCTTCGCTTGCGCCAAACTGGATGTAGGCACGTTTAATAGAACCCTTGATATTTTGAGGAACTACGTTATTCGTGGATGGATCCCAGGAAGTTATTTTTATTCCGTTGATCTGTATTTTTCCGTTAACTATTATTCCGTTCGTGCCTGCAATTTTCAAGTATTGCAGACCATCAACACCTGAACCCATTTCAAAAGTGGCGCTATTATTTACTCGCAGACTTGCATTCAGAAGGTATTCACCACGTCCAAGCTTGGCAATTATTGCCGGGTCATTTATGGTACTTATGAGATCGGAAAAAGAAGCATGAAGGCAACTCATGATAATGGTGTTTTGTGTTTGATTATAGCCTATACATGCTCCTTGAGCCTGATCTGTAATTTTCATATGTTGAAACCAGATCGTTGAAATAGAGAAAATCAGGATTGCCGCTATTGCTGCAGCAGTAACAGAAAATCCTTCGTAGAGAATTACCATAATGTATTGCTTATTAATTGAATGTATAAGATTTATGTATTGAGTACTAACGTGGACTTCTGATCGAATATTATATTATAGATCTATAATAGCGGTATTGCATTGGTAGGAATTGAATCTGGACGTTAGCACTATCTTTGCAGCACAACAGTAGCATATTTCATTATAATTGCAAGCTATTCAATATCGGCATCCGTATCAGACAACCATATTCGGTTTTTGCTGATCATTATGTTAAGAAAAGTTCAGAAACCAAAACTTACCAGCCAGCAACATTTATTGTATCGAATTATGCCCTTGATAATGCCAATATCCGATCATCAAGTTAACGCGACAATCGTCCGTTTCAAATCCATCAACTGGTGGATCATAAAATAGTTCTTGGTTCGTTTTGCATTAGCAGCTGCAAGCATTAAACCAGAGCAAGAGTCGTAATGCGCCTCTTCACAAGTTCCATGACAGGCGGCCACTTTTTTGTATGACTGATACTTATAGTGGACATCCATACACTCAGAAAATATGATGCTTGCTATATGATGTAGCAAGTCCTTCGCCATCAATACCGAGCGCGCCTGCCTAGTCAAACATGTATGATTAAGACATTTAGAGCGGTGGCATCAAAGCCAAATAAAAAAAGATTCCGTTGTGATAGTAGTTGTATAAATTATAGATACGGTTAGTGGCACTCTATGGCCAAAGTCCCCTTATTTTTATTGCTTCAACCACTCTGTTGATTGCTAGCACAGTACTTGCATTGCGCATGTTTACGCCATACTTTTCAGACGTATCATATACATCATTGAACGCCTTTGTGATATTGTGGTCCAATCTTTGGTTAACCTCATTCTCTGTCCAATAGTCTCTACGGAGGTTTTGCAGCCATTCAAAGTAAGAAACGGTGACACCTCCTCCATTTGCGAGGATGTCAGGAATCACCAAAATCTTGTTTTTGTAGAGCACATCGTCTGCTTCTGTCGTAGTGGGACCATTAGCAGCCTCAGCCACTATCTTAGCCTTGACTTTATCTGCGTTTTTGGAAGTTATCTGATTCTCAAGCGCAGCTGGTATCAGTATTGTGCACTCTGTTTCGATCAATTCCTCGTTGGTTATAGAATTTGCACCTGGGAACTCTATAACAGAACCGGTTTTTTCCTTATGATTCCTGAGGGCGGATACATCAATGCCATTCTTATTATAAATACCTCCTTTAGAGTCAGATGCAGCAATTAACTTCGCACCTTGCTCTTCTACGAGTTGTGAAGCAAATTGGCCTGCATTTCCAAAGCCTTCTACTGCCAGGGTGGCGCCTTTCAGGTCTATTTTGAGCTTCTTTGCAGCCTCTCTTACAGTGAATGCTAATCCTCTGCCGGTGGCTTCATTTCTTCCAAGTGACCCACCGATTGTAATGGGCTTGCCGGTAATAATCTCTGGCTGAACGTAGTTGCCCTTTAGTGCAGAATAAGTGTCCATTATCCATGCCATTTCCTTACCTCCAGTGTAAACATCTGGAGCAGGAATATCCGTACGCGGACCAATAATGTCTGCAATAGCATATGCATATCTCCTGGTTAAGCGCTCCAGCTCACCTTCAGACATTTCTTTTGGGTTACATATGATTCCTCCCTTGCCTCCGCCATAGGGAATGTCTGCAACTGCGCATTTCCAAGTCATCCACATTGAGAGCGCCTTGACTTCCTCAATGGAGACTTGGGGATGATACCGGATGCCTCCTTTGTAAGGACCTCGGGCATCGTTATGCTGCGACCGAAATCCAGTGAAAACTCGTATCTCACCGTTGTCCATTTTAACTGGTAGCGATACCGTAAGAACGCGCTTGGGATTGGCTAAGACTTGTTGTAACCCCTTGTCTAGCTTTATAAGCTTGGCAGCTTCGTCGAGCTGTTTGAGAGCAACTTCAAAGGGATTTATTGTTGCTGTAGAGCTTTTTGCGGTCTCTAGCATGCATTCTTCTAGAAAAGTTCATGTTATAAGTTTTGTGTATAAATTCTAGCGGCTATTCCTGTACGTCAGCTTGCCATTCTCTTGGATATCAGGGCGCGAAGTTCCTCGTCTGAGAGAGCAGAATAGTCATCTATACCCAGAGAAGTGGCAATTAGCTCAAGTTTCTTCCTCTCACTTGAGACAGGACCGACGATCTTTGGAAGTTTACCACCGGTTCTCGTGCTCTCAACAGCTTCTTCCATCTCCCGACGGAGAAGATCCTTTGCCTTTTCGTACTCACCCACTGCCTTGCCCATTGTACGTGAAAATTGTGGGAGTTTTTTGGTGCCAAAGATCAGAACAAGGCCTAAGAGTATGATTATTATCCACTCTGATCCGCCAATATTCATTATCAGAGCAGAAGATATGTCCATCTTATACGGTATTAGTTTGTTCATAAAATTAAAGATTTAGATTTAGACAACGAAACTGCTCCTTATTTAGAAGGTTTCTCATTGTTCAACGTACCATCATGAAATCAAACGTGAAAGATACAAAAATGAATCCTAGTACTTATGCTCTCTGTGTGTTTTATAACGAGGCATATTCGATCGACTACAAATTTGCAGCGTTAATATTGTCCACAACCATTTTGTAAAGGCTCCATATTGTATCCGTGGTCGTCACCTTAATTTTAGCAATATTTTAGGCTTAACTAGTGAGAATATATACCTGTGTCCAAAATAAATCAATAAGGCAATATCCCCTGCCGTGAAGCAGGTATTTTAACATAAAAACTAGAATGCTTTGCTATCTTCCTTATCCTTTATTCTGGACAGAGAGAAGGGTTCATCAAGCCTCATTGCATTGCTTAAAACTACAGACACTAATCCACCAAACACAAAGCCGGCAATAATATCAGTGGGGTAGTGCTGCATTACATATAGACGCGTAATCCCAATGACAATGGGAAAGGCCCAGATCATATAGCCGGCCTTTTTGGACTTGTTATACAGAAGATAGCCAGCAATAAAGGCTAGTGCAGTCGCCCGAGCGGCGTGACCCGAAGGATATGAAAGTCCAGAGGCAAATGGTGCAAGGCTGTCACTTTCAAGGCTAAAATTCTTGGGCATCTCTATAGCTGGTTCAAATCCATATGGAGGAATTTTTCTGCCTATAAGTGGCTTTATGTACATCACCAAAACCACGATGACAACTAGCGCAATGAGAAATATCATACCAGCTTTTCTTGTACGGCGAATTATTGTGAGCACAATTCCGAGAATGAATAACGTTGTCACATCACCAAGCGAAGTAAGAACTATCATTGCCGTATCCAAGTCGGGATTTCCCTGTAATGATTTGAAGTAACGACTTGCTGCGTCATCTGCCTCAAACGTCACACCAGAAGCGACCATTAAGGTGAAAACAACAAAGACGCCGACAAGTGCGACAAAATACATTGAGCGTGTCCTTATCATCCAAGGAGGCCTAGCCGATAATGCTGTTGACGACAATCAGTATGAATGGCTGCTTGTTAGCCTTTAATTGTTTTGTCCAGAGCATGTTTTGAGGCATGACCTGTACAGAGGGCTATTTATTCATGAAATCCTTCATTTAAAAAATAGAATCAAATGCACACGCAGAAGATTAACGAATTTCTGACATCAGTGATGAAAAAAGATCCAGGTTTCATATGACAATCTCGTCACACACATGATAATACATGAATCAATGTGTACTGCGGATAATGGCCGTATACCCATTACAGTGCAAGCAGGTAACGATGACAGAGACAACAAGATAGAAGAAATAGATGTATCATAGTAGATGCTAAATAAATAAACAAAAGAAATATTGGATGGGTGTCTGATTGCATCCATTTTTATTGAGCCAAATCTTGTTGTCAGCACGCAAGCACAAGCACATATTTTCTGCTTTTATTTTAAACCGTGGTATACAGCCTTTATAATACTACAATTGAACAGAAGTAAGGTCAGTAAGTTGCTCTAAGTGACGTTTGGCTTCGCTATGTGCCGATATCTTGTGAAGCTCATTTTTTGCACCTAATGCATATGATTGGTAAAGTTTGTCCATCTCATCTACAAAATCCTTCGTTTTGCCATTTTTTCTAACGAGCATATTGAAAAGCCGATTTTCATTGCTCCAATCGATAAGGTCATCACGTATTTGGTAAGCAATGCCCAATAGGTTGCCAAAAGATGTCATGGCATGAATCTGATCATCATCTGCGCCTCCTGTTATTGCACCAATCTTAGCAGATGCTTCAAACAGCGAAGCTGTCTTGAATTCAAGCACCTTAATATAGTCGTCCTCACTGATTGCAGCTTCCTTGCCAAACCTTATCTCCATCATTTCACCTTCAGTCATTTTGGTTGCAGCATTTGATAACTCGTTGATGATTCGTGGGTCCTTTAATTTTGAGCTGATATTGAGTATGACTCCAAGAACAAAGTCTGCAGTGAGGATACTGCTATTATAACCATACTTTACGTGAAACGAGGGTTTGCCGCGCCGCTGATTCTCCTCGTCAATAATATCATCATGGATTATGGACTCAGTATGCAAAAGCTCTATTGCAGAAGCGGCAAGATATGCAGCAGGATCTGCTTTTTTCGACTTTATACACTCTGCAGACAGTATCAGGATGAGAGGCCGTATACGCTTGCCTCCCTCACAGGCGTATCGTAGTGGCGCATGAAACTCCGACCACGAATACAGGTCAAGCTCATGTTTTAATGTGTGCTCGATTTTAGCCAAATAGTCAGCAAACTGCTCAGTTAAAGCATTGGCTTCGATGTTTCTCCTGCTGCTCAAAAGATGGCTCTATCCCTGAGTCTATTTCCAAACTGGTGACCATATTAATTTACTGCTCGCTAAGTATCCAGTGAAAGAAAAAGTACGCGCTCTGGTTGAATACTAACTGTCTATGCAATTTTAGTGTGCTTGTCTTGTTATAAGATGAGACAAAGCACTTAGTACGTTGAGATATCAATGCTGTTAGATTCAAAGCCATTGTCAATGCTATATGCTTTATAATCTAACACATTTGGAATTGGGCATAGTGACAAGCAAAAATATCAGAGATGCCCATATAGTGTGGCATATCAGATCATGGCACAGGTGTTAATAGGCTGCTCGGGATGGAATTATGGTGATCCTATTGAAAAAGGTGGCTGGGTAGGCTCTTTTTACCCCGATGAACATACCAAGCGCTTGCGCTACTATTCTGAATTCTTTCCCTCGGCAGAAATTGACGCCACATTTTATGAGAAATTTTACTCAAAGATGAGTAGTGGTACGTTCTATGGCATGGTAAAAGCAACCCCGGACCTCTTTCAGTTCTCAGTTAAAGCACCGGAGACTATCACACATATCAAACGCCTGAATGTCACAAAAGGTGCCTTAAGCATATTTGAAGAATTTCTTGAAAAGATCTCTCCTCTAAAAAATGCAAATAAGCTTGGCGCTATACTACTCCAATTACCGCCCAGCTTCTCGGTTGGTGAGTTCAAGGAAGTTGAAGCATTCCTCGACAGAATGCCTTCAGGGTACGATTATGCAGTAGAGTTCCGCCATCCGTCGTGGCAGACTGAGGGGCCTTGGGAAATGTTGAGACACTATAATGTTGCAAATGTAATAACAGACTCGCCGAGTCCGGAGCTACAGTTTCTATCAGACATAGTATTGACTGCGGACCACTCATTCATTAGGTTTCATGGCAGAAACAATGGATATTGGTATGACTATCTTTATACAGAACAAGAATTGAAGCCTTGGGTACAAAAGGTAGACAAGATAAGGAATGATCCAGAATCAAAGAGATTACGAATTTATTTCAACAACCATTATGGCGGCAAGGCTGTTGTTAATGCACTCCAGTTCAAAGAGATGGTGGAGGGAAAGAAGTTGCCAAAAAACGAGCAGGAGATGGAGCGCAAAATATTGGCTGCCCTAACTAGAATGGGTAGGCAAAAGAAACTTCAACAGTAGATAACCGTCAAGAGTATGCGGTCAGAGATGTTCTAGCATTGGCAGAGTATCCTACCAGCTTCCATAAGACCTGTTATAACGTCAGAGTAGTAGTTGTTGTCGTTGTTATCAGTACAACTCGCCATCGCCATCACCAGTTTTAGACCATAGCCTCACAAAGTTGGAAGGCAGATTTGCCCTCATCCATCCAACCATTTTTTCTTCCTCTTGCAGATTTTGTCTTAGCGGCGCTATCGCTTCACCAATGTTCATAGTTGTAGCCATCTGAATTAGTGTATTATAGCCTACAACTTCCGCATATTCTATCAGTGCATCAGTCTCCAGGGTCTTTAGTTCCTGCTCCTCAGGTCTGGTGATTAAAGTCTTAAACGTATCTGCCAGTACTTTAGGTGGGGAATAGCTTGGTAACTCTCCCCGTGAATCCGTCGGCTGACCGCCAAGCATTCGAACTAATGCAGTGAGTCGATTCTTTTGCTCACTCGTTTCTTCGAGATGACGGACAAGCTGCTCTCGGACTTCCGCCAATAAAGATTGCTGCTGTAGCCTTGCGTGAAGTCGTTCAATTGTAGCATTTTCTATAGATAGCATGAGATTGAGATAAAGTACAAATTTTTCCTCTTTTCGGCCGGGATGAGGCTCAGACGACACAGAATTTGTCGATGATGATGATGCCTGGAGGCGGTTCTCATCTTCATTTACTTCTCGTATAGTTCTAGCTCTTTCTTCGACAATCATGGGAGTTATTTTCGGCTTCTCTGCTGAAGTAGTTAGACCATCTGTGTTCTGCGGGACAGCAGCATCTGCTGCAGCCAGGGTTGTTACAGATTTGCTGTCAATCTGCTCCGATTTTAAACTCTTTGAGCCCGGGCCAATATCTGAGAGACCTTCAACATTCTTAGTTTCGAGATTTGACCCTGTAGTCATATCGCTCATGGCACTGTATCTTGAAGAATCAAAAACCTCTTCTGGGCCAATGCGTTTAGCATCAGTCATTGCGGAGTTGTCTATGCTATCTTTGGCTGTGGCTCCTTTCTGAGGTTCGCTGTGAGAACCGTCGCCTCCTCCTCTTCTTTTTTCTTTAGTCGTCATTGTAGCTGATTATTGAAGAGTAATATGGTGTTTAAGGATTGCCGTGTAATATGCCATTATTGAAATTACATTTCTGCTGCAGTCAAGGCAAGACGACGGGGTATAGTATGTCAAGCATACTGCAATACAGGTTATAGCTTCAAAAAGCCAAACTAGTAATCAGAAGTTGGTATCTTTGGTAAGCGCTAATTATAAGCGACCGGATGAGCAGGATTCGCTCCTTGCCAGGTGTGTTTCATCCAAGTCGTTGCTAATGGATTAGAATCGAAGTCAACAGAACAAGAAAAATTTCCTCTCTCTAGGATTTGAACCATGGATCAGCAACTTGAAAGGGGTTGCTCTATCAGATACCAGTCTTCAAACCCCGGCCGTTGCATCATCTGGTTCCTCATTAACAACATCCTTCAGGAATTGGAGTACATACAAAAACATTTTTTGTTCACTCCATAACGGAGTAGATAACTCTGTGTCATTAAGAAAAGAGTACAACACATGGGGTATTGGTTAGCAGCTAGTAACTTATGTATTAGCAATGCAACACGAGTACAATGCTGTATTAGCCATAACATAGTCTATGGGCATTGCTAAAATCATTAGTCACTATTTGTAGTATTACTCTTCTTTGACCCAAGCTAAACTATTGGCCAGTTGATGTAGGTTCCATTTTGAGTAAATCGGAATATTTTATTAACTGATAACCTTCTTTTTCTTTTATGTATTTTATCATTTCAAATTGCTCTTGTAATGCTCCATGACGATCGCGAGGAGGAGGAGGATGATAGCCATTCCATACAGTCCGTTAGTTTTAACGTTGACATTAAATAACCTACCATAAAGCATTCCCTTGTTTTGCTGTAACGCTCCTTTATTCTTCTCTTTATCTCTTTATTGATCCGAATTCATGACAGGATGAAATATGTATTTTTTGCCTTCTTGAATAAATTCGAGATTTGTCATAGATTCTGCCATTCTAGACTTCAATTCCTTTAATGCCT
>JALZFS010000123.1 GCA_030861405.1 Thermoproteota archaeon | reverse complement strand
CAAACACAGGTATGCAATTTCCTTGTTCTTCAGAGAATACAACTACATATGCGTCTGTTGGAAAAGCTGATCCAAATAGTGCTCTGCTGCCACAAACACAGGCAGCGGTACTACTACAACAACAGTTGTGCCGAGCAAGTATCGGTAGCTCAAATGCGACGTCAACTTCTGATACAGCAGGAAGTACAAAATTTGCCATCATTTACTCATACCCTGTTTCAACTGCGAATGCAAATAGAAGATGCATGCATGGCAATACGGAATAACCATTCCAGCGGAGCTCTTCGAGACCTAGATCTAGCCATAAAATCAATAGATGACAATGTGCTAGCTAACCAACCCATGAAGACAACAACGACGACTCCAGGAGCGGTTGCTGGCAGATAGCAGGACCCATGCATTGCCCAGAGGTCTACCCATCTTATTCTTTCATTTTATTCAGTAAATCTTGCTTCATTAGTGTAAACTCTTCTTGGGAAATTATACCCTGTTTTTTTAGCTCTGCGATCTTGGTCAATTCATCGGCAAATGATATCTGTCGGCTAATAGTCGTCACGGTAGAAGCTAGTGAGTCATGTCTCTTGGTTCTGTCTATCCCATGCCTAATGGTTGTAAAAAGCTGTTCTGCCTTATCTTTTGGCAAAGCATCAATTTGACCATCTTCTCCTCGTCCCCAAGCAATCAGTCCTGTGTGCTTGCTAATCCTACTCATCTCACTCAGCCCCGGTGCCCTAATTAGAATTGTAGAAGAGAATACTCCTTTTTCCAATTTCACACCGGTCATTTTGTCATAGGAGATGTCCTCTATGTTTTCACGAACTCCAAGCATTGTAGGATTTCTAATCAATACTCGCTTGTCGGTTGCAAAAACTATATTAGGGGTAGCCAAGACAGAGCCGCCAGGTTTCATTCTAGATTGTTTTGCAACAAAGAGGACTTTTTCGTCTTGATCAAGCCTGTTTGCAATCTTGCGAATCTCCTCTAGCTCATCTTTGTCAGTTATGTCTGTGATAAAATGCACTTCTGATTGACCTTTTCTTCCCAAGCCAAAAGGCATGTAATTAGAGAATAAAGGAAGTATATAACGACCTACTTTCTTTGCATTACATCAGAAATTTGCCAGCGGCCAAAAATAATTAACATAAATTTTTATTTTTGTTTTTATATAACCGCTCGTGTGGCCGTAGTACTATAGTGTTGAGATTATTATTTGCTAGCACTCTAAATATGGCAATCCTTTAGGAGTGGGTACTTAAGTGTGAGATCCCTTTTCATCTAAAAAAAGATCCTTTGTTGAGGGTATTGCTATTTCCAATTGAATTAGCTGCTTAGCGTCTTGAAAATAAGAGTCATTTCCACCTTAATTCACCATATAAAGTCACTATGATGATATTCACTCCTTTATGGACGTTGCATGCTCTATCATATACCTCTGACCCAAAGTTAACGCTAGGGTGCCTTGCATTTGCTATCACGTAAAGACTCCGCTATCTAATCCTTAGGCCTGTCTGGCGCGAAGATAGGCACCATTATATATTTCTGGCTCGTTTATGAGTTGCTTACTGTGACAAAAGAACGGGCCAAAACTGCAGATTCATTGCTAACCTCAAATACCCATTCTCCGAGAACTACTGAAATTCTTTACGGAGCGGAAAATGCCGTAGGAAGAGGGGTACAATTTATGAAAAATGTAAAGAAAAAAATGGATATTTTCTTTGATCATAGAGCTCCATCTATTGTCATCGATATCGAGGAATACAAAAATGGATATATTGACATTAGGAGAAGAGGAGGAAAGATAAGAGCATTTACTGAGATTACCCGAGAAAATATCTCATATTGCAAAGACCTAGTGGAGATAGTCGATGAGCTTCGTCATTTAGATGGAATAAAGGGAGGGATGGCAGTTAGTGAATCCGAATATATGGCTACTACAGTTTTGCAAGAGTCAAAGCCTCTAACCGAGGTTATCTATAGTGATGTTCCAGAAGTTGTAGAACAAGGACAGTATCTCTTTGATACTCTTTGGAACTCAGCTATTTCAGCCGAACAGAAAATAAGAGAAATTGAGGAAGGGATTGTACATTATGAAACAAAGATAATAGAAAATCCTGATGAAGTCGTTAAGGAAATTGGGCGTATAACAGCTAGCTCAAATAAGCTGGATACCTGTTTAAGCCCCGGTGGCATGAAATATAGCCACAAGTATTTCTTTAAAATAAAGAAAGGCCTATTAGATAAACAAAGAAAAGGAGAGCATAACGGTATTAGGTATGTCACTAAGGTAGATAAGTCCAACATAAACATATGCAAGATGTATCTTGATTATGGGATTCAGATAAGACATGTGAAAAATCTACCAGGAATGAGCTTTGGCGTTTCAGATAAAGAAATAGCATTAACAATAGAGAAGATGGAGAGAGGTAAAAGAATACAGAGTCTATTGATTAGCAATGAACCTATGTATGTTAAACACTTTAGCTCCCTTTTCGAAGAGATATGGAGCAATGGGATTGATGCTACATACAGAATAAAACAAGTAGAAGAAGGAGCCGACGCGGATATAGAAGTTATTCAAAACCCAGATAGGACAAAGGAACTATATTTGAACACCATAAGATCATGTAAAAGAGAAATATTACTTATATTTCCGACTACTAACTCAATTATTCGCCAAGAAAAGATAGGAATACTAAAGTCTTTATCAGATGCTGCTATGGATCGTAATATACGAATTAGAATTCTGATGCCTGAAGTCAATCTGAGCCATAAACATGATGGAATTGAAGAATTAAAGCGACTACATCAACAACAAGCTAATCCAAATAGCTTAATCAGTATTAGATATTTACAACAACCATCAGATACAAAAGCTACAATTTTGATCGCTGACAGGAAACTTTCTTTGGTAATGGAGTTAAGGGATGATTCTAAATCAAGCTTCTATGAAGCCATAGGGCTATCCACTTATTCTAGCAGCAAAGCAGGTGTTCTCTCTTATGTCTCTATATTTGAGAATCTCTGGATACAGACCGAGCTGTATGAACAGCTAAAAGCTCGTGACAAGATGCAAGAGGAGTTCATAAACATAGCAGCTCATGAGCTAAGGACTCCCATTCAACCAATACTTGGATTAACCGAGATCGCTCTCTCTAAAACAAAGGATGAAAGCCAGCAGAAGTTATTAGAGGTTGTAGTCCGAAATGCAAAAAGACTACAGAGGTTAGTAGAAAATATCTTAGATATTACAAGGATCGAAAATCAATCCCTCGAGCTTCATAAGGAAAAACTCAATATAAACGAAATAATCTCAAGCATTCTTGCAGAGTACGAGGGTCAGAATAAAGCTAATATTAACACCAATAGTAACAGTAATGTCAAAATAGTATTTACCCCTAATGATCATAACGACCTTTTTGTTCAAGCGGATAAAATGAGGTTGATGCAGGTCATGTTCAACTTAATGGATAATGCTATTAAATTCACCCATGAGGGTGCAATTAAAGTGATGATCAAAAAGGAAGAAGCAAGCAATCAAATTATTATTAGCGTAAAAGATACAGGCTCTGGAATAGATCCTGAAATAATGCCAAGGTTGTTCTCAAAATTTGCAACCAAATCACAAACAGGAACGGGATTAGGTCTGTTTATTTCGCAAAATATTGTCGAAGCTCATGGTGGTAAGATTTGGGCTGAGAATAATCGTGACGGGAAAGGATCTGCATTTAATTTTAGCCTTCCATTAGCTACATGAGAATGCTATCGACAATGTCTACAAAGCAAATCTATGATAGATAGAACTGATACAATTACCAGCAAAGCATCTTAGTAAAAAGCTAAAACCAAGATTATTGTAATAAGAAGATTAATTATATTCAGAGCTCTTCAAAACTAGTATCGTAACAATCCGCAATCTTTTATAGCATTGGACCAGCCCCCGCTCTCAATGCTAATTGGATTGTAGGGTCAACTTTACTTAACAACATTTGGTTTCAGCAAAACATACTCCTCGCTAGATGAAATTATATTGTTTCTCAGCCTTACCTTACACCGCCTATCTCCCTTACCGAAAGAAATTCAAATTGTGCTCCGCAGAAATCCCATCTAAAGCTGGCTGCGTTTGCAATAGCTCTATAAAGCGGATCGTCGATGTAGCTAGGATGTCCAAACCATGTTATTATATTCCTTGCATAATCTTCCCTAGTTGCAAAGGGATTCCCACACCTCTCTATTAGCTTGTCAAGGGTGCCGACTAGTTTAGAGTTAGGACCCGGGTCGTCTATCCAATCTCCCTTATCAACTACATCACTTAAAAGCTTCCAATTATTGCTTGGCTTGAATGTTCCTGTTTTACTATCTTCAATTGCATCATCGTCGATATAGGTTTGAATTTTTGCGTATTCATTTCCGTCTTCTAGAAAATCAAATATGACAACCTTCAATCCAATCCACCTACCGCCATAGTATTGGCCATCTACGAGATTATAGTTATTCACAAGCGGCCTGAAGAGATATTTTCCAATTCGAATCCAATCTCCTGACGACTTATCCTGAATATGCCTGTCTGGTGCATATACAGAGTGTCCTATCTCCTTTGCGACTGAGGCGTCTCCATTGAAATAAATTCTTCCTTTATACGCGCTGCCTACTGCATTTAGGTACCTCTCTTTGCCGTCAGAGCCTGCCATTAGTTCATTGCTATGTGTCCCGCCTCTGGCATAGGCTTGAAATGTACTTTCAGAATCTTCTCCTCTTGCTACATCCGTATCGGCCCTAGGATAGGTTCTAACCACCTTAAAGTACCCTGTCATTTCGACATTTTTCCAAAGAGCTGTGCCTTGTGGTGACTTGATCATTATTCTTGTTCTGTAATCTGGAGGGTTGCCACCGGCATACCAGTGGCCATCAGCCATCTTGAAGACTCTCTGATCTCTGGCTTGGAATATACCATCCGAGCTTGGATTGTCGGTATTCATGAACCACTCTCTTCCGCCAGGCAATGTTGCAAACAGCATCTGTACACCAAACTTATCAAGTGAGCCACTGGGTGTTAAAGGCGTGACTGCTGTTATTGGAGTATTAGCTGGTTTGTTCTTGTAAGAAGGCAACCGTTTGGTTAATAGCTCGACCCCTGCCAAGTATCCAAATACTAAAACAGCCGTTCCAGCTCCCAAAATCTTTAGAAACTTTTTGCGAGAAATACGGATTTCCTTCACGCAGTCATAACATTTACATTACTAAAATATAATTTCTCACACTCAATATTTTACAAAGGGCAACTAAAATCTATTACCTGCCTAAACAGATTTTTGGCCGCCACTTCCCTTCATCTGATCCACGATTTTAATAAGTGTCATTTCCATATTCGCCAAACCAACAAGAATTAGCTTATCTTTAGATGTGCTTCATTCAACGCAGGAAATGGTGGTAGTCCAGAAATAGAAGGACCAGCAGATGTTTTGGTTCAAACTCTAGCCCATGTGCCGTCTAGTTTAAGGGATCCGCTAGCTTTCATCTTCACCAGGTAATTCCCTCTCATTTCTTCTCTTCCGTATTAGTTACTCTGCGATCTGCAATTTCTTCGTATAACCGTGCGAATGCGTCTGAAGCTTGATCCCAAGTAGGCAAAGTTCTAGCGTATGCTAGTGCTTCTTTCTCCTGCATACGGCGTTTTTGTGGATGCAGAAGGAGTTGGATTACCTTTTCAGCAAAATCTGACGCTTCATCTGCAACGGTTACCGCCCGGTAATTCCAAAGATCTAGACCTTGCGCTCCAACAGAGGTACTAACTATGGCTTTACCTAAACATAATGCTTCTAACACCTTTACCTTAACTCCCCCGCCTATCCGTAAAGGGCAGACTACTACTTGAGCCTCTTTGTAGAAGGGAATTACAGAGTCTACCTGGCCAGTGACTCTAATCTGTCTGTTTGATGTTAAGGAACGGATTTCTGGAGGTGGAGCATTGCCTACTAGATATAGCTTTACATTTGGTGCATCTTTTAGAATGAGAGGAAAGATATATTGAGAAAAATATAGTGCAGCATCAACATTTGGTTCATATGCAAAATTTCCTACGAAGAGGATAGAAGGACGATCCTCAATGACACTGGTGTACCTAAAGCCATTGGATGATGAGGCATGCTCTATAATTTTCTGATGGTGGTCACTGCCATTGGGTATCATTCTAACATCAATACTTGGTTCTCGCTGTTCTATGCTGTTCTTATCCTCACGCGTGAGAGCAATGCATACTGTTGCTCGCTTCCACATCAATTTTTCCCATTCTAGAGTCTTGACATACTCCGACCAAAAATAAGATTTTTCTTTGTGCGTTGTAGCTAGCAAGAAGCGTTGTAATGCTAGTAAGTGCTCTACGTTATGCTCTACAAGAACAATAGGGACCCCAGAGTTTACGGGAACATGTTGTAAAAGATAATACCCTTCAACATGGGCAAGGTCAAAGCGCTGATTCTTTAGCAAAGCCGAGACATATGAAGTTGCTTCTTCAGAAATGTATTTTTTCATTTGATGTGGATATGATACATATTGCTGATTATCGGTTGGGCAACATTCAAAGAGTTTGACAGTGGTGCAGTACTGTAATAAATCGTCAGCGTATACACTATCCGTTTTCAGCGATTTAGTTATAGAGCATAAATGTATGTCAAACCTCTTTGAGAGCTTTGATATCAATTCAAATTCCCTCCTGCGCCCTCCACTAAACGGAGGGTAAGGCAAATGAGCAGTCAAGAATAATATTTTCATCAACTAAATAATTCGCCTTTCAACTAGGATATAATTTTTGGTCGTAAATAATATCAAATTCATAATTCCAGCTATGATATCTGATGGCCTTTTTATCATCAGAAAGGAATCCCTAATACTTGGCTGTCTGCATCAATTAACGAAATTGGTGCACCTCAGAATGGCATATATGATATCTATCTTGCTCTGGGAAAGGGCTTGAACTTGATCACTCTACATTTCACGTTCAAAGTTATCAAACACATGATCAGATGAATACCAAAAGATTATCCCAAGCACATAGTCTCAAACAACTCTTGAGATAGTCCGCTTGGTTATTTCCCAATGTCCGCTTTGATCGAATCTAACTCTGTTTAATTTACCGAAATGCAAGGCCGCTTAATTGCTCTGTCCTGATTAATTCAAATTCCTTGTGAATTTCGTGTTCATCTCTTACACTCCAAACGGATTGATCGCTGAGTCTTGCAACCCGAATCCTGTTGGGTGTCCTTCCCTCTCTATCTTTTTTAATAGTTCTTCCAGTTGCACTTTTAGTAGTTCATCGAATGTTTTTTGTATGTTGGCAATACCGCGAACAGGTCCCGGCAACATCGATTTTACAAACGTCATTAATAGGCGAGTATTTTTGATGATATCTCTCTCTTTTTTAGCTGTAATGTAAATAGACTAAACTCATAAAAACTAGCTGCTGCTGATACTAATGCCATAATACTACAAAATACTATTTTTCTATCTGTCTTCTTGTTTGACGATTTCATTATTAATATAGTCTCGAAATTCAGGGTCAAAGCAATTCTCTGGCTCTAATGTTTTCCACTACTCGCCTATTGTTCCTTTTCTAAAGGCTGTACTTATCAGCCACGAGATTAGATGTATATTGTAACCTGATTGATACAATAGTGATCATAACTCTTAGTGCTTGCAAGACATTAAGATACCCAATATAACTTATCTTTTGAGAACCGAAAATGGCTTCGACATCATTATTAGCAGACTAGGCTGTTGCAAAAATAGAACTTTACCGTAATATCTGCTGACATTCACAATAGCCTCCAAACTTGGTATTTCTACCGCATTTTGGACATATGCTTGGTGGCTTTGGCTGGTCACCATCCTCTTTTGGTATCGTAAACCACAAGCTTGCAACAACTGCAGAATAACCTTCCAGAATGCCCGTGATGGCCATGTATTAAAATAGACAACGTCATATATAAATTTATCAAAGAACCATGTATTTTTAAAATAATTTAGGATAATACTATTATATGCCACAATTTTAGTGGACTTGCATATAGATAAGCAGAAATATTACACCTGCTATAAATACATATGAAACGATCTGATTATCGACAACAGATCTTATCAAGACCTACAATGGAGGGACTAAAGTATGGTACAATTGCAGGTCTTATTGCTACTTGGTCGATCTCCACTGCCATCGCTGCATCAGAAGTAGAACTCCATCTACCTATTGGCACATTTTACGCCGTTATGGGTATTAGCCTAGGCTCAATAGATTTTGTCACTGCTGCTTATGTGGGTTTTGGACTGCATATAGTCACTGGAACTATTCTTGGGGCTGTTATTGGAGGAATAGCTGTAAAAGTTGAATCGAGAAATACGATTACAAATATTCTCCGTCCTTACAGGTCCACCTTCATGGGGGTAGGAACTGGCATTATAGTTTGGATGATTTTGTTTCTGCCGATAACTGCGTTAATCATTCAACCTTCGATAGGAAAAATCGTACAAATTCTTTCGTCAAGTCATGATACCGCCTTGTTATCTGCAA
>JALZFS010000171.1 GCA_030861405.1 Thermoproteota archaeon | reverse complement strand
TGAGATAGCAGATACAAAAGTATCTAAACTGATTTCTTTGAAAAAGAACATTATAAGCTCTTTGCCTTGACTAGAGCCAATTTGCCCTGCAATTTGTTTGATTGTTTCATCATCTAGTGATTCAATTATAAGCTTAAGTCCGCTTCGAGGAAGAGAGATAAATCCAAATAGTTCGGTATATCTATCCCATTCGGCGTATTTTGTCAATATCGAAGATATTAGGGCGTTTGCAGTGCTTCTTTTTTCTTTTGAATCCTTATGAATGACATTATCTAGGTGGCTAGGTATGCGAATAGTTCTTGTGACAGTTTTCTGTCGAGATCTAGTATCCATTATGTCGTGAACACAAAGTACCACATTATAATATTTTTGAACATTTGTAAACCCATTCTGTAAATAATTGCTAACCAATCAATGCTCGTCTGATATGAATCAAAAGAAGAATATGAAAATTGTAGTTGTAGGCGGTGGACTGGGTGGCTTAGCTACTGCAGCACTTCTATCTGCAGAGGGATTTACTGTTTCAGTATATGAGAAAACTAGCAAAGTAGGAGGAAGGGGCTTATGCAAAAGCATAGGCGAATATTTATTAGACTCAGGCTTTCACTCAATTCGCGGAGCAGATAAAGGCGCTGCTTCTGCTGTTCTAAAGAAGTTAGGAAAAGATATCAAGTTTGCAACAAAATATTCAGATGGTGTTCTTCCCAAGCAATATTACAATGGAAAGGCGGCTTATGCCCCTAACAATCTTATCGAACTTCTCAGATACCCATTACTTCCATGGCGAGACAAGGTCAATTTCATAACTCTATTTCAAAGAATTAAGAAAAAACCGCTGGAGCATCTTGATCAAATTACGGTTGCAGAGTTGCTCAAGGAACTAAATGTCAATAGCAAAGGCCTAATTGATCATATTAAAACATTAGTCGGAATAGCCTTCTATTGTGATCCAAACCTTGAAAGAATATCTGCCGGCGAGCTCTACAGATATTTGGAGCATTTTCCCTATGATGTGGGCTTTCCAATCGGCGGATGGAAGCAGATTATTGATAAGCTGATAAGCTCAATTATTGAAAATGGCGGGATAATTGAGACAAGAAAGGAAGTGCAGAAAGTAGTGATAGAAGAAATCCACTGGCATAGCAACGAGCAAATTAAAAATGCAGTAGATGTAGTAGGGATTGTGGTAGACGGAAAGGTAGTATACAGTGATGCCATAGTCTTAAATGTCCCGATTTATGAAATTCCTAGATTAGTTCAACAAGAATATCTACCCAAGCAACTGAGCAAATTGCTGCAAGACTTCGAACCGTCATCTAGTATCATTATAGATATTGCATCAAGTGACCAAATGATCTACGGCAAAAATGATACTATTATCAGCCTAGATCCACTGGCAATATTCAGGGTTACTACAAAGTATGATAAGACAATATCACCACAGGGAAAACATATCCTTTCAGCTTGGATGCCTATAGCAAGTGACAAAAGCCATGATAGAAGATATGTTGAAACGAAATATGCTGAACTTCAAAGAATCTTGGAGAAAATATTCCCAGATGTATCTCAAAATTCGACTGTTATCCGCCAAATGGTCTTTAGTACTACAATCGGTTTTTATCCAAAGCCGTCAATGAATCAATCAAAAAGACCAAATGTTTCATTGCGGGGATTGAAAAATTTGTATCTTGTAGGAGATGGTGTCAATGTAGATGGCATTGGTGGATCCTCCGATGCTGCATTTAATTCTGCAAGGCAGTGTGTTGAACTCATCAAAGAACAGGTATCGGCTCATCCAATAGAAAAAACATCTATTCATTTTGAGCATTGACATTCGACAATAATGTCACAATTTCAACCAATGATCACTAGTGTTCGGATCTCAAGGAACAATGGCTTAGCACACCCATGTGGTTATAATGGTGAGGAGGAGGAGGAGGATAAGTGACCGTTCCTGCTTACCAAAAACAAAGACAAAAAGGTACTATGACAGCATCCTCTAATTCGCTTTCTCTAGTTGCATAGTGGGTGTATGGAGTATCTTAAGGATATAAGATTTAGTTAAATAGCTTGACTGCATATATAAGATATTGAGAAAATTTAGTAAAACTCAGACACGTGGAAAATGTGAATGTATCTGTCATGGCAGACCGAACACCGACTACTGTGGATATTGTTCGCCTTCACATACTAGAGCAGTCAACCGAAGGTACTGATATTTCTTTAAATTTGAGATCTTCGTAAATGAGTGAAACTGCCACAACGCAAGAGCAACTTTTTCGTCTTAGGTATGCAGCTGAGCTGAAGAAAAAGCGCGATAATGAGCTATATGACGAAAGAAGACGGGTGAATTATCAGGAGGGAAAGACGCCTGGAAGACAGGGAGAAATGATAATGCAGGATGAAATCAGCAAAGAGACCATCAGACGATATTATTTGAATCAAAAAAAGCTCAAACCTCAGTTATAATATGTGCGATTCAATTTACTCTTTGGAGGGAAGCAAGCTCTCAATTCAATGATAGGAATAACTGAAGACATCTAGTCTTAGGTTTGCAAACCTATCGGTCAGTGGTGTTTCCTTTTCTGACTCTAAATAGCATGTACGCCGATAATTCTTGGATGACACAAGATAGAAATATACTAGGTGAAACAGGTTGGTAGAAAGTCTAAGTTCTTCTCTGTTATGCTGCCAGGGGTAGTAGTCGTTAAAATCAATTTCCATAAAATCCCTCATCTAGGGTGGACCCTAGCCCGCTGATCACTCTTGACAGCATATATAGTGAGTAGCGCTTTTAGAAAAACGCCTGGGCTACATGCATCACCTCATAAAATATTCCGGCGATGCATACATGTGTTTGTTGTCTGTAGCAGTTCCTATTCCTTTCCCCTGGTAGATGTCCGATATAACGCAGTCCTCGCAGATTCAAAGTAATAGGATTTGTGATGTGAGCGACGTAGTATTATATAGGAAAATCGATTTTGCCAAGCCCGTTGGTGCACTGTAGGATCTGAGCTATTGACATCTTATCAGTTGATCTCTCGCTCTATGGAATACATCTTTAGTACTGAAGATACCGAGCATTTGCTGTTTAATAGGTTCACAAAGAAATTAGTTTTCCGTGCCTATTGCATCGCAGCAGTTTTTAAAGAATCAAAACTTGCATTTTGCAATCTTTCGTGGTATATCCATTAAACAGGACTCTAAACGTTGTTGTAATATATAACAACAAGAGATATCGGTCAACTATATAATCCCTAAAGAAAGGGAGTGAGACTCTCCACTATCAACATACACGGCAGATATTTCTTAGATAATTTGATTACACAGAAGCCTTTATACCATATTATCATAATGACATCGATGATAAGCACAAAAGTCCAATGCTGTCTAAATTGCGGAAAACAGAACGACTACGTAATGGGGTCATGCCGCAATTGCGGAACTGAACGACCATCTATTCCTAAGTATTCGAAGGAATAAAGCCAACAGAGTTTTTATCTATTATGAAAAGGTAGAACAGTGAAGCAATAGCCACAGCCATTAAGAACCTTACAGAATCACACGTTACATTTGTAGTCACACTCATGCAACCAATGGGCTGTTGTTGACTTTAACTTCTATATGTGCGGAACCCGGAGAATTAATATTTATATCTTTGTTAGATTCTGTAACCCCAGAGACTATGAAGACATGGGAATCATACGGTGGAGACACTAAACAGAGCATAAACAAGCAGATAGAACGTCTATTCTCTCATCGTCTGACATTAACTTCTCAATTGTACTGTTGACATGTCATCTGTCACATTAAGTTGCACGATCTTAACAGCTAGCCTCTCCCTAGCCGCAATTGTGTTGATTTCCTTCCCCCCTTGTCAGTATTGCGCATGGTTGCAAAAGTCTGAAAGCCATTCTTCCTTGCCAGCAGAAGCGAAGCATCAAGCCATTTGAACTGCTCGTCACGATGGCTACTTCTTGGCTTGTCAGCGTTATCCAACTAAGCGCAACTACTTAACTTAGGCAGTAGCGTTAACCCAAAGTAAGTAACTTCTGGACGACTATCCAATTAGTCTTATGGGACCACTCATAGAAACTCTTTATAATATGGTGTTTATATCTGTCCAAATTAGTAATAAAAACTAGTTTTGCTGTTGTTTTGCAGCAGTAACAAAGATACAGCACCAACTTATTTACCATGGAAGACGACGTAACAAGGTTACCGATAATTTTTAAGTAGGGATTGCGTAAGTTAAAGCAGAACTACAGACAACACTATGAGACTATTTAGAAGTTGGAAACCAAGAGGTAAGATGTACAGCTTGAAGTGCAATCAATGCGGGGAGGGCTTTTTATCAAGCTTCCAATTGGAAGCTCCCATATGCGGCAAATGTCTGCAGAAGGCCAAGTCGCTTGATTCTACTATAGAGTATGAAAAACAGTGCTCAAGCTGTGGTAGACAGGGTGTAATATATGGAAAAGAATACTGTCATTCCTGCTATTTTGGCTTTGCAAAGAAATAGAGATGAGCGCGCAAGAGTTCCAAGAAGTTAATTCACAATATAGCTAAATCTTTTGCTCATCTACCTCATTCGTCTAAGATATTTTGAAATCTTTTATTGAGCGCTATACTAAAAGGAAATCTATGCACACTCTAATCCCCGTTGTCTTTTGGACAGCTGTAACATATGACGATGATGACGGTGACGCTAAGCACTTTCAGGCTTCTTGCCTGTTGTCTTTTCTGCAACTCGTCCTATCCATATAGTTACAACTACTGCTATTATTGTCACAACTACTGCATAAGTAATCATTGCCCATATGCCACTTTGATT
>JALZFS010000116.1 GCA_030861405.1 Thermoproteota archaeon | reverse complement strand
AGTGCATTGAGTGTAATAAACGAGTTGGTAGATGCTGAAATGGACAGTCTGATTGCAGACCTCCAGACCCTAGTAAGGCAGCCCAGCGTTTCTGCAAAAAAGCAGGGCCTAGTTGAATGTGCCAACTTAATTGCGAAAATAATGCGCAGGGCCGGCATCAATTCTGAAGTTCTCTATCTTGACGATAAGAGCATCCCACCTATTGTTTATGGTGAAGTGAAATCAAAATCAAATCCCAACAAGACTATTTTGTTCTACAACCACTATGATGTACAGCCAGAAGAGCCAGTCGAGTTATGGGAGGATGATCCCTTTAGTGGAAAAGTTGAGGGTAACTATGTGTTTGGTCGAGGTTCGGCTGACGACAAGGGGGAACTGATCACACGCATAAAGGCAGTTGAGTATTACTTGAAAAAGACAGGTGATGTGCCTGTTAACGTCAAGTTTATGGTAGAAGGTGAGGAAGAAGTCGGTAGTGTAAATGTTGAGCAATACTGCAATAGATATCGCAATAGGCTTGCATGCGATGCCATAATATGGGAGTTTGGATACGTTGACGAAAAGGAAAGGCCAATAATCAGCCTCGGCATGAAGGGATTGTTATATGTTGAATTGTTAGCAAAGGGTCCTGTACGTGATGCCCATTCAAGCCTTGCAGTGCTCATTGAAAACCCTGCATGGCATCTTGTATATGCACTCAATACAATACGGAATGAGAAGGGCAAGATATTGATCAAAGATTGGTACAATGAGGTGAGGCAGTTTACCGATCAAGAACTATCAATCATTGGAAGTGAACCATTTAACACTGAAGAGTTCAAGAAAGAGTATGGTATCCGGACATTTGTTGCCGATGCAAAGGGAGTAGACATCAAGAAAGCGCTTGTAGGGATGCCTACCTGCAATATTGCCGGCTTCAACTCCGGCTACATAGGTGAAGGCGCAAAAACAGTATTACCGTCCCAGGCAATGGTTAAGATCGACTTTCGGCTTGTGCCAGATATGGTGCCTGAAAGGCAACTCGAGCGACTTAAGGATCACTTAAAGGAACATGGCTTTTCCGATATCGAACTCAAACTCATACACGGCGAGGCTGCAGCAAGGACGCCAGTAAGCGATCCATTTGTCAGGCAGGTGGAGCAGGCTGCAAAAGAGACCTTTGGTTCCGCTATAATTAGTGTCTCTTCTGCAGGAACTGGCCCAATGTATTCTTTTGCCAAGGTCTTTAAGACGCCGTGCGTCTCAATCGGGTGTACCTACCTGTTTGCGCGCATCCATTCACCAAACGAATTTGCAAGGATTGATCTATTGAACAAAGCAACTAAGTGCATTGGAAAGATAATGGAAAGATTCGCCAGTTAGAATGACCCTGCATGCCAAATTGATAATCAAGGATACAGAGTAGAAGACAATGGATGGGGAGAGATTTGAACTCTCGACCACCTGTGTGTAAGACAGGTATCCTAACCAGGCTAGACTACCCATCCAGCAAAACTGCTCGTCAGTTGAGCGGATCGATATTAATAGTATTTGGAGTTACATATGCACGTATGAAATCAACTATATGGCCACCTCGCAATTTTGATTCAAGATATCTTATGTTGACATGAAGGAGATTCCTCGGCTTATCTTGAAAAATCCAAATTTTTGATATTATTATGGTATTCTTACTATACAATATTGAAGATGACCTTAGGATGCATTAAGTAGCAAGTACCTCTGAGAATATCACACATGATGCGACAGTGCCTGCATTGGGTTCTTTTCTATAACTGCAAGAAGTCAAGGTGCTCAAGTCTCTTGATCTACCCATTGGATGTAATAAGCAGCAGCGCCAATATTACAAGAATCGGTAATCGAGAAGTACTACTAACATTTGGCATGAGGCTAAGCAACAAGGCCATACCTTTGGCTGTACACTTGCTAAAGTTTGGGAACAACAATGACAACTACGTATGCGCTTCGATCTAGTGACTAATTCTTCCTCACGCGTGTGATTTTTTCTCAAACCATGTTGCTTGTGTCCCAGAGGCAATTCCTTATATGGATAGAAAAAAGATAACGTTAATCTGACAGCGCATCCAAGGCTTATAGTGCCGCCTGAACTTCGAAGAGGCATTGCTTCTGTGTAGTCGCCACTATTTGCAGCAATTACAATAACGACTACTTAGAAGACAGACATATCTTTCCCCCATGGGAGCAAGATGTATTAGATACATTACCTTTCTTAGTTTCATGTCAGATGAAGAGGAGTATCACAAATTGTCGCAGAGCGAGATAGCACAGGAGGTAGAGAATCTCGACGGCTGGAAGGTCATAAACGGCAAGATAAACAAAACATTCGAATTTAAGGACTTTGTGCAGGCGTTTGGCTTTATGACAAAAGTTGCAATGAATGCAGAAAAGATGAATCATCATCCTGAATGGTTTAACGTATATAACCGCGTTACGGTCGACCTTGTAACGCATGATGTCAACGGCATAAGCAACTATGATATCGCCCTTGCAAGGATCATTGATACTATTGCCAAAGGCTAAATATCATCTGCTCGACGGCGTTAACTTGCATAACCTACCGAGTATGTGATGTACCAAGGTTCTAAAGAAATAAGAGGTACGGGACAACTAACAACGTAGCAGAATTGCTACTTGAAGTTGAATATAATATTTGGTTTGCCTGAGATGACATCAACGACTTTATGGATCCTTTCTGACACCTGCAATGGATTCAATAAGATTCGTGCCAGTCTGCCATATTGCAGAACTGGCTGAAAGAGACCACCATACCAAAAACTACAGGACTGATGCTTTCACGCACCAGGCCGCGTGAGGCCTTGACGACAAGGCATTCAGATTGTATGGGAGACTTGTGAACTCGGAAAGTTAATCTAAAATCAGCAATGCAATGATAATTACCCTATTTCATTACTGAATACGCAAACCAGAAAGGCCCCCGACTTAATGATTGGAATTGCTTGGCATGTTGGCAAAAATGATGAGAAGTATTATCAAACTAGATCCTATTCTAATGAAGAATTTACTAACTGTGTCAAAATGTCAAGCAGATATTAAATCAAGAATACGAAGTTTCCCATAATAAGAAGTGATCCAACTAGAATGTGGGAGAAAAAGATTCAGTCGTGCTGCTCATAATAATAAGCTAGCAATGCTGCTACGGTCTTGGCATCCTTAATTTTGCCATTAAAACATTTCTTGATTGCCTCACTAAGTCGTATCCTCTTTATACTTATATTCTCGTCCTCATCCAGAGGACCTCTTGCTATTTTTTTGAGATTCGTAGCAACAAACACATGCATCAATTCAGTAGAGTAACCTGGTGCAAGATACCATTTCGACAGCGGTTTGAGACTACCCCTGTAGCCGATCTCTTCTGCCATCTCTCGAATTGCCGCCTGTCTTGGACTTTCATTATTCTCCATCTTCCCTGCAGGTATTTCTAGCAACACCCTATTTGCGGCGGCACGGTACTGCGTAATGAGAATAACGTTGCTACCATTGATCGCCACTATCCCAATAGAGTTCTGATGTCCAACAATTTCTTTATTGACAATCTTGCCATTTAGTGAAAATTTGTCCTTTCTAAGATTGATGCCGCCAGAATAGATCATGCTGCTTTCAATTACTCTAACATTTTTCATCCATTGACAAATGTAAGAGTGGAGATTAAACTTATTCGTTAATTTTATATCTAATGGATGCTTCTTTTTAAATCGTGGATTTTGTTGACGGCGATAGCAACATTATTATCCCCAAGGCCGTCAGGCCGATAGTTGATTTTAGGGAGACTTCACGTGGTGACAAAAAGGGAGCCAAGAGACAATACCGATACGGCCATCTTCACATCCGAGATTATGATGACTATTACTCTGTTCACCTGGATAGAGTAAACCCATTGACCGATCCACTTGGGCATCTACTTATTGACGCGCCAGAATACCTGGCAGCTGCTGCTGCTGCATTAATAGTCGGCAGACGGTTGGGTACAACCGTATATAATATGCGTAAAATGGAGGGGAAGAGCACAAAGGGTGCTGCCATAGCTGCGGTTCTGGCTGGATACATTGGCGGCTCTTCAGCGGGTAACCTTGTTTTTAACATGGTCAGTTCTTTGAAAAAGAAGAAAAAGAGTGAATAAGTACAACGGAGAGCCCTGCTCAGATCAGAAAAGAGGAAAAGGTTAGTACCACTGTCGACACATTGATCTATCCTCAGCCATCAAAATTACATCTCGCTAAGGTAATGCTTAAGCTTCTACCAATTGTAATAAATTTGCGTCATGATAGGCGAGAATGGGTCCAGCATGAGGGTAGAAACGTCGATGAAGAAAAGTACCGCCGACATGCCAGTAAAATACTTGACACCTTTATTGAGCTTGGACCGTCATATATCAAACTGGGCCAATGGCTTTCAACCCGCGTAGACATTTTGCCGGAACCATACCTAGACGTGCTGTCAAAGTTGCAAGACGATATTCCACCTGCTCCGTTCTCTGAAGTAAAGCCGATTATTGAGAATGAGCTGGGCAAAATAGAGGATGTGTTTGAAGAGTTTGACACTTTTCCATTGTCTGGCGCAAGCCTCGGGCAGGTTTATTTGGCAAAGTACGATGGTAAACAGGTCATAGTCAAAGTGTGTAGACCAAATATTGAAAGAATAATTGAACGCGACATTTACATACTGAAAAAGATATTGCCGCTCGCAACACGGTTTATCGACCCTAACTTGCGATTCTCTGCAGAAGCTATGCTGGCTCAATTCATTGATACAATACATGAAGAAATGGATTATCGCATTGAGGCAAATAACCTTCTCATGATTAAACACAACCTAGCAGATGATACCTCCGTCATTATACCAGATATATTTTTGGACAGAACAACAAGGCATGTACTTACAATGGAATATGTACCAGGCATCAAGATAACCGACATTATAAGGCTAGATGAAAAGAGCATAGATAGAGAAAAGCTGGTAGTACGAGTGCATCGACTATTCTTTAAAATGCTCTTGCATCACAATATTTTCCATGCAGACCCGCATCCCGGCAACATTTCAGTCGCAGATGATGGTCGGTTGATACTATATGACTTTGGAATGGTTGGAAGACTTGATAACGAAACTCGCATCAGACTTATTCGCCTGTACCTTGGTCTGCTTGAGAAGGATCCAGAGCGGACTGTCAATGTGCTGATAGAGCTTGGTACCTTGGAGCCCACAGTCAACCGCTATGTAGTTGAACATGGTATTGCACTCAGCATACAGTCTATACACGGCCGGCAAGTTGACAAAATGGAGGTAAAAGCGCTAATGGAGCTTGCAAACAAGACAATGAGCCGATTTCCTTTTAGATTGCCAAAAAACCTTGCGCTTTATATGCGTATGTCGTCTATTCTTGAGGGCATCTACCACCACCATAAAGTACCTTTCCATTTCGTCAAAGTGCTTGCAAATCTGCTTGAAGAAGAGGGACTTGTACGTGATGCCTATATTGAGGAAGTAAAAGTATCTGCAAAGAGATTTGTAAAGGCAATTCAGGATTCGTTGAGTGTTGCACCACTATTAAAGACATACCTTGAAACAATAGGACCCTACAACAGGCAAGGGAAAAACAATAACACGCTCGCTGCAAGTATCCTTGCTTCCGCATTATTCATTGGATCAGCGTTGATGCTACCATACAACTTATATTTTGCATATGGTGGCTTTCTTGCAGCAGCTGCAGCCGCAGCTGCTGTAGTAATGAAAAAGAAAATTTAGACTATCTGTGTTCACAAAGCGCATTCAATCTATGTTATGCCCTCGGCAACCTTTCAACAAATAATTTGCTTACTCTCGATTAAGCAGGGCACTAAATTTGAATGTCTGTGTGGTTTTAGGCTATTGGAATGTTTGTTGATTTAGGTATTGGTATCCTAAGTGTTACGACACCATTTTCGTATGTAGCCGTGCCTACTACCTTCTCCTCTTCCTTGACTGATATTGGCAACAAAACCTTTTTGTCTATTTTGAGTGGTCTGTGCCTATAGTAGACTGTGCCAAGGCTCTCTGCTTGATCCCTCTTAGCCATTATGGATAAGACATTGCCTACAATCCTCAGGTTAATATCCTTCTTGGCAAAGCCTGGAAGATCTATAATGACTGTCAGATCATTACCATCCTCTACTATATCGATTGCTGGCATCACGAACTCATAAAATTCTCTAGACTTACCATCCAGTTCCTTAGCCAGCTCTCTTACTACGTATCCTCCAATGCCCATGGCATAACTACTGCAAGACGATATAAATCCTTATTTGTGGCCTTAAAGACCAACAAAAGTAAAAATACTCCGGAGAGATATCCACTCAAGTCAATGTACGCCGGTTCTTACGAAATGCCCAACTGCAATGCTTGTGGTAGACAAGTAAGACCAGGGGAACTATCTGAGAGTTTCACCTGCCCAAAGTGCAGGAATGCCACGATATGGCGCTGCGAGGGCTGTAGAGGCAAGCAGAAAAAGTACAGATGCACCGCATGCGGGCACAAAGGCCGCTAAGTGAGTACCTTGAAGAAGCTTTTCACAAGCTCTTTTTGGTCCTGCTGCATTGTCATAAATGCTTCTACCAGCTCTTTTTCGACTGTTATTTGCTTAGTGATCACTGACCTCAGCTTATTCATGTCAAGCGGTGAAATACTATCAATAGCGCCAGTACTGTAAGCGTAAATGTACTCGTTGATTATCTTTGAAACAAACGATGGTGCCACAGATATCATGAAGAGCATACCATCTTTCATGATCTTGGAGTTAGAATCGCTTGCTGGTAGTGATAAAATGTGTGATCGTAGCAGCTTCATACGATTATCGCGCAGCTCCTCGATTGATGATGCTACCAAAACACCTGTGTCTGTCAGCTCGTAAAATGGGACTCCTTCTAACTGGAGCGCCTTTGGTCCCCTCCTCAGCGGTAGCCGGCCGCCTTCTCTAACCACGCCTGCTGGAATAAGGATCTCGTCAAGATCGCGGAATATGCCCGAGTAGATGTTCTGCCATAAGATGCCGTGCTGCCTGGCAATGGCGTGTGCTATTGAAGTCCTAGTGCGAAGCTCTGGACTTTGCTCTGTGGCCAAATGTGCAATAATACTGCGTTGTCTCTTTGCTTCGCCAGTGAATTTATTCTTGCGGGTTTTGAAAGTGTCAAATATCGCAATTGTTGGCTTATCCTCTTTCACTTACAAGCAGACACCCTCTGTAAAGATATTCCTTACAACAGTATGTTAATATTTTAATTTGTTGGTTTTTTTCCTTAAATTTTGAGCAAACATGCTATATGATACACTACAAACGCATCAACTAGACTCTCAACTCTCAACTAATATCCTTTTGGATAATTATCCATATTGTTAAATGAATTTTATGATATAATTAAAGAAATCTCTATAGAAAGTCAAAATCTTTGAATGTTTTTATTGATGGATATCTGACTCTTGTGTAGTGGAAAAAAAGGGCAAGATAATCGTTTTAGAAGGCACCGATAAGGCTGGCAAAACGAGCCAGTCTAGGATGCTTGCGGAGGCTCTGAAGGTTTTAGGCAAGGTTTGCGTAATCCTGGACTTCCCAGACTATACCACACCAATAGGAATGGAGATAAAATCGTTCCTTGAAGGAAAACGTGATAATTACACTGCTGAAGTCAAGCACCTTCTGTTCTCAGCAAACAGGTGGGAGAAAAAGAAAGAGATTGAGAGTATGCTAGAAAATGGCACGATTATAATTATGAATCGTTATTGGCAGTCTAACCTTGTCTATGGTGTAGCAAACGGCATGGATCTTGATTGGCTTATTCAGCTAGATAGAGGCCTCCCAAAGGGTGACATCGTACTTGTGATTTTGGTCAACCCAAGCATATCTGCAAGTCGTGCAGAAGTGCAAGATACATTCGAGTCAGACCCTAATCTGTCGATGAAGGCATATAAGAACTACCTAAAGTTTGCAAAGCAGTTTAGATGGAGGATTATTGATGGCTCAAAGAACAAGGAGCAAGTCCATCACGAGATAATGAAGATCATGGGAAAGAGCTTAAGGTTTAAGTCTTCTTGAATTGTGATACTAGCAATCAATATGGACTTTGCAGGCGAGATAACTGATCCTGTCCATAAGTATATCCGCTTCTCTAAGGTCGAAAAGCAGGTGATCGACAGCCCAGTTTTTCAGCGTTTGCGAAGGATAAGACAACTGGCCGGTGCGCATCTAGTATATCCAAGTGCACAACATTCCCGCTTTGAGCACTCACTTGGATCAATGCATATTGCTGGCCTTGTAGGTGAAGCATTACTCCGAAAGGGATACATCCATGACATAGAAAGGATACAGGATCTGAGGTTGGCCGCACTGTTACACGATATCGGGCACGGGCCTTTTTCGCACTTGTTTGAAGAATTGCTTGAATTTCGTTGCAATACTACTCACGAGGAGCTTGGGAAGAAGATTATGATGCAAAGTGAGATAGTCGACATTCTGGAAAGGCATGGTTGTAGTGCTCATCAGATATGTGGTCTTTCATTTGGCCATTCAAAGGTGAATTTCATGAATGAGATCATTTCTGGTGGGTTATCTGCAGACATCATGGATTATCTACCACGCGATGGACTCTTCACTGGTGCAGAATATGCCAAAATTGACTACCATAGGCTTATTAGTTCGCTTGAAGTTTCAAAGAATCGACTTGCGATAAATAAGTCTGCTCTCAACTCCCTTGAATCAATGCTGATATCCCGCTATGAAATGTTTAAGGCAGTATACTTTCATAAGACCGTAAGAGCTGCTGAAGTAATGCTCTTGCGCTCAATGCTTTCGGCAGACGAGGTGCTTGGACTGACAAATACTTCGCTGAGCAATTATCTGGGGCTAACGGATGAAGCGATACTCGACCGGCTATGTGAGCTTTCTGGAAAGCATGCCTTTTCAGGTAAACTCGCCCGCGATTATCGCGAGAGAAGGTTGCTCAAAACCGTTTATGAAAAATTTTTGCACAAGCGAGATAAACAGAGGACGGACAGAAAAGCTCTAGAGGTCCTTGCTTGTCGTATAGCAGATATGGCAGATATTGCAATGAACTATGTATTCGTGGATGCTTCTCGTGTGCCCTCTATGCCCCTAACACCTAGCAAGGAAGAGATGTATTCTGTATTGGTTGTTGATGAGAAGCGAGTGTATGAAATGCCTGTATCCGAGATTCCACTTATAGAATCGATCTCAGGCTTCTTCGATATGTTACGCGTCTATACTACTTCAGAGAACCGCAGAAAAGTGAAGCGAGCTGTTAAAAAGGTACTCGGCGATCAAGAAATACTGCATATGGGGGCGGGCAGAATTCACAAAGGCTAGGGAGCGAGTCGTAATCAAATTATCCGGAAGGGTCTTTAGCGATGATGCAGCGTATGAGCTAAAGAAGTATGCTGGCTTGTTAAGTGAAATAAGTGAGGAGGTGCAGCCTGTGATTGTAACTGGTGGAGGAAAGGTTGCGCGCCATTTCATCTCTACCGCAAGAAGTTTCGGCTCCGATGAGGCATCTCTCGATATCTTAGGCATCGGGGTTTCAAGGCTGAATGCAAGGCTATTGATACTTGCACTTGGCGATCAGGCATATCCCGCGGTACCTGAAGACCTTGAGGAGGTTAGCAAGGCCATTACAGACAGCTGTAGGATAATTGTTACGGGTGGCTTGCATCCTGGACAGAGCACAAATGCAACGGCTGCACTCATTGCTGAAAAGATTAAAGCATCTAAGTTTTTTAATGCTACAGATGTCGATGGTATTTATGATTCAGATCCAAACAAGAACAAGGGTGCTAAGCTGTTCAAGAAAATTACTGTCAAAGAATGCATAGACTTGCTGGGATCTGAGGATTCAGTGGCAGGTGCTTATGACTTAATGGATATTGTAGCACTCAAAGTAATAGAACGGAGCAAGATCCCTACGGTGGTACTCAAATCAGATCCAGCAGTAATCAAGAATGCAATTTTCACAAATGCTATAGGGACAAGCATTATCGCATAGATATTTTAAATTCCTTTAATGTGTTCTACGTAACCACTGGCAGGTCATAGGATCAAAAGATCTGCATGATACTACTGTCGTGTCATTGAAGGGAGTTTAGTCTGTGTCATAAGTTTTTCTTATGGTGTCACTTTGACAATCCACATTGTAATAGACCCTCCGATCCATCATGATGCTCTATTTAAATGCAGATTACGTTTTCCAATCCTTATTATTTGTATCTATTGCTTTTCTTGAAATAATCTTTGGCAGTTTCAAGTCTGGCTAATGATAGGTCTTTATACGGCTATTTTGCATTTTGGTTGATTGTGCAAATTAGCACAATGGTGTATATCGTCTAGGACACAGTTTTGATCTGGCCTGTGAACTCTTGCATGCCATCCTCAAGCATCTTTTTAAAAGCTTCTTCTCCCTTTTCCGCCGACATAGGCCTTGACTGAGCCTTAGCATAGCCATCCTTATCGCAAATAAAAAGCATTATCTCATTATCATTCTTCATCTTGCCTGCCATCTCTTCTTCACCGACTGGTTCGAACCCTGCTGTTCCCTGCTTGATGGTATAGGTTAGCATAGCAAAGCCTGTGTAATCAAATAGCCTCATTTGGGCCTTTTGCGCTCTTTGATGTCCGATATATGCAGCTTTGTGGTATTGCAACCAGGAGCAATATTTAGTGACAGTTAGTATAAGCATTTTGGATTAATCGACAGCTTTAAAGCGTGGATGAGTAAGAAAAATTGCAATTGTGAATACAAAGGTCCTTTATGCAGCAGGTGGTGGTATTGGGGCAGCTGCAATAGCGATTTTTTTCATTATGGGTATGGGGGGTTTCAGGTTCCTGAGCAGCGATGCTCCAGGCACAACTCAAGCCCAAATATCTGATCTCCAAATAAAACTTAAAGACGTCGTAGTTAATAAGACTAGCAACAAGAATGCAAATGTGCAGGTCATCTTTGACGTTCGGAACCCTAACAGAAACACAGCAATTCTTGAAACGATCCATTATACTCTGAATGTGGGTCAATATCAGATGACAACCGGTGATATCGGAGTAAGTCCCGAGGGCTTTGTATCTGGACAAGAGGGCACCTTTCCAATAATTGCTAACAGCACAGTCACCCTTAAGGACACTCAAGTTGCAGCGCGTAATAACCTTACTGCCAGCAGTTGGGATAGTATGGTCGAAGGTACTGCTCACTACCGAGTTGAAGGAAGCTATTCTTACAGGCTGATCGGCTCAAACTTCCAAACAAGCTACTATGAGAAAGGGATTGCATTAACATTTCCCTAATATTTTATGATATTATCCTAAAGCATACTCCTCTATTACGATAAGAATATTAGGTTTTATGGAAGGTTTCTAGATGTATGGCTGAAGAAACCTTCATGTTCGCAGTGACAGCAGGAATCTTTGCATTCATGGTTGCAGTACTGTTTGGTTCAAGAGCGAGAAGATACAGTCAAGGATATATGCCCTCGGAAGGTCATGCAGAGCATACCTGACTGTACGTCCGTTATGAATTTTGTAGTGTTGTTATTTTTTAGGCTTAAAGATTTCTTCTAGTATGAAGCCTAAACTTTCATCCTTTACATTCTTTCTTGCATAACATCTCTCAAAGTATTTGCAAGTTATACATCTGTCACATGGTTCAACTATTGGGATCCTGTTTTCTTTTAGGAGTGTGCTGAGAACCTTTGCTCTTCTAATGATCTCTTCAAACATCTTATTATTCTTTGTTATAGAGAATTCGACTGTCTTTCCTTCTGCAGTCATATAGATCAAAAAGCCCTCGTACTTATTGAATGCAAAGAGACAAGCGTTAAGGTACAACATGTGCTGAGGAAGCGGAACATCTGGCAAAGCAGATACAATTTCAAACCTTACTATATACTCATTTGCCAGGATTAGGTCCACATTGACTTCAAGTGCAAGGGTGTCTATCTTGTATTCCCCCTGTGTATTGCTTAGGGAGTGGCGCATGCCATTTCCAAGCAGGCTTGCTACTTTAGCTGCGTTAGTTGAAGGTAGGGGATCCTTGCGCTCGTAGTAGGCAAACCTTGTGCACCCAGATGCTTCTATTGCATGGATCCTGTCGGGATTTGCTTTGTCTATCTTAATGCTCAAGTCTTTGTATTTGTCGTCAATAGCCTTCTCTATTATTTCCCGCAGATTCTTGCCACCAAGCATTAGGGTACAATGTACCAAGCTGCTGTACTATATATTATATTGAGCGTTATTTTTGATACCTGTGTTATCTTATCGAAGAGTGTAATTTCTGTTATACACAAAGATATCGCCTCTATATCCATATGAATCAAGATTGCCATTCAAGGAGATAGGAAAAACCCATAGCTTGGGATCATTCTAAGTCTGTGAGCATGATATCACGTCAATTTCAATTCTTGACAATGTTATCGCTATGCAAGACCCCCATACTGCTGTAGCAATTACAAGGTTAATCGATATAAAATCTGCATTAGATAACAAACTTTATGCTTAATGTTGAAGGTCATGGTTCTGCTGTAGTTTTCAAACACTGTTCGATGGATACTATTGGATTTGCAGTCAAATATGGAAGAAAGGTGATCCAAGACCAGTTTGCTTATAATTTGTCTAGTCTCTGTTTCCTCCAGTCACGTGAATATGAGTCTCCCTCTCTATAAGTTGGCTAATTCGTAGATGCCTAAATTATTATATATCCCAGAATAATGAATGGCAGTACTAGAAACGGGAAGTATCTGCGGATTATAAAACCGTAAAAGAGGAAGAAGACAAATTTTCAGCTAGTATGAAACAATGATTATAGGGATGTGTTCTGAAAGATAGAAAGAATTTTTTATTTTAATGGCAGGATGATATGAGCTGCTAAAATCCACTTCTGATCGGATTATCTGGCTTGATTATTTCACGTAAAAGTGTGGTAGCATATGATCCTTTTGGCAGCTTGAATAACACTATCAGGGGGTCTGGTTTATAGGAAAAATCCATACACCATAACGGGGCCTGCCTAAAGCCGCCTTCATGGCTAAGCTCCTCCATCTCCTTTATATAAAAATCCTTTGCAACCACTTGTTCTTCCTGTAGTATTGCTCTCGTAATGGTTTCAAACCTGCCCTTACCCGGTTGAAAGGTGTACCCTGCCATCCTGATTGCTGGAACCATACTGGCTGTTGAGTTGCGATTGTATTTGATTATTCTACCAAAGGTAGACGGCCCTTCCATTTCAAAGCTAAGGTCTCCCGGCTTGGCATGCAGCAGATCCTCACCTCCCCTGATGGCTCTGCTAAGGCATTTGTTGAAGATATATGCCTGATATGCCTGGACGAAGAGCCTACGTATCCTAATTGGTATTGAACGAAGTGCCGCAATTGCATCTTTGCCTGTGACAAGGGCTGACAACACCTGTCGTTCGATATCCATGCCCCTTGGCATTATCTTGAGCACTTGCCAATAGTTGCTCGGGTCTGCACATCTTATCCTAATCTCTTTGCTTAACTTTGTATCAAATTCGGTAGTGTAACAAAGCAACAACTGCACTGCCCGGTTAAAATTGCGTTTGATAATTTCCCTGCCAACAAGATGAGTCACCAGTCTTTCGCTGCCAAATCTCTGGAGACCATAAAAGTTGCCCACTGCTTTAACCTCTGGAATAAAGCTGGAGAGATCTGAAGAGCGGGCATTGTAGATCGTTATCTTAAACTCATTGCCTGCCAGAAACCTCTTATCAAGCGGCTGCCTGGTGAAACCTTTCAGCGTAAGATGTACATGTCTGCTTTTTAACCTTGCTGGTGGGTTTCTCATTGTTCTCTCCATACCAGCGTACTGACTTGTCACCGCCTTCGCATCTTTTATCCCCATCACTCTAAGCCTCATGTGAAGCTCTCGCTCAATTTCAAATAGGGCGTGGTTTGAGTCTATATCATGCTTTTCAAGGATATAGAGCGGGTAACGGTGGTTATTGTCATATGATGCTGATATATCAAGCGATTCGCTAATCAGCTCAGATACCGTGAATCCTTCGCTTCCTTGCTTAATTGATCCACCTATTCCTGCAAAGCTGGTACAATAGCACTCTATGCCTGCTAGTAGTTCAATCCTGGGAACGATGGCCATTTGTAATTTCTATTTCTCCTTCTCATCCTTTGCGGTCATATGTCTTTAGTGATCTAGAGTTGATTTGCTAGTTTCTTTTCTTCATCTTTTGCATAAATCGGTTTGTGGATCAGCTTTAGTGTTCTGCGTTTTCAGGATAACTTTTTCAGCAACTATGCATCGATGGTTTATTATT
>JALZFS010000149.1 GCA_030861405.1 Thermoproteota archaeon | reverse complement strand
ATGCTAGTGGACAGAAAAGATGTCAAATATGTGAGATATTCATAAAATGGGATGGCCTTTGGTGTCCATGTTGTGGTTATAGACTAAGGACAAAACCAAGGAATTTGAAGTACAAGGCAAAGCTGAGGGCAAGGACAAGGAAGCAACAGGATCTTAAAATTGTCAAGCCAGTCACGGTTCGAATAAGATAGCCAGATGGAAAACGAGCCTGACGTTCTTGTAAGCAAGATCGTCAGTCCAGGAACGGGAAGAGATTTTTTTCTTTGCTCCATCTTTTTCCAAAATGGATGTTTTATCATAATAACTGAAGGAGAACCACGCATAGGCGCAGTTTCTATGGCTATCAGTGCATCAAACAAGGTTAGTACTGCCAAGGTCATTCCGAGCAGACATGACTCAATCTTTATCAATACCGTTGCAGAGAAGATATCGGCAATGATAAACGGGATATCATTAGTCTCGTTACACAGTAAAAGTCAGCTGCAGCTGGACGATATGAAGGCAATTATGACAGAGGTAATGAGTACAGTCGGTAATAAAAAAGATGACGGAAAGTAGTAGTGACATAGGTAAGAATATAGATCTTCGGAGTTTTCTATTTCTACTCGAGCAAGAAGGCGAACTTGTGCGAGTAAAGCGAGGCGTTAATGCTGAATACGAGCTTGCCATAATTGCTGCAAAATTAGATACGAAGCAGTCGGTGCTCTTTGAGGCCGTTCATGGAAGCAAGATCTGCAGGGTGGCATGCAACATTGTCGCTACGCCTATGAGGTTTTGTCTTGCTGTTGCAGCAGAGTCATCCCGTAAAGCAAACCCCGCAGACATTAAGAGAGATATTCATGCCCGCGTCACAAGAGCCCTTAACGGGCTAACAGAGCCTGCAAAGGATCGAGAGAATGCTGCATTTCAGAAGAATTCGTCTAAAAATCTCTATGATCTCCCGATAGTCACTCATTTTGAAAAAGATGCAGGACCATTCATTACATCCTCAATAGTATTTGCAAAGGATCAGGAAAAGGATAAACAGAATCAATCAACCCATCGTCTTCTGCGTCTTGATGACCGTCATATGACAATACGCATGGTAGAGGGGAGGCATCTTCATAAGTGTTTTACATACGCGCGTGAACACGGTGAAGACTTGAAGGTTACGATAACAATAGGTGTCCACCCTGCAGTGAGCATCGCTGCTGCTTATCAGGCTGCATATGGAGTAGATGAGATGCTCATAGCCAACTCCCTCCTAGAAGGTAAGCTTATACTTTCAAAGACAAAATATTCGCAGCTATACATACCAAATCATGCAGAGATCGTCCTAGAAGGAAGAATCCTAAGAGACAAGACTCATGAAGAATGGATGGTTGAAATGTTGCGCACTTATGATTTCAAACGTAAACAACCTGTCTTTGAGCTTGACACAATAATGTTTAGAGATAATGCCATCTACCAAGACATTCTCCCTGGCTACACAGAGCATCGCCTATTAATGGGCTTGCCTGTCGAGGCAAAGATGTATGATTCCATAAAGAATGTGGTTCCTACAACCCAGTCCGTGCATTTGACAAATGGCGGCAGTAATTGGCTTAACGCAGTCATACAGATAAAGAAGCGACTCGAGGGTGAGCCCAAGAATGCACTCCTTGCAGCCTTTGCAGCCCACCCCTCTCTTAAAATGGCCACAGTGGTTGATGACGATATTGATCTCACTGATCCTGTTGCAGTCGAATACGCAGTTGCCACAAGGTGCCAAGCTGACAGAGACTTTATTATAATTCCAAACGTAAAAGGATCAAGCCTAGATCCCTCAAGCGACCAGGAAAATTTGCTCACAACAAAGGTGGGCATAGACGCTACCGCAACTATTCTCAAACCCAAAGAGAGATTCGAGATCGCAAAAATTCCTGGAGAAGAAAAAATAAAGCTTTCCGATTACCTATAAATCTGGACAATAGATTAAATAACCTTTACATTCTAACAAGAAGAGTTATGAAGCCAAATAATTATGCTATGAGGGACTGGCATCTTGAACACGTTGAAAAGGTGATCGTCCGTTTTGTCAAAGGTATATCTCCTGATGCTTCTTCTTTTGAAAAACGAAATTACAAAAGATACAGCTCTGTTTCAAGCTGTGCAAAGCAAATTGAATACGATATCAAGCATGGAGTCTCGATAGATGAAGTGCTAGAAGTAGTCAGAAGGATAAGACACGACAAGCAGTTTCATGATCTGCAGGAGAATCCTGAATCACTTCAGCGACTTGACGAGCTTCAGAGACAAATCTCTTCGCCAAAAAAAGTGGCTACGACATGGTATTAGAAAATGTCCTCGTCTGAGTACCGTTTTACAGATGGCAACCTCATTATTCTATATGCCATTCACAAGGGAAGATCCGCAGCTGATGTTATGCTTCCGGATTATATTAAGGAGCGCATCAAGCTATGCCTTGAAACTTACAGACTAATCATAAGGTCTAGGCCAGACAGGCATAAGACAATGGTCATGATAGTGTGTGATCCCGGCGAGGTTGGAAAGGTGAAAGAGGAACTTGTGAGAGGGGGTATCGAGGACGAGATTATTGCAACAGATAATGACTCGCAGAACATGGTCGAGACCCTCAATAGAATATCGGATATGGTAAAAACCAAACCCAATCCACCCTTCATTTACTTTATCGGCTCAGTATGGCTGCATGATATCTTCAAATCCAACGTTGTATCTAAGCTCAAAGGTTACAGAATACAATTCTATGGTGCGCTTGACCATCGTTCAGTAGACGAGGTAGAGAAAGAAAAGGCTCTTGATGTGCCCAAGAAGAGCATAGAAAACTACAAACAGCAGGCAAAAAACAAGGCAGTCGATGTGCTGCTTAATATTATATTTCCAGACTAAGACTTTAATATCCTTAGCAATGACGGCTTATCGTAGCGGTCATCGTCTAGTTTGGTCTAGGACACTGGCCTTCCATGCAGAATGCGAAGTTAGCCCGTAACCCGGGTTCAAATCCCGGTGACCGCATCGTTCTCCTTTTTACTATAATTCACTTGAGAAGGTCTTTTCCTGCTGTGTTGTGCCTGATTCAATTGTGGCTGAGCCTCGGATCTGCCAATTGATACCCGTGCTATTGTCTAATATCTTCCGAAAAAGTCCGGCTCTCTCGTCAGAGTATTGCAATGTCATTGTGTGCGCAATAGTAACTGGCTGGTTTGAAAAGAAAGCAGGTCTACCATTGACGGGGACGTCCTCATATGATATGCTATCTGATCCTACTGGAGTACCATCTGCGAAGAGATCATAGTCAATCTTTGAAGTTGTAAGTGTAAAGTCATTACCGTTTGTTATATTGAGCGCCACCCTGAGGTCAAGCTTTTGTTGACCTTCACTGCCTGACAAAAGCTTAACGTCTGCTAGATCAATCCTGACTTTTTGGGGATCAAATGGAGTGAAAACAATAAGTGGATAAAAAATTATTGCAAGGGCAACTGCGGCGATGGCACCAATAAGTACTATTCTCCTTGTGCCTATTATCAAGTACGATGCTAGCTGGCTAGCAGAGATGATTAAAACCTTTCTAGATAGGAGGCAGATTGCTACAGTGTAAATGCATAAACAATATCATGTTCGTATGCGGAACCAATGTCAATGCGGCGTTTCTGATCGGCCAAGGTGCAAGATATTTCATAGTGCAAACTTCTTGTCATTTAATCGTCACCCTTTTTGGATGTAATGATCTGCTACTTGGTTGAATGATCAATTTTATTTAAAATATATGATATGGCAGACAGGCTGGTTATATTGCAATCGCAGCATCAATAATATATTGCGTGGGGATGAGAATGATGATGGCTGTAACAGACGGCCTCGTGATGTGGGTGCATTTGATATGCTCCTCTATATGGGTAGGCGGCTCAATTTTTCTTGGTCTTGTGCTGGTACCAGTTCTCAAATCATATACAAAGTCTCTTGAAGAGATGGTAGCACTCATGGTCAAGGTCGGCAGGCGTTTTAACAAAGTAACTGTACCGGCCTTTGTCGCCCTAATAGCAACTGGCATCTATAACTCGCGTGCGTTTCTTGGCAATCCTAGCATCCTTATTGATACAACTTATGGAATCATTCTGCTTGCAAAGGTCATTCTAGTTATAGCAACTATCGTTACATATATTGTGCACGTACGGCTATTGAATGCAGACATGGAGCGCAAGATTATGTCAGGCCAAGGTGGAAACCTCTACGTTCAATCAGTGAGAACAAAGATAGTCATTCTAGGGGAAATCATTGTCATCTTTTCAGTTACAATATTGCTTTTGGCTGCGCTTCTTGATAGTGGCGTCTAACCCTCTATCATCACCACATAGGTTTTTCCCTGCTGCTCTATACTGTATTTGCATCCGATAATCTCGCTTGCAACATGCAAGTTTGTAAGCAAATGTTGGGTTATCCTACCTGTTCGGTATCGAGATCTCCCTTTGCTCAGCGCGAGGGGGAGGATAAGCATGTCTGCAAGAAACGGATCTACTGTAGCTGATACGAGCATACTCTCTAAGAATCGTGCAGCCGCTTCTTTGCCCACAGCTTCTGCCCGCTTGCCGATCTCTCCTACTGAATCGCCACCAACATATAGGCTAAAATCTGATGTCGAGTAAATGAGGATCGAAGAACCAGGCGAAATGGAAGTCGCGACCGATGCAGTGTAATTATTGCAGCGGATTCCGTTTTTCTCAAGATTAATCATGGCAGAAGATACTTGTCGTTGGGCCACATGCAGAGGTAACTTGCCGCACACACTGGAAATTCTTGGCTCAACATCCCTAGCAGCGAGCAGTTCTACCGTGCCAGGACTTTTGCATGGTTGAATAGTCGACTGCACTCTGCCGCCACCCTTTGGATAGTAGCCACGTTTAGGTACATCAACTGAAAACTTTATTCCTATGCTGCGATAGACTTCAGCAACAATATATTTGATATAATCAATAGTTGGGCTTGCTTTAACGTCAGTTCCACCAATGACTTCTATTTGCAGGTCGTTGTTAGACAGTGAAACCGCAGGAATTACAGTCATTAGCACCAGAGGTATGCTGCCAGCCGTGCCGATATCAAATGTTACGGAGCCTCCTTGAAATTTATCAGAAGGCAAGAACCTAATCCAGTCTGCCCCAACCTTCAGGTTTTCAAACTCGGCATGAAAAAGATCCGCAATTATCTTAATCCCTATCACATGCTGCGGGCGCAGGCCTGGGTTGGGACGATTTGCACGGATATTGGTTACTTCAACCGGCTTGCCGGTGATTGCAGAAAGCGAAACTGCAGTACGCAATATCTGCCCGCCTCCTTCACCCTGAGACCCATCTATCTTAACTAAATCAGGGAAGAACGTC
>JALZFS010000111.1 GCA_030861405.1 Thermoproteota archaeon | reverse complement strand
GGCTCCACGCCGAGGTCGGCATCCAAGAATGAGATCAGACGCCTGATCTCATTCTTGGATGCCGACCTCGGCGTGGAGCCTGACTATATCCACACTTATTTTTCTGGTAATAATGGTTTTCATGTTGTCGTAAAGCATGAGGCATACACATTGCTTGACCCTCATGCTCGTTCAGAGCTTGTAGGCTATCTCTCAGGAGCGGGATTAATGTCCGAAAGTATTGGCGTTAGAAAGAGCAATACGCAGGAACTGTGCACCATAAAATTTCCAAGAAGCGGCCTTGCATACGGCTGGAGAAGAAGAATTGCAGACAAGCTGAAAATAGACAATTCCTCAACGACTAAACTGAAACATACTGTCAAAGAAAAGGGTGGATACGCATCATTCACAAACGAGCTTGATGCATTGGTAAAGGAAATGGGGGTGAGGTTAGATCCACAAGTTACCACTGATATCCATCGAGTTTTCAGGATGCCTGGCACGCTTAATGGTAAGAGTGGTCTTCTAAAGGCAAAATGCACTGATTTACAGTCTTTTGATCCATTTGAGGATGCGTGTGTACTTGGGGACACCAAAGTAAGCGTCAAACTCAAAGCACCGGTCAAGGTGAAGATGAGGAATAAGTCATTTAATATAACAAAGGAAGCTGCTGATCTGCCAGCCTATGTAGCTATCTATCTTATGTGCAAGGGGCTCGCAGACGCAATCTAAGTGTAACTTTCTCATCAACTGGATAATCAACAGCCCAATTCATGGGCGGAAAGTATTACTGGATCATATATCGGCTATGTTCCTTTCTAGAGGAACAGTACAGCTGATACAAACCAACTGCTGATGAGACCTTTTGTCTCACATTGATAATAACACTTCTAGTTTCGGATGACGGCCAATAACCATAACATCTTAGCCGCCATAGGTATGGTCCTAGCATAAAGTCAAGGGCATATAGCGAAGGGCGAAGCCTTGTCTTCACCATTGTTGCTAGATTAAGCCCAGTGCGTAACAGGACAGAGAACAATGCTCTCCCAATTGTTACTGCTGCATCATTACGACCGCGGCTTCTTCTCTGCCGCTAATAGCTATGAGGTTGCTGATATTAGTGAACTGTACTATTTCAAAATCCCTAGCGGTTGCAGTCCCACTTTCTACTGCTTTGATGATATCTTTTGCGCGGCCAGATCATGTGTAAGTAAATAATATGTTGGCTGTACCATTGCTAGCCCTATTGATATTCCATGTACTGTTAGGAAGAGTCAATGTGCCATCTGAACTGAATGTTAAAATAATGGACGAATCCAAGTCGATCAAATTAAGCCCTATTAGAAAATCAGCTCATACCTATTTGCGCCGGGTAATGATAAACAAATTAAAGTGTCTTAATAGAAATCTAACTATGTTTGTGGGATACATACAACGAAGACAGAGCCCCTCGTGCATATATTGGTAGCATCGTCCGAATAGCAATCATCGCGTCTTTTGCCGCCATTATCCTTGCTATAGCAAGTAATCAATCAGCCAAGCTCTTTATGAATCTGACTGAGTTTGGCACAGTATTCACCAAGTCACTCTATTACTCTATAGTCTCGGGGCTCTTGCTGGCGGCGGTATCAGTTATTCGAATAAACTTCAGAGCCCGCCAATCAATGACTTGGTATGGAATAAATTTGATCTTGATGCTCGTCACCAGAGGTCGGAGGGGATCTGAGTCAAGGAGCTCGCGATATTCAGATTTCAAAATGAGTAATACGAGGTTTGTATTATGGCAGCTCACAAAGATGATGCTCTTTGCTCCGATTCTTAGCAATACCATATTTGGCATGACGCTTGAGTACGCGATCCATGGTAACGATATTGGTATTAGCTCTATTGCGAAGATATTCTTGATTCCATTTTCCACTCTCCCCTTGGATGGCAGTTACGCAAGCCAAAACGTGATCCCTATGCTACCTGGCCTCACACTTTTGGTGCCACCGCTGCTCAATGCAGTAGGAATACATCTATTTTTGTACATTGGGATCGCAGGTGTCATAAATATCGGCTCTAGTTATGTGACGGATAAAAAAGAAGGAAAGCCAAAGATTCTGTCCTATATTTCAGAAATAGAAATCATCGCAGGTGTAGCGATTTCCTGGGCGGGCTTTAACATGTTCTTTTCAAGCATGGTCGACTATAATACTCCATATGTGCTATCAATTATGATAACTCTTGGCGTTGCGCTGGTCGTATATGGCTTTTTAGACAGAAGACATGCAAAGGTCATAATTTATCCTACAAAGAAGGTTGCATATTTGCGGCTTGGAACAGCAGTCATTGCCGCAGTATTAGCCGGTTCTATAATTACTGTGAATAATAGTATCGCAGATGCAAAAAAAATTGAGTGGTACGGTCCCCATATTGCACAAGAGATAGCAGTCAACCGTTATATACATGGACTCGACCAGATACAGACCGTAGACTACAACATTGGAAAGCCCTCAGCTTCATCCTCTAACATCCAATCAACATTGAGCCAATATAGTGCCGTACTGAGCAGCGTAAGGCTTTGGGATGAGAATAATGCCAAATCGAAGTTGAGCCAAACGCTTGATGTGAAGAACAACATCAGCTTATCTGATCCTCACGTTCTGAGATTTGGAGGAAATACTTACTGGGCTGCGGCTGCTTCACCGAGCATCTCAGAGGGAATAGCGCAGCCGGACAAATGGTTGAAGGAGCATATGGTGTACACCTACTCCGACCAGGGCGTGAAGATGCTCGAAGCAAACACCGGCAGTCTCATTGATCAAACTCAATTCTTCAGACAGAATAGGATATATTATGGTGAAAGTGGTCAGTCAGGCATATTCAGCAGGTTCTGGTCGGCTTTCCCGG
>JALZFS010000098.1 GCA_030861405.1 Thermoproteota archaeon | reverse complement strand
TCACTCTTGCTCGTCTGTGCAGAAAGAAGCAATTGTGTTATTATAGGAATTGATCAATGATTTTCATGGTTTTTGTTCAAATATCTTTTACTTCAAAATCATAAAAGGGGAGATGTATTACTGCCTTTGGCATACCTCGTAGTTTTACAGTAAATTAGTGTATGAAAGCACTGCTCAACTGAAAAAGAGATATCATATTACACAGGGAAAATTGTTGAATCAACGCAACAATAGAGAAACATGAAAGCATAGGAGCATAGTGAACTTGTGCAAGTACAATAATAAATGATGTCAAAATTTGCCATTAGCCAATCGATGGCCCTTCATATTCCAAAGTTGACCCAAAACGAAAGCAATTTTTGAGAATCAAGCCTGTTTTAAAAGTTTCCAGGCGACAGAGATTAGTCTAAGTTCTGGACACCTATTGCATAGAAATGAGAAAAATAGAGTGTTTGCATGAGAAGGTCTTGGACCGGAAGTGTCAGAGTAGCTAGATATATGTACTTAAACCCTCTTCCAAAATATACAATTACTGAACAGCCTAAATTGATATATGGTTTTAGGCGCAATTGCAGCTATTATTATTGCAATAGTTGTTCTTATTGTATTCTTTGCAATAGCAAGCTTTCTCATTCATCTGTTGGCACCAGTGATTGCTGGTATAATAATACTGATTATTATTGTGGTCGGCGTAGGATGGTTATTTGGAAAATATCGTTCGCGCTGACTATAGAATGCTCTTAATATAGCGGTAAAACCTGGTTTATGAAACTAAATTGCTCATTACTAGGTTCTAATACTCAGAAGTTTAATCTGCAAAGGTATACAAGTAGACCGACGGCAGAGAGCTGCCGGATCTTCGATCTATCAACACACATATGTGCTGATAATATATTTTTATTTGCGTGGCATTACTATGAATACATATCAAGGGCTAGAGTCTTATTACATTCTTGGCTGCAAATCTGATATCCTCTGGCTTGATCGTTTTTCTTCCGGCATGCAATGAGAGGTCTACTGCCTGCCTGGCAATTCTCTCTGCGATCTCCTCAAGAACCTTTCTCATTTCGTCAGCAGCATCATCGCTAACCCGATCTGCGCCCGATTTTTTCATAACTCGATACATAGCAGCAAGGCCAAATTCGGGATTAGAAGACATATCCAGTACATGACATAGACCATGTTAAAAGTTTACTTCTAATAATTTAATTCCGTAGTGTTATAGTTAGGATCAACATGGAGAAATGCGATAGCAGCTCGATGAAATAATAATCGTATTGTTGGGAGTAAGGTGGTTCAGGATTACAAGACGTTACTTGGGATTGTCCAGAGGCAATGCTATATACCTGTGCGAATAACAGTTATTATCTCTCTTGCTAGTATTGGCAGTTATTACCCTCTGTTGCAACCACATCCTCAGAACTATCAAGGATAGATCATTCTCCTGCCCTTTGCAAAATTACTCTTTATTAGCTCTTACAAAGGTTTATCTTTTCAGAAGGCTCTCACAATATATCATTGCTCTTTGACGCTCATATTCACCTTACTGATAAACAGTATTCAAGCTACACAAACCAGATCATAATGGGCCTAAGAGCTATGAAAATGGTTGCTTTCTCTGTTACGGTTGATGTCGAAACAACGCTCAGAAGTTTCAATCTTTTCAATGCTAATCGCAATTTGGTCAAGCAATTTGTAGGGATACACCCCGAATTTTCATCCCGAGAAGATTTAGACAAGTTTGACGAGATCTTCAAATCAAATTTACAATCAATAGACGGCGTAGGTGAAATTGGTCTTGATGGCACATATGACATTCCACTGAAGCGCCAAGAGCTGGTCTTTAGCACAATGCTACAGTTAGCTGAGTTAACAGGCAAACCAGTCTCGATTCACTCTAGAAAAATGGTGGACCCCATACTAGAAATGTTACCGTCGTATCGACTGAGAGGCATATTGTTACATTGGTTCTCTGGTAGTAAGAAACAATTATCAAAATCAATGGATATGGGTATTTATGTCTCATATGGTCCTGTGCTTGTCTACTCTGAAGACAAAAAGGTACTTCTGAGAAATACCAACAGAGATCGTATCCTAGTCGAAACTGACGGACCAGTAAGATACTCTGGATGCTTTGAGAACCAGCCAGCCATTTCTACGTCGTTTCTAGTTAGCGTTGTTGCATCAGTTTCAGATACCATTGGTATTTCATACGATGAGATAGTAGAATTGCTGCAGAGGAACTCTCGGACTTATCTTGCAAAGACGTAACAAAGATAAAATATGCATAGAATTGCTTTCCTGCTGCATGAATAGAATAAAGCGCATCTCTAATGAGCTACTTGAGAAATATCCGGAAAAATTTGGAATTGAATTTGATGCCAATAAGAAGGCTATCAATGAATTAGCCATGGTTAGGTCTAAGGTCCTTAGAAATGAGGTAGCAGGCTACATCACGGCACACTTACGCAAACAAGTGGCACAAGAAAAGGCGTCAGTGTCAGATACGATTGGAGGAAATGAGGAAGAAGGTCAAGAATGATAACGATAAGGCTGATTGGTGGTGCCAAAAAGGCAATCGGCAAGCCTGCAGTCGGCTTTGACAGAGCTAATGCATCCATCTTAGAGATTTTGGAGTTTTTGAAATCTATTGCCCTTGAGCCAAGGCTGCTGCAGCCAAACAATTTGATAATCACATTAAATGGCGTCGATTGTGCCTCACTTCAGAGGTATGAGACCATGGTAAATAATGGAGATATAGTTACAATCGTCCCAGTAGTTCATGGTGGAATCGATTACGTGCTTGATGGATACCATATGTTCATTGCGGGCATCCAGAGAATCAAGCAAGACCCTGGCGAACTGATTGATACACTACGTGCAGAGTACGACAATGCATCAATACAGGCAGTAAACGCGGTTTCAGTCTTTGGGCAAGAGCATGTGCGTGGAATAGTGAGGATAGTACTTGAATTAGAAAAGAGAAAAATTATGCTTACAAATAGGCGCGAAACTGAATTATTAGTTCGTCTAGCTGGAACGGCTCAGATTTCAGAAGCAATTAGAAGGGTAGGGCTGAAAAAGGACACTGCGGGCTGCTTTATTGCGTTTTCAGACAACAGAGAATCGTTATACCAATTTCAGATCGGTATCAAAATCCAGTTTGAGTTGAATGAATTGGTGCTGAGGCCGGACAAAAAGAAAAAGGCCTGGCTTGCGAGCATGTTAGGTTTAACTACAAAATTGAATGATGGTGAATTTCTACAATACCTTTTGGAAAAGGCCGCAATAATGGTACAATAAATATCACTTGCGTTTTTCAATTACAGAGCTGAAAATCTGATCCGGCCTAAGGACGGACAGCCCTGTCAGCCCTCCTAATATCTGCACAAGGATAACCAGGTCAGGATCATCTAGGTTGACCTTATTGCTGATCCGGTTTGCAATGGCATTTACGATCTGAGTAGAGCTAAGCGAGGTGTGCCTTTTTTCAACAGTGACTCTAAAAGTGCCATTTCCGATTTTTTTGCCAAGGTCTCTTGCCGCCTCGCTTATCGCATCTAGGCGAGTAGGGGTAACAACCTGTATCGGCAATACACGCAGGATGTAGCGGAGTTGCCAAGGCTCAGAAACCACAAGCTTCTTTAAATCGTTAATAACTGCAATAGGGTCTAGAGAGGTTTTGGCCAGTATTAGCCCTTTTACTTCGGCAATTTCAGACTCTGCCTCGGGATCACCAAATATGTTGAGCATCTTCAGGATTTCATCTTGCGCATCTTCTTCTCTAAATCTATAAGTAGATACTATGAGGTTAAATTTGCCCAAGGAGCTGTGTTACCTCACTTGATTTTATGGCCCCTTCACGAACTATTTTAGGTTTACCTTCGACATTCACTATGGTTGATTCTACTCCCTTCTCAACTATCCCCCCATTCAGAAGTGCATCATAACCCTCAAGTCCAGAGTCAAACACTTCTTGAGCGCTTTTCGGAGCGCTCCTTCCAGACAAGTTTGCGCTTGTTCCCACGAGGTACCTGCAATAGCCTAAAAGCAGCAAGATGCATTTATTGTCTGGCACCCGTACTGCGAGGCTCGAACTTCCTGCCATAACATTATGAGATATCCTGCGGTCAATGACTGGGGCTACTATTGTTAGGGCACCAGGCCAGAACCTTTCGGCAAGAATTCTACCAGTTCTGCCTAGTGAGACTATTCTTTCTGCATTTTGCACGCTAGATGTCAAAACAGGCAACGGCTTTTTCTTATCTCTGCCCTTTATCGCAAATATGCGTGTAACTGCGCCGTCATTGTATGGATCGCAGCCAATTCCATAGATTGTATCCGTTGGAAAAACTACTACTCCTCCATTTGTAACTAGCGTTGCGCATCTTGCAACCGCTTCCTGCTCTGAGCATTGAAAAACCTGTCGTTTATACATCCTTTCCAAATCCTACTTTACTCGACCCCTGGAGGGGAAAAACTATTTTCTCTCCTTCTATTCTGATACTCATCGATTTCATTATTGCTGTCCTTCCTAATAATTCAAATCAAAACTTTTGTAAGCTGAAGTTCTTATCTGGCTTTAACCTTATTTAAGAACTTGTGATTTATCAAAACGCTGCCTACTATCTACATATAGGTGAGCAAGCCTCACTTGCAACCGAGGTAGGGAGTTGATCTCCCAACTACAAGTCAATTTACTCGGACCCTCTACCTCTGTTTATAGGAGGAACTAAAAGCAATGCTATCGCGGCCGTAAAACATGATAGAACAGTCATTCCCCTATGTTATCTTCATGTGTAAGTTGATCGCTAAGGGCAAAGATGTTTTGTGTTTTTACTTTGAAAGAAATATTTGTCTGGATCTCCAGGGACGAGATATTATTGGTATCACTATGAGTATAATCCCCTACTGTTATAAAATAACATTAATGGCATGCGCTAGATGAAAATCATTTACTGCGACCTTGTCTTAAGCCACTGTCCGACCTTTGGCAATACATTGTTCTGGGAGTAAAGGCTGGCAATCATTCCTACATGACCCGTGTGGAATCTCATCAGCCGTTTATCGGTGCTTGATACTACATCATTTAGAGGAGCGCTGCACTCTGGGGATACAAGATGATCTTCGTCGGCAACAATGTTGAGCAATGGAACCTTGATTGTAGATAGATCCACTAGTTTGTCGCGCAGCTTCAGTTCATTTTTAACAAGCATGTTCCTCTTGTAAATATCAGATATCCATTGCCTAAATGTTTCGCCAGCTATAGGTGGCGTATCATACAACCACTTTTCAAGGCGCAAGAAGTTGTCGACGAACTGCTCATTGTCAATGTTCTGAACAAGGTTGAAGTACTTGTTGATACCCTGCTTAAAGGGCTTTAGTGTTGAATAGAATGCGTACATTTGCTCAGACTGCAAGTTTCCCGTAACCTGCAGCATCTTGTCAACGTCCAGGTTCTTTGAGAGGTTTCCGATTACCGTGGAATCCTTATGCGCATCTATGACAGGAGCGATTACAGCAAGGTTCCTTACCTTTTCTTGGTGTAACGCGGTATACATTGTCGACATAGTTCCGCCCATGCAGTAACCGTGAAGAGTAAGCTTATCTATCTTGGTCTTCTTCAGTACTATATCTACGCAGTCATCAATGTAGCAATTGACATAGTCGTCAAATGAAACATATTTATCAGTCATGGTGGGTGCCTTCCAGTCGATGAGGTAGACATCAAAACCTTGGCTTAGTAAACTGCGAATCCAGCTCTTGTCAGGTTGGAGATCAAGCACATATGACCTGTTAATGAGTGCATAGACAACAACTATCGGCGTCCTAGCTGTCTTGCTAACCATCTGCTGATAATGCAACAGCCTATAGGCTCGTGTTTCAACAAGTACTTCGCTAGGAGTCTGGCCTACCTCAATGTTCCCAGCAGCATACAGGATGCTCCTTGCCTTTTCTAGCTTTCGGTATGCTTCTTGAAATTCTTCGAAAAGCATAGGCTCTTTTTTTACCCTGCTACTTGGATCTGCTTGCTGCGGTATATCTCGCTGCTTCTGATTAGGTTGTAAATCTTGCTTGGTCATTTTTTAGTTCAACGCTCCTCTTCAAATCTCGGACAGTTCTCTTCAGTTCTGCAATCTCTTTCAGCACATCATCAATCTCGGTCCGTGTTGGTAAGTTTAGCATCTTCAGATTCTTCTCCAATATGCTTTGAGTAGCTTTTGATAAATCCAACTGGCTGCTGAATAATTTGCCGTATACTTCAGAGAAGTCAGATGACGTAAAAAGATTAGTGAAAGCATCCTCAAAGGCCTCAATGACGGCACGCCTGTAACCCTCCATGTCTTCTTTTGTATCAAGACGGTTTGGAGCTTGGTCTATAGTATCATTCATTGCCTTTCTAAAAGCCTCACTCATAAGTGACCAATAGCTGTCCATATTAGCTTGATGCTCGACCATAACCTTGCCAAGATATATAAAATCAGCAAAGTAGGAGCTAAATTCCTTTGAGAACGCATATGTAGGGCCAATCGTCGGCATTTTTAGATTGTTACTCCAAAAGTCAAACATTCTGTTCATTTGTTCTAAGATAAACGCTTGTACATTATCAGAATTACCGCTTTCAACCATCATGTTTCACACAACAACATGTGATTTCGTCGACTGGCTATTATAGTTTCGTGGTATAGAATTTATACTAATTACTTAATCTATATGAATTTTTTACAAGGATTGTAACTAGAGAGTGCCACGTATACTACAACTATGAAATTTATGTGTCTAACAATCCTTCCACTATTACTATTAGAACAAGATGCTTTAGAACCCTCCAATAACGAAGGGTTCTTTGCAGTATTGAATACCATTAACCAATCGATTTCTCAGGTTACTTGAGGTGAACAATGACGCGCCCTTTCTGACCCGCAATCATTAAATTAACAATGTTGATTAGAGCCGCAGGGCCCGTAGCTCAGCATGGATAGAGCGCCTGCCTTCTAAATTATCTCTACTGAAGAGAGCCGGAAGTCGTGGGATCGAAGCCCACCGGGCCCGCTTTTGTTAACAATGCAAATGCTCCTCCTGCTCCATATGCAAGTCCTATGAAGATCCTAGATAACATCAAGGCAAGGTCTTGGCGTGTTGCAAAAAGCACGTTGTCGATCACAAATGCAATTGGAACTGCGACAAGAGAAATGACAGCTACTATCAGCTGCTCACGATTATCAGTACCACTAAACTTCTTGATCAGGAAATATGTAGACAAGTTACCAAGTCCAATGCCGACCAAGATGAGGTATTGATATAGTGATGGAAAAGCGCCTATTGTAATAAAAGGTCCAGCCCAGCAAACTCCATTGAGAGCCTTTGCCCCAGTAGGCCAACTAGTGCTTGTCTTCATTCTGCCGAAAATCGCGGGTACAGCCTTACGAAGGCGTGCAGAGAATGCGCCAAAAACTGCGCCGAAGCTGATAAGCCAAATTATTGCATAATAGTAGAACGGAAAGTTAGTGACTGCATATGCAATTTCACTAAGAACAGAGGCACTGCCGACCGCTATTGACACCGCCACGAACAACAGTCCAAAGGCCCTACGTGCCTCCACCGCTGAGTTCTGCAACAAGCATGTTGAAGCCTCCAGCTAATTTAAATCATCAGGAATTGTTTCAGATAATGATGTAAAAGCTCAAGACATTTCTGATTTCGACAATTAACCTCTAGCTGCCTTGAGCACCAAAATAATTATCTCAAAGATACCCAGACATGCAGGGCTTGTGCCTCTTTATTCAGGATTATCTATCGGCTTATGTTCAATGAGATATTCGGGCAAAAATGTTCTTATCATAATGTTGTCAGTCCTAACCTAATTTGAAGATCGATAAATGATCCATAGGGTATAGGATTGTATTGATCACAGTCCCCCCTACCGGTGTTCGACCTGTCTTTATTAAGTTCAAATTATTATGCAGAGTGCATGATATAGATGTTGGCAATATGTCACATATTACAAAAATGGAGTTTATTTTGCATTGCTGGTTATCCTTGCCCACTTGGCAAGTGCACTTGCAGCAGTCACCCACTCTATTACAGAGTGATAGACTGGGACATTTCTATCCTCAATTTGCTTTGAAATCTTTTCTGTAAACGGCCCTCCCATGGCAGCCACCAGTATTGGCTTTTCCTTTTGCTTCTGGAAAGAGGCTAAAACATCTACAATAGTCTCTTCAAGTGGGTCATCTTGAAACACAAACCATGGCATAATGATGTCTACATTCGGATCCGCCAAAAATGACTCTATAGCAAATCTATAGTCATCAGCATTTGCAGAGCCGGTAATGTCACATGGATTCCCTATCACGTACGTAGGTGGATAGTGTTCCTTGAGTGATTTCTTGGTTTGTTCATCTAGTTCGGCTACCTGCAGGCCGAGATGTTCAAATTGGTCAATCGCCGCTATTATGGGCCCCGCGCCATTGGTTACCATTGCAACTCTCCCCCCACCTGGTACTGGTTGCCAGGATAAAGCCTTAAGAGCAGCTGTCAGCTCTTCATAGCTGTCGACCGATATGATGCCAGCCTGGTCCAGGGCACCTTTTACTACAGCATACGAGCCACCAAGCGAGCCGGTATGAGATGCGGCCTGCTTAGCCCCCCTTGCAGTCCTTCCGTTCTTGAAGACAACCACTGCCTTGCCACGCTCCTTGATTACTCTCTTTGCTGTCTCCATAAACTTCCTGCCGTCTCCTAAGCCTTCAACATATAGCCCGATGACTCGAGTGTTAGGATCTTCAGACAAATACCAAATCATGTCGGCCTCATCTACATCAGACCTGTTGCCATACGAAATCATCTTGCTCATGCCAAATGTGTCTGAATCCTCCATAAAGGCGATGCCCACCGTCCCACTCTGAGAAAGAAAAGCAACATTGCCACTCTTAGGACGTATCATTCTTTCATGGCCTTGGAAAGCACAGTCGAGGCGGTTATCACCATTGAACATACCAATACAGTTTGGACCTATAATCCTAATCTGTAATTGCTTTGAGAGTTCCCTAATCTGATCTTCAATGTTAGCTCTCTCACCTCCAAGTTCTTTACCTCCGCCAGAAATTATAACAAAGTTATGAATATCTTTCTTGGCAGCTGATCTGAGTAGATCTGGTACAAACTTCAAATCAACTGTGACGACAACGACATCAACTTTGTCAGGCACCTCTTCAAGACTCCTATACGCTTTGAGCCCCATAATCTCCTCATAGCCTTTTGCGTTCACAGGATAGACCTTCCCTCTATACTCATGCTTAGTCAAGCTCTCTAGAACAGAGTTACCTACTTTGCCGGGCTCAGGAGAAGCACCAATGAGTGCCACAGACTTTGCGTTGAAGAACAAATCTAAATATTTGGAATTTGGCTCAGCTTTCGAGATAACTTGGGGATCCGGCTTTTCACGTAACAGGATCTTGGCATCTACTACCACATAGTCATCTTCGTAAAATATAATGGGATTAAAGTCTATGCTCTCATAGTATGGCGCCATATCCGTCCCGAATTTGCCAATGCGGACTAAGGCCTCAGAAAGCAGATCGAAGTTAACAGGCGGCATGCCGCGGAAGCCTTTCAATATTTTATTGCCCTTTAAGTCATGTATCATATTGAGTGCATCTTCTTTTGTTATTGGCAAGACCCTAAAGGACACATCCTTAAAGATCTCAGTGTAAATACCCCCGATACCGGCCATAATGACGGGGCCAAACTGGGGATCGTTCTGTAGTCCAACAATGAGCTCAATACCGCCTGGCGTCGCCATCTTTTCAAGCAGTATGCCTTTTACATTGTATTGCTTGCTCAGCCTACCATACATTTCGTCAAACATTTCCTTTACAGCAGACTCATTTTGAAGACCGACCTTAACACCTTTTACATCTGTCTTGTGTAGAATGTCTTGTGAAACGATCTTTGCGACAAGCGGAAAACCAACTTCCCTCGCCTTCATTTCTGCATCCTGAGCGCTCTTGACAAGCGCATACTTTGGCACTGTGACGCCATACTCGCTTAGAACTTCTTTGGCGAGCTCTTCAGTAATTACTTTTTCCCTATTAGAAAAAATATCATTAAAGATATCTTGGACTTTCTCGCTGGCCATTTTTATTAATACAAAAACTGGTTTAGCTTTTATATAGTTACCTAATCTTTACAATTGTATTATTCTTACTCATTTCTTCAACACAACTGCAAAATTGTTGTACACTTGTCTGCACTGAGCTGCCAGCCGATCAAGCTCGGACGGTGCTGGCAATATGCCTTCCGGCCTAATCTTTTCCGCCGCCACATCCGCATGGTATTCATTCATCCAGGTTTGTATTAGCGATTCATCCACTTCCAAATGAAATTGAATTCCGATTGCAGATCCGATCCTGAATGCTTGTGGATAAAGATCGGAATATGCAAGGATCTTTACATATGTTGGCAGATCATACGTGTCACCATGCCATTGGAACACATTGATGATCTCTTGGGTATTGCCTCTAAAGAGATCATTTCTCCCGGATGGTGTCAAGTACACACTATGCCAGCCGATTTCTTTCTTTTTGGCCTTATATACACGCCCGCCTATAGCCTGTGCGATGAGCTGCGAGCCAAGGCATATCCCGAGCAGTGGAATACCATCCTTTATTGATTTTGTAATGAGCTCTTGCTCATCTTTCAAGTACGTTAAGTCGTCATAAACGGCCATCGGGCCTCCAAGGATTACTATGGCCGAATAATCGCATGGGTTGGTAGGCATTGGCTGATCCTGTGCATTAACCTTTTCAATATGATAGCCGTCTTCCATGAACATCTGCTCGAGCGTCCCAAGCGTCTCGCATTGAATATTCTGTATCGCCAGTATTTTGTGCAATATGTAATACGAGTACATATTTGTATTTATGCCATAAGGAAAAATATTAAATCTTACAAACTCCACATATCCCATGCGCCGTGGGCTACCAACATAAAGCCGATGACTATGAGATTGTTGAACGGCTACGCAGTTTTATATGCATGCTGAATGAAGAATCTGAGAAAGGCTCTGTCATTGTTGTCGAAGGCAGACGGGACGCAGAGGCACTTTCTAGGGTAGGCTTCACAGGAAATCTAACAGTCTTCCATCATTTTAAGGGAATTGCCAATTTCGTGGACAATCATGACAGCAGCGGCAAGAAAATCATTCTGCTTTTGGATATGGACAGGACTGGTAAATATCTTACAAGCAGGCTAGTGTCGCAGCTTCAGTCAAGCAGGCATAGCGTTAACCTATCGTACAAGAGAGCACTTGCACGAATAACAAATGGCAAAGTGAGGCATGTAGAGGATCTTGTCATCTATGCTCCACCCATGTCTGGAATTACAGGCAGCCGCAAGGACCTTTATTTTTATACATGACTCTTTTTTCTACACATACAAAGCACTTATATTCGAGCAAAGAAAATTCAGCTATATACCAGCTAACTGCGAGGTTATGAAAGAAATTGCCCACCACAGGTATAGTAAAATATCACGTTAAGCTAAAATTTGAAGTTGATGGTCTGGTTGAGAAAGCCGATATTATTGGTGCTATCTTTGGACAAACAGAAGGCCTTCTTGGACCAGAAATGAACCTCAACGAATTGCAAAAAGTATCCAAGGTCGGAAGAATCGAAGTAAACGTAGAAACCAAGGGCAATATGACCAAAGGCGATGCACTTATCCCTATGAGTACAGACATATCTACGGCTGCGCTTATCGCAGCAGCCATTGAAAGCATAGATAAGGTAGGACCCTTTCCCGCTAAGTTCAACCTAGGCGGAATTGACGATATTCGAGCTATAAAGAAAAAGGTCATCGTTGACAGGGCTAGAAAGATAGTACAGGATTGGGCCACAAGAACGATAACCGAAGGAGAAGAGATGCTCAAAGATGTTTATGACGCGAGCAAGCCAGGAAAGCTTACAAGCTTTGGCAAGGCACAGCTCGCATGCGGCACTGGAGTATTTGATTCTGACTGGATAATTTTAGTGGAAGGAAGGGCAGATGTCGTTAATCTTCTACGCGCAGGTTACGACAATGCCATCGCAATAGAAGGTGCAAGGATTGATGAATCTGTGACAAAGCTTACAGAGGGCAAGCGCGTTGTAGCTTTTCTCGATGGCGATCGGGCAGGCGACCTCATATTGAAGGAGTTGCACGGTGTCGTCAAGATAGACAAGGTACTGAGGGCGCCGCCGGGCAAAGAAGTCGAAGAATGTAGTCCGCTGGAGATATCTGAAATCCTCAAAGATGTATTCTCTCCTGAAATTCCTGCTGCAAAGCAACAAGTATACCAACAACATTATGACAGGAGACACATTAGAAGGGAGAGGGAACCACGAGAGGAATATCGTACTTCCCATGCTCCACAGCAAGAGCCAGTGCAGCAGCCGCCACCTCAGCCGTCTTCAAAAGAGATTCTAATTGAGGATAGGCCGGAGATACTGTCGGCAGTCCGCGATGCATACCCACAGATAAATGAGACCCTTGAAGCTATCATTTTGGATGGCTCAATGAATACATTGCTTAAAGTGCCAGTGTCCGAGGTTATCAAGAGACTTAATAGTGCAGAGGGAGGCAAGCTACTAGTAATAGATGGCATTGTCACCCAAAGGCTCGTAGATGCAGCAGACAAGGCAGGCATAGAGTACATCGTAGGACATAGAATGACAGATTTGAAGAAGCCGGCAGATATCAGAATTAGGACATTTGGTGACATTGGGATTAGTAACTAGTAAAAATAAATGCCTGAAATTAAGCTGCAGCATATACTAACGTTGATCGAGCTTCTTTCAAAAGGAGCTCGCCACAATTTTGTTGAGATAACAACCACTGACATTGGAAAAGGTATCGGTAAGTCGCAACAAGCAGCATCAAAACATGTGCTTGATTTGGAAACTTCTGGCTACATTGAGCGATCGAAAAAGGGTCAAAAATTCGCAGTCAAGGTCACGGATAAAGGCTACTGGGAAATACAGAAGCTGTTTTTGTCGTTGAAAGCTGCCCTTGAATCAGCTCCAGCCACGATCGATTTTGAGGGGGACATTGTCTCAGGTATGGGCGAGGGAGCATATTATATGTCACTGGATGGCTATAGAAAACAATTCAAGGAAAAATTAGGATATGAGCCATACCCCGGAACCCTAAATATCAGGCTAACTGATCAGATATACATGAACGCCAGGCTTGAGCTTGGAAAGCATACTTCAATATTCATCAACGGCTTTAGTGATGGTGCACGTACCTATGGTTGGGTCAAATGTTATCATGCCACCATAAATGACGGTTCGATAGACAACGCTGCCGTACTAGTGTTGGAACGGACACACTACGATGATAGTATGGTTGAAGTAATAGCTCCCATATCGATCAAGCAGACAGCCAATCTTAAAAATGGTGACAGGATAAAGGTGCAAGTGCAGATTGCCTAGATGCCATAGATTGAATCACCTAACTCTTCCTTTATTCTCGAACTCTTGGAATCAGGTATAGGAGTTGACAATCTTATGACCTGGACATTCAGATTCCGCCTCTTGCAGTTTTCCGCGATATCTTTTTCGCTATGTGCCTGATCATATCCAAGAGCAATTACGTTTGGCTTGACATACTCGACTGTGTCGTAAAGTGTACCCTCTTTACCAATCAGCGCAAGATCGACAAAATTGAGTGAGGTCACAAGGTCTTTACGAAGATTTTCATCATGATAGATTTTTCTATATTTCTTTATCTTCTGAGCAGTCGACTGCCTTGCCACTACCACAACAAGGACATCACCCTCTGCTTTTGCCGCCTTAAGTGTATGAATGTGACCTGGATGTATGAGATCAAATACTCCGCCTACAAGTACGACCTTAAGCGCGTCACGGCCAATAAACGTAAGCTTTGTCGAGTCTGATTGTTCAATTAGACCAATTTTGATGAGATGGCTTACCATAGAATTGTAGAGCTCTTGGCCTATTGGCAATCGCATCTTTAGCCTATCGTAGGCTGAAATTGAAGGGTCCACCATGCTCGAATACAATGCTGCAAGAATTCTCTTATCTAGCGGGCCCATTCGACAATCTCTACTATAGGGCAATAGCTAGTTCATTAACGCTATAAACTATTGCCTGATAGTATAAAGTACTACGTAATTTCGCGGATGGATCGAAGCAAGGGTACAGATATATGCGTAACATAATCCTCCTATGAGAACTGGTTGGCTATGACATTTTGACTTGTATTCGCAGAGAACATCTACCGACTATTAATTCGAGTTTTGGTAATGTATTCAATCACATACACTTCAAACTATGCTATCAGCAAGTACAGTTGAGGATAGATCTATTGCTTTCGTGGATGGTAAATCGAAGAAATGAGTGGGATACGGAACACACAATACAATGTATGAACAATACCAAAAACAGACGAGCTCGAGTAAGCCCGATCCTCTTTTAGCGTAGTGCCCTATCAGCCTCCATCCTCTTCAGAAAGCCCTTAAAAGGATTAGAGGTAAAAAAAGCAAAAAAGACAAGCCTCCAAAATGTTAATGCTATAAATCCAGACCGCGTGCAAGTCTAGTCAGCTTGTCATCGTCGGCTGAAATAAAGAGAGAACACGAGCAGAATTGGATACGATTTCTCAAGGCAAATTCCAGTAATGATTTGATTGACAAAATGCATGGATCAAGTCCACCTTCGCTCTTTGTGGGCCATCATGGCTATCCGAAGGTCAGGATGGGGCCAATGATACCTCCACTTCATGGCGATACCACAATATTAGATCGGAGCGAGAGATGGGCTGGGAAAACTCTTGAGGAAATAAAGAACTATCGCCTTTCACTTGTACTTGGGACGACGGGCATAAATGCGTACAACATCTCCGGCAGATACCTTGAAGCTATGCAAGAACTTGCAATGTCCAAACAACCTGTTGACAGTGAGGCGACATTTGAAAAAAAATCAGCACCAGATATCCAGATGAATAAAGAATTTCAACTTAACACTTCAGCCACACCTTTTGGGCCAGTTGCACCTCTCAGAGATTTCAAGATATCGTCAATTTCTGCGGACCAAAGGATAGAATCTGCCTACTATGATAAGGATTTGAAAGCTGCAGATGCCATAATGAAGTTGTACACAAACGGCGTAGAAACGAGCATCATCCAACGGGTTGTCAGTATGGGGATGCTGGGATTAAAGAGGAAACGCAAGCTCGTGCCTACCCGGTGGAGCATTTCTGCGACAGATGATATTATCTCAATCAAGCTTACAAAAGATAATGAAAGAAACCCAACAATCGACCTGTTTGAGGTAACTCAGTATTCTCATTTTGCCAACTACTACTCGATCATATTGTTGCCAAATGATAGCTGGAACTTTGAAATGATAGAATACTGGTTTACGAGTGGTGGCCAGACGGTAACGGTCGCTGATTATGAGCATGCAAAGAGGCTTAACCATAACCCTCACACCGCAGGAGCCTATTTTGCTGCGCGGCTTGCAATAGCAGAGCATCTTGCGCAGAGACGTAAAAAGGCGGCAGCCCTCTTAGTCCGCGAAATTCATCCTGAATATATGTTCCCGCTGGGGGTGTGGCAAATAAGAGAGGGAGTACGTGAGGCTTTGAAGACGCAAGCCCAAAAATTTGAATCTCTTGATCGCGCACTGTCGTTTGCTTGTTCTCATACGTCAATCTCAAAAAATGAGGTGGCACAACAAAGCAGGCTTCGTAAGCTGTTCAAAGCCCAGACTAAGATTACCGATTTTGGCTGACAGAATCCTCCTACCAAAGGGTGATATATTAGCGCTGCATTTATTATTTTTGATAACGATGAGCGAGGCTATCCCCGAAGGCATCAAGTATGTTGTTCCCATCAAAGATGTGGAAAATCCTGTCAGGATTACAGAGGAAGCTAAAGCTGAGCTCCAGAGCTCTGGTATGATGGATCAGAAGGGCAAACTGAAGTTGAAAGGTGTGAGCCCAAAGATGCTCAAGCGAATGAAGTTAGAGGCTGTTGATTGTCCTGTCATGAACAAGGAGATTGGCTTTCTACAATGCTATGTTTGCAGGAATTTTTTTAGTAGACCAATGGGCAAGGTTTATTGTAAGGGCGATCCTCTATAATCAAATAATTTTGTTAATGTGGCAGAGTCGACATAATTTCCGAGCATCCTCAATGTGCAGGCTCAGGTCTCTTGTAGCTTACGTCTAATGGATCAATTTTTGGTTGGCGGACTATCAAGATCATGTCAATCGAAAAGAGTCATAGGGCTGTGCTTGTACAACATAAACTCCATTATAGGTAGATGATGGAAGCTTAGAAAAAGCAAGATTGTGAGGAAAGTAAGAATAAAGGCCATACAATAAACTTCATAAACCCTACTAGTTTTGCCAATGTCAACGTGGATTCTGAGAGGGAAGCAATGGGGATAACAGCCAAGAGAGATATAGACTTCAGCGAGTGGTATACTCAAACAGTCCTCAAGACAGGTCTTGCTGACTATACCACAGTCAAAGGATTCATTGTGCTTCGCCCGTACGGTTACGCAATCTGGGAATCAATAAGAGCTATTCTTGACAGCCGTCTTAAAGAGACCGGTCACGAGAATGGATTTTTGCCTCTGATGATACCTGAAAGCTTACTGTCTAAGGAGCAAGAGCATTTCGCAGGTTTTACTCCGGAAGTTTTCTGGGTAACCAAAGCAGGAAATAAGGAGCTTGATGAAAAGTTAGCGCTAAGGCCGACATCTGAAACCCTTGCATACTCGATGTTTTCAAAATGGATAACAAGCTACCGCAATTTGCCACTCAAGATCAACTTTTGGAATACAGCCCTTCGAGCGGAGATCAAATCCACCAAGCCATTTATCAGAACTTCAGAATTTTTGTGGCAGGAAGGGCATACAGTGCATGCCACGGAACAAGAAGCAGAGTTAGAAGTCATGATGATACTTGATACATACAAGGATCTGATAGAGAATTATCTCGCGGTACCTGTCGTAACGGGATACAAGAGCGATAAGGAAAAATTCGTTGGAGCAAAGTATACTCTTGCACTTGAGGGATTGATGCCTGTCGAAGGAAAGGCTCTGCAGGTAGGGACATCACACCATCTGGGTCAGAATTTTTCAAGACCATTCGGAATAACGTATCTTGGAAAGGACACCAAAGAGCACTTTGCATGGCAAACTTCATGGGGAGTTTCGTGGCGTCTCATAGGTGCGCTGATTATGGTTCATGGTGATGATAAAGGTCTGGTTCTGCCCCCTCATGTAGCGCCAATACAAGTAGTAGTAGTACCCATCTACAAGGATAAGAATACCAAAACGGTTAAGGAAAAGGCAAGTGAAATAGAATCTGAATTAAGGCGTGCAGGTATAAGAGTGTATATGGATGACCGTGACGAGTATACTTCAGGCTGGAAGTTCTACGAGTGGGAAATGAAGGGAGTACCATTGCGCGTCAACATTGGACCAAAGGATATTCAAAAAGGACAGGTTGAATTTGTTAGGCGTGATACTGGGGAAAAAAATACAACAGAGCGAGTCAAACTTGTAGATGTTGCAAATTCCCTTCTTGCACGCATACAGCAAAACCTGCTGGCAAGAGCAACTGAGTTTATGAAGGAAAACACATTCAGACCCAGCAATTTCGAGGAATTCCGGTCAATAATCCAGCGCAGAGGAGGGTTTATACTTGCCGGCTGGTGTGGCCAAGAACAATGCGAATCTAGCATAAAGGAAGAGACAGGTGCAGATATTCGGGTAATACCACTTGACCAGAAAGATATACCTGCAGTTTGCATCTACTGCGGTCGTGAAAGCAAAAAGTCAGCAATATATGCAAGGGCATACTAATTGCTAAGCCTTGAAGATCTATTTCCATTCAATACGGAACTAGGATACATAGGTATTCTTGTTGTCAGCTTTGTGTTCAGTATAATTCCATTTGTACCGATCCCCTATTTTCCTATATTGGTAACTGCTTCATTGAATTCTAATTTTAACCCACACATAATCGCACTTACCAGCGCAATTGGCGTAGTAGGAGCAAAGACGATAATCTTTTTCATTAGCTACTATGGGCGCAAAATTCTAAGTGATAAGACGAAAAAGAGAATGCGCCCCTTGCAGAACCTTGTAAGTAGGTATGGATGGTTTGGTGCATTCATAGCGGCACTCACTCCAATACCTGATGATATTGTCTATATCCCGCTTGGACTTGCTAGATATAGTCCATGGAAATTTGCTACAGCCACATTCGCTGGCAAATTCGTGATGAATCAATTTATTGTGTGGGGCTCAATCTTTCTTGGAAGACCCTTTGTCGAAGACATATTATCATCAGGCGCTACAACGAGCACTTCTTCACTTATTATAGCAGCAATAGGAAGCATTGCGGTGCTTGCCGCCCTTGTGTATTTTTCACTTAAGATAGATTGGGCAAAGCTAATCGGAAGATGGTTTCCTTGGGCGCTCGAAAACAGCGACAATCTAAATGACAATGATCATAGTGACAACAACAAAGACAATCACGATAGGAGCATGAAAGAGCCTTAACTGAGCTTTTTGCTCTGTGTGCGCATCCTTTCATTTAGCTCAACATAGTCATCGGTAATACCCATTACGCAATCGGTGACCACTGGCTTGATAGGCTGGAAGTGTATCTCGCCATAGGGTATCTTTTTTGCATGTTGCATTGCAACAAGCCGAGCTTTGAGGGCGCTTTTGTGATCTTCACATACTACTGCAAGCAAATATTCACCGTCAGCCGAGTTTACCGATACAGTATAAGAGGGAGGTAGCTGGCACATTTCTCCTTGTACCTTCGCAGAGCAATTCTTAGGCAAGACCACAGTCCATAGATGGACTCAAAGCAATATAATAATAACTGAATTTTGCATAGCAAGAAGCAATAAGAACCATGAATTTTGTTTAATCCATACGATATTATAGCAATTTGGCATTAAACTATGCAGTATTACCCGAGATGACAGATAGGTCAGGTGTATAGAATCCTAACTTTTAGGAAACGTTCGCACCATGAATATTGGACGGCTGGCAGAAGGAAAAAAATAGTATATCAGCGAGTTTTATCTGTTCAAAGGAAAATCGAAAGTGTAACTATTATATATTCTCATTAAACAGGAAGATATTGACACAATTGCAAATAGACATGGAGTTGCTGCAGGTCCTAATCAAACGTAGAGCAATGCTGCGAGTACTCACTGTACTGGATAAGGAGAAGGGCCATTCACTCCCTACTCGCATGCTCCTTCAGAAGTTAGGCGCCAACAACCTGCACCATATGATATTGCAGGCGGAAAAGGAAGGCTATATCAAGCGTAAAAGAATCAAGCCACAACGAAAGGGCAACCATCCAGTCTATAACAGCTTGACACCAAAGGGCAGGCGACTTGCACAGCTGAGCAAGAAGCTAGAATAATAACTGAAACTGTTTGTCCGCTTAATTAACAAGCAATTGCGCGTATTCATCGACGATTTAGATAATGAATAATATTGCTCTTTCAATCACCAACGTTTTAATTTCTAGCCGATAACCCTTTCTTCTCAGGATCATTACATCTAGTAGGCAAATCCTCCTAAGAGAAGGGTGCTATGCTGGCGACCACTCAGTTGCTAATAAGAGAAAACAGATAATGAATGTAGTCATATCATAGGTCTAATTTATCCTTCGTGGCATGCGGTTTAAGGTACAATAATAAAGCCAAAAAATGTGTCAAGATTAAGTAAGTAACTATTACTAAGATTTGTCAGCTTGATGAAGCCATTCTCAGTTGACCAAAGTGGAAATTCGTCATGGATAGATACTCTAAGGGCGAAGATAATAGGGAATAAAAACAAAATATGAAGCTTCGTTAGTACACCTTAATTTATAAAACGGCAGCGTGTTCTCTTGCACGTCCATGGGTAGTAGAAGGAGAAAAACCCTTGTAAGGCCAGCAAGAAAATCTCGCAGGGTCGACGGAAGATGTCCAAAATGTACTACCATTGTCAAGTTCAATGTATCTGGTCCCATTGGCGATGAAATCTACGAGTGCACAGGCTGTATGTCTAAGTTCCACATAAGCGAGCTATAAAACCTAATAGTCGAAACTACCTGTAAGAGATAGACTAGCCAAAGCAGAAATCACTACATCTCTATTATTATTCGCATAAATGATATCCGGTGCTCGGGCTCTCCTAAACGTATAGTAGTCTAGGTTATAGATAGCGGTCGGTAAGCATCTTAGCTCGCTTAGCGGCGTTTGCACCTATTATGCATAATATAGGCGGTAATTGCTTGTATCCATACCAGTCGATATGTCGAAGTATGCAGATTATGAACATACACTACGCCATCCACTTATTTGTTGTGGTTATGTGTCTTGATGATCAAGACCATATTAGCACTCCCAAATAGTATGGAGTTCTCTATCGCATAGTGCAACAAGAGCTCATTGCTTCCACTTTTACTATCAGAGAAGCAATAAAAGTGGATCCAGTATGACGATTCTGTGCTATGAGCAATGAATGCGGCAATAATGATGACTGATACAGAGGATATACAGTACAAGACAATCATTATGACGGCATCAGAATATGATACTCTTATCACCTTGTGCGTTAAGCAGAAAGATCATAGACGCGTTGCCTGCGTGACCAGTGGCAGCTGTCAGCAGCATTTGAGCAATGTTGATTACTTGTTGCGATATAGCATCCAAAAACTTCAAGACCTAGTCTGAAATTTGCTAGCGCCATGTCATTGGGAAGTGCAGCAGCCATTAGCTGAGACCTATGGTAGCTAAATATCATCATATTGCAGTCACTTCTTACAGCTATTGTATCGCAAAGAATGGTATAGGCCAATTGCCATCATGTTGGTAAGGACAGGTACTATGTCACCCATTGTGACAATACTGGCGCTTGAAAATTCCACCTGCCACATTGACAACCGCTATTGCCTAGCTCGGTATAAATGACACAGTCAGCATTCTGCTCTAATGCAGTAAAATAGTGGTCAATGAAGATAGAGCACCTGGGCCGCTAGCTTGCCAGTATTATAGCTTGTTTCCGCCTAAGGCAGCAAGTGATACCTGCTCAGGATTCTTGTATTTTACAACCTGGGATGTTCCTTCTCTTGGATAAATGCCATAGATAAGAGCAGCTTTCGCTACAGTAGAATCTTTCAACGTGACCATGATTATCTGATTATCTTTTGAGCGCTCCAATAGGACGTTTGACAATCTCTCAGTGTTCTCAGCGTCAAGATGCGCATCTACCTCATCCATTAAATAGAACGGCGAGGGCTTGAGCGATTGCAGGGCAAGTAAGAACACTGTAGCCGCGATGGTCTTTTCTCCCCCCGACAGAGTCGTCGACTCGCGAGGAACAGTTTTACCAGGGAATCGAACCAGAAGCATCACGCCGCTTGAAAATATATCCACAGGATTCTCAATTTCAAGCCATGCTAGACCTCCTGCCATTTTCTCAAACGTCGCACGGATATCGCTATCGACCCTGTGAAATGCATCCATAAAGACTTTTTCCTTGTCTTTCACTATCTGCTCGATGAATGATACAATGGAGTTACGTTCAGTTTCAAGCTGGTTGCGCCTGGTTGACATGCTGCGATAACCCTCCATTACCTGTGCATATGCCTCTGCTGCGCGGAGATTGATCCTTGACTTGACTACTTCATATTCTTCAGTTAACTCTTTAATTATCTCGTTGACATCTATCTCTTCAAGGAGGTTAGTATAACCAAGGTGCAACAGATCCTGTAGATGCCGGGACTCTTCTACATTTAGATCTGCAACCTCTTTTCGGAGCAATACTGATTCTCGTTCTATTACGTTGTGCTCCTTTGACAGTTTGCGTTCGGTTTCTGATAGTGCCTTTAGCCTGCCCTCGTATTCTTGCAGCACGCCATACTCACTTCCCGAGGACGCAATTATATTCTGTTCTTGATCCCTGAGTTCTTTGAGCTCTGCTTCCAAGAATTGGGATTTCCTACGAAGCTCCTCTGTCTGGAGCTTAAGCTCATCCAGTTCCACAATTAGACGTTGGTTCTCCTGCTCCATTTGATGTTCCTGTGATATGTCGAGTTCTATTTTGGCTTCGAGTGCGCTAAGCGTAGATTTTGTGTGGCCAAGCTCAATGTTGGCGGCATCTATTGCTCTGATTATGTTATTACGTTCTATGTTCTTCTCAGCAAGCTCATTTCTGCTTGAAGGCTCGTCGCCTACCTGCTGTATCCTTAGGGATAGCTTCTCCATAGCAGGAACTAGAATGCTAAGCCTCCTTGAATATTTCTTGAGGTCTTCAGTTAAAGAATCTACCTCCGACTTGAGAGCATGGTTGTCCAGGGTTATCCCTGATATCGACTTTTCTCTTACTTCCAATGACTCCTTTTCATCAATAATCCTTCTTTGAATGTCCTTTACAAGAAGTTCCAGATGGATTCTCTCGGATTCACATCCTGCTATCCGTGGATAAAGGCCCTGAAGCTCAGCATTCTTTTTCTCGATCAGTTTGGAGAGCTTCGTTATCATCATACGAAGCTTTTCGACGGATTCTCCAAAAAAAATTGCCTTTGTCATATCTGTTATCTTGCCCCCAAAGTCAATTGACATTGAGCCTACTATGGGCTCAAAGAGCTCACCGTCAGCTGACACAGCTCTGTAGCCTTGCCTTGCTAGCATGAACGCGCTAGACGAATTCCTAACAAGCAGGGTACCTGAGAACAAGAATGATGATAACTTAACATAGCTCGACTGTACAAAATCCGATAACCTGCCAATTACATTGACATCGTCGCGAGGCATATTCTGTTCTTCCTGAAATCGGCTGATTGCGTCGAGAGGTATTACTCGGAGACGCGGAAACTTATACCGCTTGGCATATTCTGCAATCAGTAACATCGATGTGATATCACGAACTACAAACGCCTTCATCCATTCGGAGCCTGCTGCAAGCATCGGCCGCTCGTAACTTTTATCCCATCTTATTACATCATGCACAAGGCCTAGGATGCCAAAGGTATCCTTTTGTTTGATTAATTCTGCAATTGCAACGTCTTCATTCATGGCATTCTTGGCTATGCTTGCTCGTTCCTCAAATCTGTTAGCAAGACTCTCCGCATGCACCAATACTCCAGTAGATTCTGTTAGTTCCTTTTCGAGGCTTTCTTTTTTGCGTGCAAGATCAGCAGCGAGTCTGATTGCCTCATGAAGTTTTGCATCCTCAACTTCAAACGATTTTTCAAGTTGGGCTTTTCGGCTTCTTATAGTTGAAATTTCTGACTGTAGCAGATGAAACGCGGAGTCGTTAGAGTTCTTCTTGTAATTGATTGTTTTCATTTTTTCCTCGAGTCTAGTCGCAGCGAGCTCAATCTGACCCTTTAGCGACGCCAGTCTTGCAAGCCTCTTCTCCATTGTGTTCCTAATAGTGTCATATTTACTGGCCTTAGTTGTTACCCTATCAATTTCGATATCAATTCTATCTAGCTTACTCTTGAGGTGTGTGATGATCTCTTTCTTTTGTTGTATTGCTGCTTCAAGTCTGCCGACTTCAGAGCGCGCCTCTACTACGCGATTTACTGCGGCTTGCTTGCTCAGTCGGATGCTTGGCAGCCTCCTTTCTATGTCGGCTATTCGGCGTTCGAACTCGCCCACCATAGCCTTTGTTCGCTCTGAGTCGTGGACGCTCCCTGCTATTCTCATCGCAACCTGCGCCTTAGCCTTGCTAGCAGCATCGACTTGTTGAATGAATTTTGCCTTCTCCTCCTCCAACTTTTCGATCTCTAATTGCAGCTCCTCAATTCGCTTTGAAAGCCCAGATGACTTCTGGTTGTTTGATTCAAGGATCTGGCTGCTTTTGGCAAGTTTGTACCTTATATTTCGTAGACTGTTTGAGATCTGCACAGCCTTGAACTTCTTTAGATCTCTGTCCAGATGATTATACCTTAACTGATCATTTCTCTCTATCTCAAGCTCATCTATGCGGTTTCTGACCTCACCAAGCCTTGCGAATGCAATCTCGAGTCGCCTATCGGCCTCGTTTAGCTGGACCAGAGCCTCAGTTTTCTTTTCGTCAAAGTACGAGAGGCCTACGATATCCTCAATTATCTTTCTGCGTTCTTCGGAATTAAGTTCAGAAATTCTTGTGATCATTCCCTGCTGCACTATGTTTAGCTTATTTGGAGCCGCCAGAACTACTTGGAGAAGTTCCGTTATGGCAGCCTTAGTTACTTTCTTATCATTTAGAGAGTATTGGCTCTCACCATTCTGGCCCTCTATTCCCCGTGTCAAAGTCACTGTATCAGAATCAATAGGTATACCCCTGTCCGCATTATCAAATGTGAGGCTTACGCGTATAAGGCGGTGTCCGCTGTTCTGACTATCATGAAATAGCGACTGTAGTTTATCGACTCTTAGGAGCTTAGGGCTATTCTCACCTATTGCAAACATAATTGCATCAAGAATGTTAGACTTACCTGAGCCGTTCGGTCCAGTTATGGCAACCAAGCCTTTCTCAAAGTGCACTACAGTTTTCTTAAAACCAAATGATTTGAAGCCATATACTTCAAGTTTCTTAATGTGCACCAATGATAGATATCAGGTTAGCTTTCGTATGGGCTAATTATATGTTGTACTGCTCAATTCCAGTTCCCTTTTGCCAGAACCGTCTTGTCCGCATGGTTGCGCGAAAGCTAGATAGATCGCTATCAATACTATGCATATGTTATGTTGTTCCAAGCTATCGTTCCCTTTTGCCTTCAACAAAGTCCGAAAAATTCGACTTCGCAATTGAGTAAGGCAAATGCATAGGTGGATGCTTGAAGCAGTAGGCAGATATACTTTCAAGTGGACCAGAAATACCTCTGTCAAGCGCTATCTTGGTTGCCCTTACTGCGTCTATCATAACACCTGCGCTATTGTATGCATCAACCACCCTTAATTTCAAATCAAGCTCAACTGGGATATTGCCAAAATATCTTCCTTTCATATATATGTAGCATACTTTGTCGTTATCTAGGGAGGGCACAAAGTCCGATGGCCCAATCCTCATCGGTATTTCATAAGGTGCCATTGCAGCTACCGCACTTGTCTTGCTTACCCTTTTGTCTTCCAATCGCTCCTCATCTAACATATTGTAAAAGTCCATATCACCTCCAATGTTGAGCTGGTAGGTCTGGTCCACCTTAACTCCTCGATCTACAAATAGCTTCACCAGGGTCTTATGAACGACAGTGGCGCCAAGCTGGCTCATAACGTCATCACCGGCACAGGGCAATCCGCGATCATCAAACGCCTGCTGCCATTTCGCATTTGATGCAATAAAGACTGGGATTGCATTAATAAAAGCACAGTTTGCATCAAGACTAGCTTCAGCATAATATCTAGTTCCCTGCCTGCTTCCAACTGGAAGATAATTGAGAAGGATTTCGGCTCCACTATCTCTCAGAATATTGCTAACATTTACAGATGGTTTATCAGATGCCCGCACCTTCTCACGATAGTGCTTCCCTAAACCATCTAGAACTTCTCCTTTTTCAACAAGTATACCTGACTTCTCAACATTCGCTATCCTCGCTGTATTGTTGGGCTCTGCAAAAATTGCTTCAGACAAGTCTTTTCCCACTTTAGAATCCACGACATCAAATGCTGCTACAAATTCGATGCTTCCGGGGTCGTATCCTCCCAAATTAAATGAAGTAAGTCCAATTGGATCATTTGATTTAGTCTCTTTCCTATTCGTACGGTAATACGCTATACCTTGAATGAGAGCAGAGGCGCAATTTCCAACTCCGGCCACTGCTACCTTGATTTTTTTAGACATTATCCAAAATATAGGAGCGAAGATCCTTGTATTTATTAGACACTACAGATCAGCCAAGAAGATTACCCAATATGATCAAACTGAATATCACATTAGTTTGATTATATCCTTTATTTTTATAATAGAATCAACTTGAAATCAAAAGCAGAATTTTTTGGCGAACTTAATTATAATTTCATCCGTGTTATTGTAATGAGTCTTGATTCTTGATGCCTTAGTGTGGTTATCTATAGTTTTGGCTCTTACACTTTCAATATACTCGCTAAGGTCTCTTATCTTTCTCCGCACAATTATAAAGGCAAAATCAAATAATATACATAATAAATCACTCCACGACAATGCATTAGATCTCAATCATGGAAAACGAGTTTTTAACAAACACGAACACCTCCAACATTCGATTGCAAATATGCAGGAAAATATTCTATCAGAGACTAATGCAAGAATGCAAATTCATGGTTGGGCGCAGGGGCGAAAACAGGAAGATAATAACAATAGTACAGGTAACCGCTATCCACGCTCCGATGCAAAACATGACACATTCTCTGAGAAGAACAAAAATACACAGGGTAGAGTTACTATAGAAAAAGCCCCTGCAAGTAGGTCATCGCTATTCTGTCCAGCTTTATCACCTGAGGAACAACACAATTTTGTGGAAGATAATTTGGATACTAGGATTTGCAATAGAACCGCTAAACAGTGGAGCGACAATGAGCATCCATTCATCTCATTACTTGTAGCAACTCACAATGAATCAATTGTTATTGAGAGACTCTTAAAATCCTTCACTGCTTTGACATATCCTAGTGACAAATTCGAAATCATAATTGTAGATGATTCAACCGATGATACATATCCAAAATTACAATGCATGTTAGGAGATTTTCAGAATCTTAAGGTCATTCACAGAGATAATAGAGCGGGTTGGAAGGGAGGGGCTTTAAATGTGGGGCTTGGGGTCATGGACAGAAGAGCATCTAATGTATTGGTAGTTGATGCGGACAACGTCCTACAAACAGATACGCTCGAGAGGTTTGTATCACGATTTACAGAGAAGCAATCCTTTTACAATGACAATCAAGCGTCAGTACTAGCAATACAAGGTTTTCCTATTTCAAAGAGCAATCTAGAAGAAGTAGACAGCGCAAGGATTAATGTAAACCAAGGTAACTGGATTTCAAGAGCAATCGATTTTCGACTTGCTCAACGGAATATGATCGAATTTGCTGCCAAGGAGATCCTGAACCTCCCGGTGCAGATAACAGGGAGTCTTTTTATGATAAAATCAGAGTTAGTTAAATCAGTTAAATTTTCTAATGATATTTGCGAGGACTGGGACTTGACATTAGATTTGTACTGCATCAATCAAGTATCATCAGATTTTGCAATATTGGCTGATAATAACCAAGTTTCCTATCAGTCTCATAAGAGTGTGCTCTACGATCAGCGAGCAGAGATTTTGCCTAGACCAAAAATTATATTTGATAAGGAATTGGTTTCTTATTGTGAGGCAACAACGGATCTCGCTGCTTACTTTAGACAACGAGTGAGGGTTAGTGAAGGTCATACAAGGGGTTTAAGAAAGAAAATCAGACAAATAGCAGGAAGCAAAATGCTTTCTAGAGTTGATAAGGTCGAATTATTCTTGAACGGTCTACAATATGCAAAATATACTTTTGTTTTAGGTGTTGGGATAATCAATGCAGTGCTAATTCCAGTGTTTCTATTAGGGCATTACAGCAGCCACCAGTTGATGGATATGGTAGAGGTATCTTTTTCATTGCAGGGTGCAAATCTGGCAGCATTTTTAGTACGCATAACACTTGGAGCAAAGATATGTCGGCCAGTAAGAAGTTACGGCATTAAGGACATATTGAGCTTAGTTGCACTCATGATGGTAACAACCCCAGCGCTTGTGATAGGATCAGTACGTGGACTTCTCCGAGATAATGGAACCTTCTACAGAACACGCAGAAACTTACCGCAAGAGCCAAAGATTACCCAGCCAGTAATGTCTTGACGGTCGTCAAAGCAGGTCTTCCTCTGTTAGAAATGTGATGTCTAAGATATCTTGTCTATCCTTTTTTATGCAAGAACTCTTCTTTTTCCAAATAGTCAGATTGAATATGGCACATGATTAAGCATATCAGTAGGATATCGGAGACTTTATTGTGTTAAAGAGGAACAGGTAATTCTGGGCTTGTTTTAGTTAATACACTATATTCTATTTGAACAGGATGGCATTTATTGCCATCAATATATAAACAGGATAAGATTTACTTGAATAACATGCATAATTCAGCAGAAGATATTGAAAAGTTGTTGACAAGAAGAAATCTATTTCCATCTTAGAATAGTCAAATAGCATTTGAAAGTAGGGTAAAAATGAAAAAGAAAATAGAGGAAGGGTAGATCTTTACATATCCATATCAGGGCTAGGGCCGGGTCTAGGGGGGCCCTCTTTAGGCTTAGACGCAGCAATTACATCATCTATTCTCAAGATCATAGATGATGCCTCTGTGGCGGCACTTATCACCTGTTCCTTGACTTTAAGTGGTTCGTAAACATCTTTTGCGGCCATATCAGCCACTTTTCCGTTAATTACATCGACACCATACTTCGGCTTGGCTATTGCAGCTTTAGATCTAAGCTGTGTCTGAGTATCAAGAGGGTCCATTCCTGCGTTTTCCGCCAACGCTATTGCAATTTCTTCTACACCGTCGGCGAATCTTTCAGCCGCAAGTTGAGATCTTCCCGAAAGAGATGCCGACCATTCCCTTATCTTTTGTGATACGTAGACCTCAGGAGCTCCTGCTCCAACCGTAATGTAGGGGTATTCTACGACATCTTTGACAGCCATTATGGCATCATGAACTGACCTCTCGGCCTCATCAACAACCCGTTGAGATCCGCCCCGCACTAGGATAGAGACAGCCTTGGGGTTCTTACACCCTTCAACAAATACCCACTTGTCAGTTTCCACCTTGCGTTCTTCCACGAGTTTGGCATACCCGAGATCACCGGCTGAAAGCTCATCTATATTAGATAGCACCCTACCACCAGTGGCTTTTGCGAGATTGTTCATATCACTTTCCTTCACTCTTCTAACAGATAGTATCCCTGCTTTTGCGAGGTAGTGTTGCGCCAAGTCATCGATTCCCTTCTGACACAGAAGGACATTTGCTCCTGAAGCAGATATTCTGTCCACCATAGACCTCAGCATTCGATTTTCTTCTTCCAAGAACATTTGCATCTGATGCGGGTCCGATATGCGAATTTCTGCACTCATTTCAGTCTTTTCAATCTCCAACGCTGCATTAAGTAAGGCGATCTTCGCCTCTTCAACCCGCTTTGGCATAGCTCCGTGTACGACTTCTTTATCAAGCACAATGCCTTGAATGAGCGTAGTGTCATCGATAGATCCTCCTGCCTTCTTTTCCACTTTGATGTTGTCAGCATCTACTTTGAAATTATTATCACCAAGCTTCTCTGCCACAGCAAGAACTGCATCTATCACTATCTTAGAGATGGGAGCTGCATTGGCGGATACAAGCTTAGAAGCCATACTGGTATGGGCTATCTTGCTGAGTATTTGCCTGTCAGTTGCATCAACCTTCAGTGATGCCTCCTTTAGTAGTTCAATAGCCTTTTCAGAAGCCATTCTGTAACCATCAACTATGACAGTAGGATGAACATTCTTTGCTATTAGATCTTCAGCCTTTGACAGTAAGGACCCAGCAAGAACGACGGTGGAGGTCGTGCCATCTCCTACTTCGTTGTCTGTCGCTTTGCTAATCTCAACCATCATCTTAGCTGCAGGATGCTGTACATCTATTTCTTTTAGAATTGTAGCGCCGTCATTGGTAATGGTAACATCTCCAA
>JALZFS010000075.1 GCA_030861405.1 Thermoproteota archaeon | reverse complement strand
GGTCTCATCGCTGGAAGCGTTGCTCTAATAGTAGCTGCTGCCTTTAGGATAGTCGCAGGTGGATTATTCATGCCAGAGCTTGCGTCTCAAACGTTATTCTCGCTTACTCCTGGACAGGCAGAATCGTTTTCTGTGGAGACATTTGGCTCACTGGCAAAATACTCAGCATTCATAATAGCAATTATTGTCAACTTGGCAATATATGGAGCTCTTGCCCTGCTGCTTCACAAAATATACATCAAACTTGTCAATAAGCGCTCTATTGTAAACCTGTTTCAACTTTCTTTTATACCGTACTTTGTAATGGTCGCAATAAGTGCATTGCTCTTGCAATTGAATGAACTACTAACAAGCTCATCAGAGATTCAGTATGTTCTTCTCTTCATGCTTTTACCAAACGTAGCGTTTGGCCGTATGCTATCATATCTCTTTCAAAGAGGGGGTGCAGCAAAAAGCAGCAGGTACGAATACACAACTACGGCAAGAACAACAGATAACCCAGATAAACCAATTTCAGTGTCGACCTCACGTGCACAAAGGATAAGTAGGAAGCAATTCCTCACAATGGCAGCAAGTACAGTTGTGGTGGTTGCCTTCTTTTTCTGGGCAAGAGGCTTTTTCAATAGCGGTCAACACTCAAGACCCGCGTTTAGCCCAGTAACGCCTAGACCTGCCTCTAATATCCCGGCAGGCAGCATATTTGCACAACAGGCACTTGCCCCCCTTGTAGATTCTGAAGTAACTCCAAACGACAATTTTTACCGCATAGATACAAACATCATTGTACCATCCGTTGACGCAAATAGCTGGAGGCTCAATATACGAGGCCTTGTAAAGAATGGTCCAATGCAGTTTACATATGATGAATTAAAGGCGATGCCTTCTATTGCTGAATATGCCACGCTGGAATGCATCAGCGATAAGATTGAAGGCGATCTGATTAGCACTGCATACTGGAAGGGTGTGCCACTAAAAAGCTTACTTGAAAAGGCTCAGGTCCTGCCTCAAGCGATCTATATCGTGTTTAGATGCGTTGACGGTTATGATGTTGGAATACCCCTTGACAGAGGCCTAATGGATGGAACGATACTTGCATATGAGATGAACGGTGTAGCATTGCCAACAGAACATGGCTATCCTGTAAGAGCCATCGTGCCGGGATTATATGGAATGATGAATGCAAAGTGGATAACAGAGATTGAACTTGTAGATAGGGTTTATGAGGGATTTTGGCAGAGAAGAGGATGGGCAAATAATGCCAAATACCAAACACACTCAAAGATTGTATTCCCCGGAAATGCACTTCGCAACAGGTTTGAAGAACTTTCTGCAAATATAACAGTTGGAAATAAGAGCCCAATAGCAGGCATAGCCTTTGCTGGTGACAGAGGAATATCAAAGGTAGAAGTCAGCACAGATGGTGGAAATACATGGCAGACAGCAACCACGAAGGACCCGCTTTCTATTAACTCGTGGGTGCTTTGGGCTCTGGATTGGATTCCGCAAAGCAAAGGAAGATACAATATAGTTGTAAGAGCAACAGACAAGGCTGGCAACACACAGACCTCAGAAATTAGAGATAACTATCCCAGTGGAGCAACAGGCTATCATTCAATAGAGGAAAATGTAGGGGCATGATCAAGTCGTCTAGGTATACTATGATTCTACAAAAAAATCAAGCAAACAAGAATTTGATCATTAGGTTAATTCCAGCTACGGCCACTATTGTACCAACTATGACCCGGATTTTGTCGTGATCCAATCTTAATGCACCCAACCTAGATCCTATCACTCCGCCTGCCAACACTACCAAGGCCAGAGGCAACAAAATTGTAAAATCAATAGGTTTGCTTACGGATTGTCCAAAAAAACCAGCAACGGAGTTTGCTACAATAAATAGACTGGAAGTTGCTGCAGCTCGTTTTGGATCAGCCATCCCACTAAGTATGAGCAAGGGGGAGAGCCATATTCCGCCGCCTATACCTACAAGCCCGGCAACTAAACCTAGGATAGCTCCAGCAGGAATTCCAACTAATACGGTTTTCCGTATATCCCATAGCATACGTCCCTTGACGTTACCCACTCGTAACTTTCCAAACTTGCCTCTTATTCCGGAGAGAAGCAGCGCTGCTGATGCTGCAAACAATGCTAGCACAAAGATCAACGCGAGGTGCTGTTCTGGAAGAGCAATTGTTCCCGCAAAAAAGGCAAAAGGTACAGATGACAAAAAAGGTACAGAGAATTTCAGAGAAAGGTGTTTAGCTTTTGCATAGCTGAGCATTGCTATACTGGCTACAATCATGTTAAGTATCTGTGCTGCAGGGGGAACAGCAAATAGACTAATTCCAAAAAGTACAAGAATTGCGATATAGCTGCTGCCGCCACCAAATCCTACACTAGAATAAATGAAACTTATCCCGAAGAAAAGAGGCGCGATATAAACAAGAGCAATTTCATTGTTAATGTCCATGACCTCCTAGCATCTTCGATGCATGGAGTATGCCAGGAATGAGCGCATCTAGCGATTGGGACACTCCCTTGGCACTGCCAGGAATATTTACAACCATTGTCTTGCCTCTAACACCAGCTGCTCCCCTAGACAGCATTGACAAAGGCGTTCTTTTTTGCCCGTGCATCCGAAGCGCTTCAGAGATTCCTATGACTTCCTTTTCCAAGACCTTCTTGGTCACTTCAGGAGTGGTATCACGCGGCCCAAGACCCGTTCCCCCACATGTCAGTACGAGGTCTACTTTCATTTTGTCGCATGCAATTAGCAATGACGACTCTATCTGACTTGCATCGTCAGGTACGACCCTATAATCAATGACCTCAAATCCGTTGCGCTGGAGCCTTTCAACAGCAAGCTTGCCGGACTTGTCTAGTCGTTCTCCTTTTGATACTGAATCGCTGATAACTATTACAATCGCCTTCAAGGGCTTATCGTATCTTTCATAAAAGTCCTTTATACCTCCACTTTTTGCCAAAAGCTTGATAGACTCTATTGACATTGACTCGTCCAGGGGCTTTAGCATATCATAGATTGTAAGTGCTGCAATAGAAGCACCTGTAAGCGATTCCATTTCTACACCTGTCTTCCATGTAGTTTTTACTTGTACGTCTACTTCTATAGATTCTGTTTTAATCAAAACATCGACTTTAATATGATCTATTGGTATAGGATGGCAATAGGGCAGCAAGTCCCAGGTTCGCTTGGCTCCCATTGTTGCAGAGATTCTGGCGGCGTCAACTATGTTTCCCTTTGGAGATTTTCCTTCCTTGATTAAGCGGATGGTTTCAGAGCTTACTATTATGGTTGCCCTTGCAGTTGCGGTTCTGAGAGTTTCTGACTTGTCTATAACATCGAACATCCCCATAAATTTTTCAACTCTTGCCCATTGGCGTGCCTTGAGTCCACATTTCGCCTCGGCCGGTTATTGTCTCCTTCTTCCAGATTGGAACTTCGGACTTAATTCGGTCAATAGCATACCTGCCTGCTTCAAAGGCTTCAGCTCTATGCTCAGAGGATACTGCAATAGCGATGCTAACTTCTCCTACTCTTAAATTGCCAATTCTATGTATTGCAGCAAACTTTTTTAAGTTCCATCTCTTAACTGATTCTGCTTCAATTCTAGCCATGACTTCTTCTGCCATTCTGATGTAGGCTTCGTAATAAATTGCAGATACTGCATAGGCATCGTTATGGTTTCTGACCGTACCCAAAAAAAGAACTGTTGCACCTGCAGAGTCATCCTTGACATTTGCTAGCAACGTATCAACGTCAATTGGATGCTCGGATATAGAGAACATAACCGCTAACCACCACCATCATCATCATCATAACCACCGCTGATAGGTGGCAGTAGTGCTATTTCGTCAGAATCACGAATGATTGATTTATCATTTGCAATCTTGGCGTTAACAGCAATCCCCATTGCAATCCTTTGTGCCGAGATTTCAGGATAAAGTTCAAGGATCCTTTTCCTTAACTCAGCAACAGTTATTTTCTTCTCTTGTTTTTGAGGAATCTTTAATGTGATTTGCTGTGCGCCGATTATGTCTTTCAGAATTGCAAATGGTTTGACTTTTAAAGTAATAAATTGTGGATGATGTTCTTCTATTTCTTCTATGTCACTCAATATACGATCTCATCATCCTCCTATTGTATGCATCAAATTCAGAGATGGTTTTAATGCCTTGGATCTTATGATGCTTATTATCCCCTCAGGCTTCTTGCGTGTTGATTCCAAAATGTAATTTGCAATATCTTGATCAGCCTTTCCACCACGCAGCAAACCCTTAATGTCTCGACCAGGATTTTCAAAAAGACAAGTAAGAAGCTTTCCATCAGAAGTTATCCTTAATCTATCGCATTGTGCACAAAATGGCTCTGTCACTGAGGGGATAAATCCTACTGTGCCCTTTCCATCAATAAAAGAATATAGCTTAGCCGGCGCCGCCCCGCCGTCATTTGATGATGTCTTACCATTGTTGTTAACGATACTTTCTGATGCCTCCATATTACAGATATTTTTTCTTATTTTCGAAATAATCTCACTCTTGCTTACAACAAGATCTGGCGACCAAATTCCAGATCCATCCAGAGGCATGAATTCAATAAATCTAACAATATGCCCGGTTTCTCGAGCAAAGTTTGCAAAATCTATGACTTCATCGTCATTCCATCCTCTGACGACTACAGTGTTTATCTTTATCTTCAGCCCTGCATGTTTAGCTGCGTAAATTGAATTTAGAACTTTTTGCAGGCCATCTATCCCACACATGGCCTTAAAGCGCTCAGCCTTGAACGTGTCAAGGCTTATGTTGACGCTTTGAAGTCCACTCTTTTTTAAGAGATCTGCCTTTTCGCGGAGGTAAAGGCCATTTGTCGTCATGCTGATCGATTTAATTTCATTTATCTTTGATAACTCCATAATCAAGTCTTCTACTTTTGGCCTGAGCAGCGGCTCGCCACCTGTCAGCCTTATTTTCTCAATGCCCAACTTAGCCATTATTTTCGATATTCTTAACAATTCTTCATAGCTTAAGACCTCATCTCTATCGAGCCATCTTTTTGCAAATGTCTTATTATTAATAATAATATCATGATTATTGTTACCTTCAGATCTGCCATTATTATCTGAGTCGCTTGGCATGCAGTAAATGCATTGCATATTACACCTATCAGTCAAAGATAGTCTTAATTTGCGTGCAATTCTTCCAAAGCCATCTACAAGCAGTTTATCTTGATTATTTCCATCATCATCTTCTTTCTCGTCCTTTATTTTTGGCATTATCAAAAGCTCCTCCTTCCCCCATACACATCTTTTAGTAGAATTACTTCTACATCTTGTCCTTTGTGCAGTATATCCTCTCTTTGGCGGCGCTGCTGCCGCCCCCTATTGCCGTATTCCGCTACTACTATTCCATCACAATAAGCTAACGTCGAAAGGAGGCTGGCACCAGTAGCAGATACTGGTTCAGCTAAAAAGCTTCCATGGCGCCTCAAGATTCTAACTCTAATAAATGTCGTCATTCCTTTATGTAGTTTGACATTTGAAGTTAGCTTGGCGACCTGCCTTGCAACTGGAGGACCATTAGTCCCTAGCATGTTATAAAGCAATGGTCGTCCAAACGTGTAAAAGGCGACAAATGCAGAGACAGGATAGCCAGGAAGTATGATTACCGGCTTTCCATTTGCGATACCTAAAGATGTTGGAGAACCTGGCTTCATTGCAACTCCACTTACAATGATTCCGGGATTCCCAATTTCATTTATTAATTCAGGAACATAGTCCTTTTCGCCTACTGAAGAGCCTCCGGAGATAAGGATTACATCAAACTTCATTGCTTGTGTTATTCCTGCACGGATAAGAGGTTTTTCGTCTTTAGATATCCCCAGGTCTATTGACTCTCCTCCATACTTTCTTATCATACTAGAGAGCATGAACCTGTTACTATCGAAGACAGAAGCATTACTAAGGTTCGATCCAGGCTCTGCTAGTTCGCTGCCAGTTGAGAGCACGGCAACTTTGACTTTTTTATACACAAGTATGCGGGATATTCCTACAGATGCAATTAGGCCAATATGTGCAGCAGTAAGCCATGTTCCTTTCTTAAGGAGAATTTGTCCCTTCCTTAGGTCATTTCCTCTTGGCGTTATATTGCTTCCTTTGTCTATCTTATGTAAGATGCGAACTTTCCTTCCTCTATCCTCAACTATAACATCTTCAATCATTACCACGGAATCTGCACCCTTTGGAACCTTTGCCCCGGTAGCAATTGCAACCGCTTTGCCTGTAGAAACTTTCGTTCGAGAGAGAGTGCCAGCACTAATTTTGTCTATGACATCGAGTATAGTATGATGATGATCATCTCTTACCGCTTTCTTTGTATTACTAGATAAAACAGCGAAACCGTCAACTGTAGATCTCTGAAACGGTGGAATATCTAGAGGGCATCTAATGCAGTCTGCCAAGATTCTGTCAGTTGCTTCAGTCAAACTAACATATTCAGTCCCTACTGCTGGAGTGCCAGAGAGCTTGCTTTGTGAAAGAAATTTTCTAAGAGCTAAGGAAATTGAAGTATATTTTCTATGGCTGCTTATCTTCAATGGTTCGATATGGCGGTGCTTCAGGGAACGGGATGTTTTATTTGTCAATAAGTACTTCTACATATCGATCCCTTTATCATCATTAAAATACATTTTTCCAAATTAGTCATAATTCATTGTCAAACTTGACCATCGTCATGACATATGGCTCAAATAAGATTTTATTTGAACACAATTTTGTTGTCGGATAAGCGGCTGCTTCTTAGAAGATGGTCGGCGGTGCTTTGTCGATATTATCCATAAGCTCTGATACCGGCGTGATCGGATTTATCTTTAGTTCATTCCATGCCATGAGACCGAATTCCATTACAAAATCTCTGACAGACTCGATGCTTTCTGCCTCAAACATTCCTATGATCAGGTGTTCAGGATCGAAATGGTCAAATGAAAGTACTTTTATGCCATACTTTTGCGATAATGAAGGAATTTGTTTCCATCCAGCCACTGCAGCTTAACGAGATGCCTTGTTTGCTGGGGGGCAAATATTGGAGGATGTCTCATTGTGAGTCCATATCTTCTTATTTTTGTGATAGAAATATAATGATGATTGGTCTAATGACCTATGCTGATAAGGATTGCGGTAAGAGAGAGACACGCCTCTTCCTCCTTCTTCTTCCCTGTCGGTTTCAGCTCTATTATAATTGTCAACTGTTTGAATCTGCATTTGTTCCCAATCTTTTCAAATACCATACAAAATATGCACTAGTGGCCCCTTCTATGCGATTTAGATGTGCTTATGGAGAATTCATAACTCTAAGACGATAAACAAGTTTGTATGCTCAGAAGTAGTGGGTATAGGCCACAAGTGATAGTACTTTGCAGTAGAAGGAGGAGGTAGTGGGGAAGAATAGTTATTTAGTGTTATTTAAGCAAATGTCATACCATTTTTGCACTTGCGGCATCCGTTGATTTATTGTCACTTACATTCATTGGAGTACTCCCACTCATCCAGTCTAAGATGTACTGCTGACCGTCAATAGCTACAAAATAGGATATGGAATAAAACCTACTTTGCTTCTAGCTTTTATTATGATTACTGTATG
>JALZFS010000064.1 GCA_030861405.1 Thermoproteota archaeon | reverse complement strand
TGACAGTGTGCTGAGGCATGATATAAAGTCCATTAAGAACAAAGATTATACAGTTCTAATGTACAATAGATAAATAATGCTAACCGAGCGGCAGATACAGTTCCAAGAGAAGATAACTGATCTAAAGGACTTTGACGATACCTTTGAATTGGTGAAGGCAGTGGTCTTGCAAAAGTTTAAGCTGCGCCGAGCTGGGCTAAGTCTGATATTACAAATGATGCCAAGCAATCTTGGCGCCTATCATATGTTGGGCTCAAATGCTATAGTAGTCAATGCATACCTCCTATCCGCATTGAAAAAGATCGTTAAATCTCCTGAAGAGTACAACTCTTATGTATTCATGGTGCTTGCCCATGAATACTTTCACAGTCTTGGAATCATAGATGAGAACACTGTTCGCCATTTGACTTTCGAGCTATGCAAATGGATGCTGGGTAGCGATCATGTCGCAACCAAGATGGCAAAGGAGGGCCCCTCTGCTATATACCCTGAGCTAAGGTTATTGATCCAGTCACAGTTCAGTAAAGATTTTCGTGTTGTAAGGAACTTTGACCAGGCCAATCAGACATATATCCAATGATTTTGTCTATCGTATCGCTATATTGGATGTTTGAAGACTGAGCTACACTTTGAAATAAATTTTGCAAGAATAGAAAGAGTTTGGTAGCATGCTGTTAGCCTAAAGAATTTAACAATTGAAATAATCGACGCTGTAGATGGTTTTATTCTTTAGAAAAAGTGATTGCTAGAAGACAAACTGATCGTTGGAGTAAAGCCTATGTTGGGTATATAATAGTCTTGCCGATTTATGCAAAAATTATAAAGAGATCATATTTCTTTACTATATTGCCGCTGAGAAAGTATAATAAACATCAAAGTCCTAGTATCTACTGTTATGTCAATTAAGAATGGGGCGGAATATATCGAAAGCCTCCGAGGTAGAAACTTAAAGATATATCTTTTTGGAGAGCTTGTAAAAGAGCCCGTTGATCATCCAATGATCCGGCCATCGATAAACGCAGTAGCAGAGACATATGACCTTGCGGCGCAGGAGCCAGAGCTTGCTGCCCCACTTTCTTCGTTGACGGGATTACAAGTCAATAGGTTCTTGCATATTGTAGAAAGCGCACAGGATTTAGTTGACCAGAATAGGATGCAAAGGAAACTTGGCCAGCTCACTGGCACCTGTTTCCAGCGCTGTGTAGGCATGGATGCGCTTAACTCTTTATATTCAACAACATATGAAATCGACCAAAAATACGGTACTGACTATCATAAGCGTTTAGTTGAATTCATTAAGATGTTGCAACAAGAAAATTTGATGATCGGTGGTGCCATGACGGATGTCAAAGGTGACCGTGGGCTGTCACCATCACAACAGGAAGACCCCGACATGTTTGTGCATGTAACAAAGCGCGATAGTAACGGTGTATACATTACTGGCGCAAAGGCCCACCAGACTGGCTGCATCAACTCTCATTGGATAATCGCTATGCCGACAATGAGGTTGAAGCCCGAGGATAAGGATTACGCAATCATTGGGGCAATCCCTGTAGATGCTCCAGGCATTACTTACATCTATGGCCGACAGTCCTGCGATACAAGGAGTATGGAGGGGGGTAACATTGATGCCGGCAATGCTATGTATTCAGGCCAAGAAGCTATGATAATCTTCAAAGATGTTTTCATTCCTAACCATCTAATATTCATGAATGGCGAATATGAATTTGCCTCAATGTTGGTCGAGCGCTTTACTTGCTATCATCGCCGAAGCTATGTTTGCAAGACTGGTCTTGGCGACATCCTCATTGGAGCCTCTGCAGCAATAGCCGACTACAATGGCGTAACAAACGCATCTCACATTAAAGATAAACTTGTTGAAATGACTCATCTCAATGAGACCATATTTGCTGCAGGTATTGCATCTTCATACAGTGCACATAAAACAACAGCGGGTAACTGGCAGAATGACGACATGCTGGCAAATGTCTGTAAGCACAATGTTACCCGGTTCCCATATGAAATAGGCAGACTTGCTCAAGATATTGCAGGTGGACTTGTAGTGACAATGCCTTCTGAGATGGAGTTCCGCAGCCCAGAGACAGGGCCTCTGCTCGAAAAGTACCTTAAGGGTAGGAAAGGCGTTTCGACAGAGAGTCGTATGAGAATACTAAGGCTAATTGAAAATATGACCCTTGGACGAAATGCAGTAGGTTATCTAACAGAGTCAATGCATGGTGCAGGATCGCCACAGGCTCAGAGAATTCAGATCGCACGTCAAATGCAGCTTGAAACCAAGAAAAAGCTTGCCAAAAGACTTGCACAAATCAAGGAAGGTGAGGCTGAAGAAATGACGACTGAGTCGACAGAGTACTTTGATAGAATATTTGGTGCAAAGAAAGTCAAATAACTCTTCTATTGCAGATATCCTGTCAGCAATGGGTATCCTATAAGCCTATAGTCTACATAAGTTTCTGAAGCTGTTCTTTCATTATCTTTAATCCCTTTGATACCATAAAGGATTATTTATCAGTTCATCATAAATATTATGATATGCTCGGGGTTGTGTTGAGTGAAATTGAATGAGTCTCAAATTGAAGATCTTACTGGCAAAGTTTTTCGGACAATAATTAGCAACGGCAAGGATGGTATACTGCAGTCCGAGCTATGGAAGGAGCTTGATCTGACGAGTCGCGATGGCTCTCGAGTTGCCATCAGGCTTGAAAAACGTGCACTGATTCGGCGCGAAAAAATGCTAGAAAATGGTCGATGGACATACAAACTTTTTGCAGTAAAGCTGCCTGTTGATACTACAAGCATTGAACAGGCGCCCTGTTTGACCTGCCCGGTCGAGCATATGTGCTCTCTTGAAGCCTCTTATAGCCCCACAAGCTGCAATTTAATTGAAGATTGGCTCGTATCCTCTTTTAATAATGCGAGTCAGAAGCCTGTAAAATTCTCTGAGAAATGAGGCTTGCTGATGCTCGCCGCGATCAATATCGTAGACTGGCAAAGGATCAGGGATATCGGGCAAGATCAGCCTACAAGCTATTGCAGCTGAATAGCTCTTATAGTATCCTAAAAAAAGGCAATAAGGTGGTTGACCTAGGATGTGCACCTGGAGGATGGTTGCAGGTGGCTGTAAAGGAAGTTGGATCGTCAGGGAGGGTTGTGGGGGTGGATCTCAAACCTGTTGCACCAGTTCATGGCGCGACGATTCTGCAGGGCGACATAGAAGATCCTAACACCTTGAGCAAAGTAACCGAAGTTTTGGGCTGTAAGGCTGATATTGTTCTCTCTGATTTGGCTCCCAATGTAAGTGGTGTCTGGGATATAGATCATGCAAGGCAGATCTCCCTTTCTATGACGGCGTTCAGCTTTGCCCAGCAGGCATTAAGACTAGGTGGAAACGCTGTGTTCAAGGTGTTTGAGGGTGAGATGCTAAATGAGTTTAGATTAGGATTGGGGAAATCCTTTGGCAAGGTGCTTTTAAGTAAGCCTTCTGCGAGCAGGCAAGAAAGTAGTGAGTTATATACTGTTTGCCTCAATTTAGTTAATTAATATCAAAATAGGCGATCGTTTTAGAAAGTATCGTAACAAAAATAAGACATAGGTGGAAAATCCAATTGGCTGTAAATCAATAGATGCTTATTCGCATTTAAGCTGTGACTTGTTCAAAGATCACCAGATTCACTTCGCTGATAGGTTTGTTTGTGACACCTATTTTTCCTTCGGACTGGTAACATGGAAACAAAAATTCTAGTTTAGTATCAATAATATTCGCATTTTACATCCACGATCCTCCAAACCAAAGAGCCAAGCGGACAGATTTGTCCAGCGCTTTGGCCCGCTATCAAATAATTTTTCGTCTAATATCTCAAAATTTCAGTTTTCAAATAACCTACTATTTATCAAATACAACATCAACATAAATTGATCCGGCTGTTGCAATGATACTATGGGTATTCAAATATGCCCTCCCCAATCAGATAAAATTGAAATTCTATAAACAATGAGTAGGATCTCTCTTTTTTTAATAAAACCATTAATTCCACTTATTAGAAATCGGATTAAATTAATTAGTCTGAATGCAATTCTGTAAGTACTGATCCACACAATGCCTCACTCCAAGATCAACTCTGCTAGCATAAAAAGCACGAGCAAAGAGGAAGCTACCTATAGTAAGATCTTGGTACTTTGTATAGATAGGGATGATGACATCGGCTCGAAGGGTGGCATCGAGACACCAATTGTAGGCCGTGATGCCTGCATCAATGCTGGCACTAGACTTGCACTCGAGGATCCGGAGGATGCAGATTCAAATGCTATTTTTGGTGCAGTCAAAACATATGAGGAGCTTGTGAGCAAGGGCTATGCTGTAGAAGTTGCAGTAGTAGCTGGGAAGTTCAACAGAGGCGTCGAGGCTGATGAGAAAATAAGCCTCGAAGTAAAAAGCATACTTGAAAAATACCAAGCTGACGGTGCAGTCATTGTCTCTGATGGTGAGGATGACGAAACAATCTTGCCTGTCATCCAATCAAGGGTACCTGTGATATCTGTGAGGCGCGTAATTATCCGACACAGTAGGAGTGTGGAGTATTCCTATGCAGTGCTGGGCCGGTATCTTAGGATGTTAGTTTATGACTCCCAGTATTCAAAATTCTTTCTAGGAGTCCCCGGAATTCTGTTAGCTGCTGGCGCCCTTGCTGTTATATTTGATGCAGCAAAATGGATTACTGCAATTTTGCTCGCAATCCTTGGTGGCGCTTTCATTGTAAGGGCATTTGATATCGACAAGGCTATAAGCTCGTTTGGTAGACTGACTCCAACATCGTTTATCAAGATATTCTCCATTATTGGCGGCGTGCTTATAATATTGGCGGCCATCGCAAATGGTATATCTAGCATACCTCCCGGCATTATCACTCACCAAATGAGCACACTTGACATCCTATCGAACAGAGTTGTAGTAGGAAGATTTGCTACTAGCACCATAACTCTGCTATGGATAGGTATTGCAACGATCCTTGGCGGCGTCTTGCTAAGCGACTGGTTCAAGGGGAGCAGCAGAGTTATGTCTGATATATTGCGCCTTACAGTGCTTGCACTGCTCTATATCCCACTGCTACAGTTCACATCTGTGCTTACAGAAGGGACTAGTCCGTTTACACTCATCTCATCGTTGCTGATAGGCCTTGCATTATCGCTTGTAGCCGCCACCTTGCTCTACTATTATTTTAGGACCAGGAAAGGTGGCGAAGTTCTGAAACACTAATGTAAAAGATTGCAATAAAACTTAGCATGCAACAGCAGCAACACGGTGATTATGATCCACAACAACAAAAATGGTTTTGCGGCTATTGGCTATCTCGAGAAGAATGGTTCGACATACATAACTATGTACCTCCTATTTTAGTGCAGGACAAGAAGCAAGAGAGGGCAGCAGAAGAGTCTGAAGCTAATGATACAGAAGGGTGATATTGCAAAAAACTTACAAACAACCAGATTAAATGAGACACACTATTGGTAGACGAACGGTCGGCTGGTGCAGTGGTATTTTACATGGAAGGTAATTCTGAGCCAGAATATCTATTATTACATTATGTAGCAGGTCACTGGGATTTTCCCAAGGGAAATATTGAAGCTGGTGAGAAAGAACCGCAGACCGCTATCCGAGAAATCAGAGAAGAAACTGGCATTACTGATATCAACTTTTTCGATGGCTTCAGTATGAAGATCGAATACAAATACAGGCATAACAAGAAGCTTGTGCAGAAGGAGGTCATATTCTATCTCGCCCAAACACATACACGCAAAGTAATTCTTTCGCATGAACACATTGGCTTTGCATGGCGAAAATTTGATGATGCAATACGCCAACTGACTTTTCGGAATGCAACTAATTTGTTGTCAGCTGCAAGAGAATATCTTAGACAACGTTCACTCGCTTATCGATAGTATTCTCTTTTGGATTCTTTCTGCCACTTTATTAGGCTGCTTAGCTTCAATTATTGATCTACCAATTATTAAATAATCTGCTCCACTTCTGATTGCCTTCTCTGCGCTGCCACCCTGTGCTCCGACTCCTGGCGAATAAACTGGCAGTCCACCTGCGACTTCTTGTAAAATGTCAAGTTGGGTTGCACCCACCACTACGCCGTCTGCAGCTGCAACCCTTGCCCTTCCAAGAAAGGTTTTGTATAATCCATGCCCTCCCATTTCAAGTCCGAAGCCCTCCTTTGCCCCTGGGTGGCTCATGTAGACAAGTGCAATAATGCCAACCCCTGCATTATGTGCATTTTGCACGAGTGAAGCAAGCGCGTTTTCACCGATGAATGGATTTGCTATCACGGCATCAAAACCCATCTTAGCTAATAGATCAACGGCGATAATATTGGTGTTTTCAATGTCATTCAGCTTAATGTCTGCTATTGATTGTAGACCAAAAGAATGTGCTAATTTGTTTATCCTGGAAATTTTATATTCCGAAAGCGGCAAAAGGATATGGAAGTTAATCTTGATCGCACATACATATTGCTCAACTGTGCGGATCATTTTTTCTGCAAATTCTAGAAGACTTTGTTTATTTGATGAACAAGGATCAAGTGCAAGGACTATTGGACTCTTCTTTTCGACAGCTGCTATGACAATCCTTTCTGAAAAGGGCTTTCTACTCATAGGTCTTAACAAGCGGGTGATCCGCTGCTAGTTTTATTACCTTAAGATAAACGTATCCATGTTCATCCAGCCTTGTTGAGAACATTGGCTGATCGACCTTCTGGCTACTATAGCGTAAAAATGGCTCCTTTGGCTCTTCTTCTAAAGTCATATAGTAAAAGTAGGAAATGGTTTCATTGTCATTTGCACTCATTGTGGTGCCAAGTACTATCTTGCCTCTGTGTTCGTTAAACAGGAAGAGTGGCAACGGCGGTTCGTCATATATTGTCTTGTATGCGGCCACCTTGACAAGGCTTGACAGATCCTTCAGCTTTATGACTGTATAGCCAGACCCTTTGTCAATTCTTGCCGATTTTGCAAGAGAGCGAGGAAACCTTTCCACCTTAAGAATAGGCGAATAAACATATGTAGGGTTATCTACCGAGTTGGCAAGCAACACTTGTTCTATGCCATTGCTTACCCTGTAGGCAAGATACTGACCATCCTTTGCCTCTTGGGTATAGTAGATTACTGGCCTCCCATTGATTATGTCAGTCTGGACTGCAAGCACCTCCTGTCTATTAAATTGAAGTAAGAATGCTGGCAAAGGGGCACGCTCCAGCGCGCATACCAGCCTGCCAAAATCATTAAGGCTTGCCAGTGCTATGTAGCATGGAGCTTTGAGTCTCAAATTGCGATATTGTTAATATTTACGCTATTAAAGTCATCCGTCAATGGTGAAGTAATTGTCACAGTACAAGCTTGATCGCCTTATAAAACAAGCTAAATCTATTGTTATTTCAAGTAACAACCCCGATAGAATGTCGCTATGGCATGCATATGTGGCTCTTGAATATGCCATTTTGGATCTGAAATTGCGTCATGGCCTTGAAGGAAACCCTCCACCCAAGGCTGTCCGGTCTGCAGACCTTGCTGATGCAGAATTAATTATTGGTCGGCTTGATCCATATTCAAAGGACAAGAAAAAACTTCTCTATGATCTGCGTTTATGTAGAAACATAGTTAAAGCTTTAGTAGAAAGCTATGATGATAGGCGGTCGACAACATCATAGAGCGCCTGGCCTGTGCCTATTAAGGTCACCTTGAGACCTGTCTCGCTTTCGATATTTTCAATGAATTTCCTTGCCTCCGTAGGCAATTTTGTGTATTCGGTCACACCTGCAGACTGCGGAAAAACGACATCCAGCTTCGTGACTGCAAGCTGTGTTGCACTATTGAGTCTAATTGCTTTTTTAGCAAGCTCCATGTCAAAGGGTGCAGCCCTTCTCTGTCTACCTGTGACACTTCCATACTCAACCCATCCCCGCTTCTTCGCTTCTTCTTCGCTCAGTTCTTTCTCAAGTGGGCCCTTGCCAACACGAGTAACATATGCCTTGAAGACAACCAGTACGTCGTCAACTCTTTTAGGTCCAATGCCAATATCTGAGCAAATGCCCGAAGCAGTAACATCCTTCGATGTGACATAGGGGTAGCCGCCATGAAACAGCGACAAATAGGTGCCCTGTGTTCCTTCCACTATTACCTTTTCTTTCTTTTCTAGAGCATAGTTAACTGAATTACTGATGTCTTCAATGTATGGAGACAATTCTGGAATATCTCTAGCCATTTTGAGTGTTCGAAGTGCCCTATCTGCATTAGCCGGACCCGTTCCGGTACCGGTGGTACCCACCTTGCTCTTAAGGTGGCCCTCCATTGAGTCCTTGTCAATGTGTATCTGCTCGATAATGCCGCATTGATTATCCACAAATGTCCTGTCGTCCGCCTGAAACTTTGCTATCTCGTCTAGCAAAACCTGTGGGTTGACAAGCACACCTGGTCCAATCAAAAGCCTAGTCGTCGGGCTGAGGGCAGCGCTTGGTAGCATACGTACTTTATACTCCTTCCCTTCAAAACTGAAAGTGTGACCCGCATTCGGACCAACGCCTCCTCGCACGGCAATTGCAGGCTTGTCCTTTCTTGCTAGGTATGCGATAACCTTGCCTTTTCCTTCGTCTCCATAGAACCCGCCGACTGTCACAATGCACGGCATATCATTCTGTTTCAAGTAATGTAGTTATTTAATCCATCCTTAAAATAAGGGCAAATCCCTCATCGCCACAACTAATACATGAACAGTACAGCAGGCAACATCATCCATATACTTGCAGACCTACCAGATTTTTTGCGAAGTCAGATGCTGCAAAACCGGCTCAAAGAGTTCTACGGTATGAATGATGAGGATAAGCACAAAACAATAAGCATGGTTTTAGCAACAATGCATACAATATCTCCAAATAAATTGTCCGTGCTCTTCGGGACATGGCTTGAAGTATTATCACAATTTGATTCTGAAATGCGCATGGAGATGTTTCAGATATACTGCCGACAGATCTTTGCAAACCCTCGCCTTATTCTGAGCCTTGACTTTAAGTTGCTGACTGATACTTTTATGTTGCTTGATCAAAAGAAGCGAGAGCGCCTGGCGGACTCTTTGCATGAAGTACTACTCGGGCTGCCAAACAGAAACGAAATACTAAAAATAATTCCCGATTATTCTCTGAAGGCTATCGGGATAAAATGATCAACTGTGGTGATTGGAGTGCGCCTCAGGGTTGTCTGGTTTTTTTTCTATTTCTCCCACACTCTTTTCAAGTCCAAAGAACGCCCTCTCATACTTGCGCAGCGCCTTCCTGTGTTCTTGTAACGACATATCTAACCTTAGCTCGTTCATAACCATTACCGCATATGTGGTCCACTCCTTCCAGCATGTCTGGCATGCCGGGTACTTCTCGGCAGCGGGGTCCTCGATCACCTCATCAAAAGTCTTACCACATTTCAAGCATGTCTTGCTCATTTGCAATTGATTGTTTCGTCGATATTATAAGTTGTTAAGTTGCACAATAATACTGAATATTGCTATTCATGCAACAGGCCTAGTGTTTGGTTGGACCTGAAAGGCCATATTAAACTATGATAAAATTATCGGTCTTGGCCATATGCATTTTACATTAAGCTTGTCTATAAGGCATATCGAGCACTTATCATGATCTTGGCTTGTGCTATCTTCTTCTTCATTATGGCAACTATGACTGATATTAAAGTAGCGGCTCCTCAAGCCGATCTTGGGATTAACTCTTTTTGTCTCACTGTTGGCCGAATATCAATTTCCCAGAAGTACCTCAATTTTTTCGTAATTTTGCGAAATGACGAAAGAGAGATTAGTGTTCTACGAAAGAGAAGACAAATTAAATACTATAATTAACATAATTTTAACCCATTCTTAGAGATGTAATTTACGGCCTTGAGTCCATTTGTATGATAAATAGACATACTTTTTATTGGCAGAATTTAATGATAAACCAGATGCTCTACTAGCTGCAAGCGCATTGGCCTGTTACAAAAATATGCTTATATTCCTATATGACAGTATTTACAGTAGTCGCTAAACATTCGAACAAATATATTCAGATAGCCTGGGCTTGCGTATATTCCTGACTCTGCTGCTTGATATTCTCTATATTGTTGTTATAAGCTGCATGACTAAACCTCTAAATCTGTCTAGCAAGAGTTTTGATAACCTTATTATACTTTCTAGATGCAAATTTGCCCATGAAGGTTCGATGTCCTGACTGCAAGGGTGCTGCAGAGCTGACAGATGATTTTTCTTTCGTGAAATGCTCAAACTGTTCATTTGATATGACTTATGGTGAATATGTCAAGTATATTGCATATAAGGACTCACGCTATCGGGATATACTTTCGGATTATAAGTAGAGCGTAAAAATTTGAAAACTCCACAACGTTGTGACCGGGATCTTATTAAGCTGTCCATGAATCTGTTGGAAGCTCTCAGAGCATCGTCAGAAACCTGCTATGCTGCCATTGCATGTCATAAAGTCATATAGCTAAATTTTGATTTGATTTTTTCCATATCAATGCAAATATCTAACATAAGAGGCTCGGCTTACAGTCACAATTTGAGTTAAATTGTTATTACGGATTCATTAAAACAAAAGTAGGTAAAAACAGAAACAAGTCCACTTGCTCGACCGTTTGCAAATAGATTGGGCCACATATTATTCGCCACCCTCATCTTCGTTGCCAAACTCATCTTCTTCCTCTTCATCTAATTCTTCATCTAAATCGTCGTCAAAGTTATCGTTGTTATCCTCTGACATTCCTAACTCAAATAACCCCTTGAACGCTTGTTATAAGTTTTGCTCATCCGTGGATTCATTCTCTGATTGGTTGCTTGTCTTTTTTCTGATAGTCACTATGCAAGGGCATATGGCCACAGTGCATCGCTTTATCTCTCCTGAATTCTCAGGCAGCACCGCTACTATCTGTGAGTGGAGATTAGAAGGGTGGAGGCACTTAGTGCAGAGTGGATCGTTGTATAGCAACTGTCGTAATTACAGGTTGCCGAAGTATTAAGCTAACTCAGTCAGACTTTTATAGCTAAAAAATACGTGATCTCATCATATGGGTCGGGTGAATAAGGGCGTCAACTGCAGTGTCATTGGATGCGACAACCAAGCTGAGCGCTCAATGAGTGGAACCAAGGCCAGTATGGCTCCCGATCTAGGATTGGGTGGCAGTAAGAGGGTCTATCTCTGTAGGGATCATTACAAAGAATGGAAGAAGCTTAGCAAGGAAGATCGGGAAAATGAAAGAGCTAGATGGGCTTAAATTAGATACGTGATTGAGTTAGGGTTAAGATATGCGACTGCTGCAGCTTCATTCAGACTTTATCGAATATGAGCCAATTGAAAAGGAAATCGGGGAGGCCGAAGAGATTGTCTCCCGGTCCAAAATTCGACTCGAAGATCTGGTAGTATCTTTTGTTGCAGTTGAGACTGAAGATGACGAAAACGTTGCCAGAGTGGCGGTCAATGAGATAAAGAAATACCTTGACACAATAAAGAGCAGTAGACTACTAATTTACCCTTACGCTCACCTAAGCTCTAATCTCGCGCCACCTGCCATTGCAATGAATATTCTCAAGTCTATTGAAAGTTTTGCTAAGATATCTATAAAGGAGGTCTACCACGCCCCCTTTGGCTGGACAAAATCTTTTGATATAAAGGTAAAGGGCCATCCGCTTGCCGAAAACTCTAAGGAGATTACAAAGCATGAAGAACATAAACATGATGATCGCTATTACGGAGAAAAGGAACCCTCTGCCCTCAAGGCTGAGGAAAAGCTGCAGTCATTCTGGTATATCTTGCAACCCGGCGGGCAGATGACCCCTATAAGCAAATACAACTTCAAAAAGCACGATCAGAATCTGCGGATACTGACAAGCTATGAAATGGCAAAGAACAGAGGAATCAACGAACAACCCGCTCACGTTAGGCTGATGAAGAAGTTGGCGATAGCCGACTACGAGCCGGCATCAGATGCGGGCAACATGCGTTACTACCCTAAAGGTAGACTGATGAAGTCACTTATTGAGCAATATCTCACAAGGCGAGTTATGGAATATGGCGGAATCGAGGTCGAAACACCCATAATGTATGATACCAAGCACCCTTCGCTTGAGAGTTACTTTAATAGGTTCCCTGCAAGACAATACAGCATCACCTCTGACAGCAAGCAGCTGTTCTTACGCTTTGCTGCATGCTTTGGTCAGTTTCTGATGGCTAAGGACTTCAATATATCGTACAAGCATCTACCGTTAAAATTGTATGAATTGACAAGATACTCATTCAGACGTGAAAAGAGTGGAGAGCTGGTAGGCTTAAGACGGCTCAGAGCATTCACAATGCCTGACTGCCACGCATTTTGCAGAGGCTTGGATCAGGCGAAAGAGGAGTTTCACAAGCGCTTCGAACTATCGATAAGTGTGCTCAACAACCTGGGGCTCACAATCCAAGACGTAGAAATGGCCATTAGGTTCACAGAAGACTTCCACAACCAAAACAAAGACTTCATCACTGATCTTATTAACAAGTTTGGCAGGCCAGTCCTGGTCGAAATGTGGAAGGAGCGCTTCTTTTACTTCACACTCAAGTGGGAGTTTAATTACATTGATAACCTTGGCAAGGCATCAGCTCTATCAACTGATCAAATAGATATTGAGAATGGCGCGCGATACGGCATAGAGTTCGTTGAAGAAGATGGTACGAAAAAGAACCCCATAATTCTACACAACTCGCCTTCGGGCGCAATTGAGCGTGTAATCTATGCCCTCTTGGAAAAGTCTGCCAAGGTATCCAAAGCAGGTGGTGTTCCATCACTTCCTCTATGGTTGTCACATACGCAGGTCCGTATAATACCAGTTAGCAAGGAACATATTGCATACTGCGAAAGGTTATTGGCAGAGCTCACGGCAAACCAGATAAGGACAGATATAGATGATCGCGATGAAACAGTGGGTAAAAAGATACGAGAATCTGAGATTGAATGGGTGCACTACACTATAGTCATCGGCGACAAAGAGATGAATTCTAATAAGCTGATCGTGCGCGACAGAAGCGAGAGCAAACAGCGCGAGATCAGTCACGACGAGCTGATAAATGAAATTAAGGCACAAATAAAAGACAAGCCCTACCTTCCGCTGAACCTTCCGCGGCGTCTGTCAGCTAGACCTCAGATTATGGTCTAGCATATCTTCTCGATAATATCCTATACAATGTCTGAGTTGCTAGTGTGCCTTCGCGATAGTCCCCATTCTTTAGACCAACCTCAACCATATCCATCCCAATCAGATGAGCTGATCTGTCTATCGCCTTGATCAATTTCAATACTTGAAATGGATTGAGTCCAAATGGTTCCGGAGTACCTGTGCAAGGTACGTAAGGTAGATCATATACGTCAATGTCAAATGAAATGTAGATCTTTTTACCTGAAGTAGCCTTTTGCAAGTATTTAACAATAGTATCGATCTCATGATGTACTTGCCACGCATCAAAGGTTGTGACTCCTTTTTTATCTGCAGTTTTGTTCTCCTCTCTGTCTGTTTGTCGGATGCCTATCTGGATCATATTTTCCCCTGGGATATATTCTAGGAGATGATAGAAGATAGTGGTATGGCAAATCTTCAAGCTTTCATATTTGGATTTCATATCGCGGTGAGCATCAAAATGTATCACTATTGGTTCTTCTTCTGCAAGTGACTTTAGTTGATAATACGATAGCGTGTGCTCACCTCCTAGCATCAATGGGATCTTGTTGTCCTTGCGAATTAGGGCAACTATTTTTGGGATTGTTGAATCAAGATGGTCGAGCATCTTAGGGATGCTCCTTGTCTTGGGTAACTTTAGATCGCCGAGGTCAAATATGCCGATTAGGTCTTGAATGTCGGCGTTTTCATCCAGTATGAAGGTTTCGATCTGTCGAGCAGAAACTTGTCTTATCACCTCAGGACCCCTCCATGTTCCTTTACCAAAGCTGGTAGTAATGTCAAGAGGTACGCCATAAACAATTGCCCTTGATTGCTTGAATGAAATCTTGATTGGAAGGTCAGCAAAGCTATAACCTGCCTTTGTCCTTTCTGGTACTATAAAGAGCTGCAGTATATCCAACTTTGACAAATCTTCAAAACTGGCTGATAATAAATTATGATGCCTGTCTGGTCCAAAACAGCTCGTCAAGGCTCTGCTGACGCGGCTTGCCTAGTACCGACCTGAAGTCAAAGTTTAGTGCAGACAATATCTGCTCAAATGTCGACTCCATTGCTTCAAGATATTTCTCAGTGTCAATTTCTTCTGGCTTTGAAAGCTCGACTGGCTTAACCCCGTCTCCCGTCTTTATTTTCACATAAGAGATTACGTCACCAGCTCGGATCTCGCGCTTGCTTCCATCAACAAGCATTTTGGCCGCCTTGATGTGTTGAGGCAGGCCTTTGTAGGTGTCGTTACTATTGCCGTCCACCGTTTTAGAGCCAGTCTTCTTGCCATATGTACTCAATGATTTATTGATGGTAACATTGAAACTCAGGTCTTCAAGTGGAATCTTGTGTGATTCTAAGTTCATGGCATTTCGTTGAATGACATTTTTAATTTTTTCTTTAGCTGATTCAAAATCTTTCTGCGAATTGACCTTGCTAAGTATTTCTAAGATGTTAAAGAATGCCTTTCTAATAAACGGTGGAGTATGTGACTTTTTGCCTGTCAGCCCTTTTACATCAACAGTTCCATCGGATAGCACTCCGAGGTAGTTCTTTTTGAGACTACTGAATACAACGTAGCGGTATTGCTTGTCTATTTCTAGGTCAACGCCTAAAGTATTGCTAGCCCAGTGCATCAGTTGCTCTATATGCTTTTTATCCGGGTTGCTGAGAAAAATGCTGTCTGTGTCTCCATAAACAACCTGAATTCCGATCTCTTTGCATTTGTTGATGGTTCTATTGATAGTTGACCTACCAAGGGCAGCAGTAGCGTCCGCCACCGGTAGGCAGTACAAAGGAAATATCGCTGCACCCATGACGCCATAGCTGGCATTGAGAATGACTTTGATGGCTTGGCTTACGACGTTGTACAGCTTACGCTCCTCCTGATACAGTGTCTTGTCCTTTGCTAGGTGTTTATAATAATTGACCCGCAGATCACGAAGTGATCCTATAAGAAATGAAGTCAAACCTTTGCGGTGTATGCAGACCCAATGACTTGTACCTTCTACTTTGTTTTGCTTACAGTCCTCATGCGGGCAATTGATGGTTTCATACGATAAATTGTGCACCTTTATAATGCTTGGATATAGGCTTGCAAAGTCTAGAACAATGACGTTAAAATGTATGCCTGGTACTGGGTCAACGACCTCTCCACCTCGATACTTTTTTTCCTTTATAACAGCTGTAGTCGATGCCGTACCTTTTTCTTCTAGCTCTCTTCTGCTGGGTATCAGCTCATTTCGCTGGCGATGCTCATAGTATAAAATACCCCTGATCCATTGATTAACACCAAAGCGAGCGATATCATCCACTGACAGACGGCCAATTCTTGCAATTACAACCAATAGTTTCATCAGTAGGTTATCGTTAAAGCTTGTCAGCCTATATGTGAGGTCAGCATCCTTGAGGCAATATTCTGCAAGCTTCTGAACAGGCAGATCGCTTATGTCTCCTTCAAACTCTACTTTTGTGTCATCCAAGAGGGCCTCGCTGATCGCATTTAGTGTGTGGTCAGTATATGCACGACTAAAAGCATATATCTGGATCGATCTGTTATCAAACGTCCTATAGAGGTCAATATGGATCCCATGCCGGATACCTACGGGCTCAGCTTGCATCCCGTGTTTGATAAATGAGTCTTTTTTGACCATAATGGGTATCTTATCCTTTTGAATTGCAATGCCGTTAGGATCAATACGCGAATCATGCGAGCGAGCATAAAGGTAAGGCAAGTCGAAATCATCACCATTGAACGTAATTATGATTGGATATTCGTTGATTATTGTGAATGCCTTTTCTAACAACTCTTTTTCAGTTGAGCAGCCTTCTGCTTCTGGAATTAGCGGTGTGCCATTGTTTGGTATGTCCTTTGTAAGCACAAGCACTTTTTTGAAACCGTCACTTCCTACAAACCCGACAGCTGTCACGCGTCTATCGTGATCCCTGGGATTTGGCATTCTTCCATCCTCCGTCTCGACCTCAATGTCTACAGCTACTCGCTTCAGCTCCGGTATTGGTTGGTTGAGTAATTTGGCCCAGTTTGTGATGTATTGTCTATACTCCTTGCCTTCCTCGCCCGATTCCTTTATCTTGTCCCATAGTAGATTCTTAAGTGCAGAATCCACTTTCTCGGAAATGGGATATTCAAAGGGCATTATCTGCTCGCCCTTTCTAACGTAATATGTGCCTGGTATTAGTCCGCTATCATACAGATAGTTCTCATGATATTTGATATCTGCTTCCCATGACGTCACTTTCTCCCGAAAGCTATGGTCAGTACCACCAATTGAAAGCGGATCGGGTGCAATCACTTTTAGGACTTCAATTTCCTTATCCAGAATAATGTCTCGCTTCTTGCCCTGTTCGAGTGTAAATTTGGTCTCCCTTTGAATGACCTGCTTGGCCTGCTCAGCAAAATCCATCTTAGTATAACAGTAAGGTTTGTGGTCAGTTCTATCGCGCCAATGGTAAATAAATTTGTCTTGTGGATCATAAAACTTTAGATATACTTTCTTCTCTTCTCCAGAGTAAATGGCAGATAACAAAAGCATAGGTCTGCCATCTTTGGGTAACTCCGGCAGACTGTCAAGCCTCTTTCTCCTATCTGGTACAAATTCCTGCTGCTGAGCCAAGATACACACTGTCTGCCCATGGATCAATATTAAACGTTTTATCCATCCTATGAGTCCATGCAGAATGTGGAGTGTAAGGTAGCGATAATTGGTGGTGGCGTACTTGGTGCATCCATTGCATATTTTCTATCCTCTCATTCCAAGACCCCCGAATCAGTAGTGCTGCTTGAGCAGGAAAGAAATATTGCGCAGCATACCAGTAGCAGAAATACTGGCAAAGTGCATGCCCCATTCCTCTATGACCCTATAAAAAAGAGGACTTTTGCCAAGGCTGCAGCGCTTGGCTACGATATGTGGCAAACATATTCTAACTATAAAAGAATACTATTTAGACGTGATGGGGTGCTTGAGGTTGCTCTTGATGACAAGGGAATCGACCATCTCTACAAGTATATGGAATGGGGGGAGGCAAACGGCCTTACAAAAAATGAACTGCAATTGCTTGATTCAAACCAAGTGGCAAGAATGGAGCCAAACGTGCGCTGTGCTTCTGCAATCTATTGTTCTAAAGATGGATCGGCTGACTACGGGGCTTTAACACTCGCACTTTTAGAGGATATTCAGCATTTTGGCTGTAAGTTGCTCTTGGGGCACAAGGTCAAGAGGATATCACCCTACAGTCAAGGGATATATTCCGTCATTACAAACCAGGGCAAAGAGGTTCGAGCAGAGTATCTGATCAATGTGGCCGGCGGCAATTCGATGGACATTGCACATATGATGGGCGTTGCACAGAGTTATAGCGATCTCCATTTCAGAGGCGAGTATTGGCAAGCTCCGCCGCAGTACCATGACTTGACAAAGCTGTCGATCTATTCGGTTCCAAAGTACCCTGAATATCCCTTTCTCGATCCGCATTGGATAGTTCGCCCGGACGACAGGCGTGAGGTTGGACCAAATGCAGTACCTGTCTTTGGGCCGTATGCATATGGCTGGCGTAGAAACTTGGCCGATATGCTGCCAAAAATAATCGAGTCCTCTCATACCGGTGCAAGGAAGATATTTTTCGATAGACAGTTTCTATCACTTGCAAGCACCGAGCTAAGGAGCTCTCTCTCCAAGACCACTATGATAAACAGAGTACGTGAATTCTTGCCGCAACTCCAGCCGTCTGCTTTTACTCAGCGCGGAACAGCTGGCATAAGATCGTCCGTAGTTGATAAAACAGGCAGGTTCGTACCCGACACGCTCATACTCATACATGATTCTTCGCTTCATGTGCTCAACTATAATTCGCCAGGGGCGACAGGTGCACTGCCAATGGCTGCTAACATCACAACTAAAATAATAAGAGCTGGCGTCTTGCAGATGAGCAACAAGCCAAGATCTTTGTGGGAAGCTACCGCAATTGCGGATAAGATGAAAGCATGATCAATTTTTTAAGTTACTGCCAGTCACGATACAATAACTTTGCTCAAGGAAATTTTTCTTGATGCTCTCAGAGACAAAGAGATCAAGGCATGTAAGGTAAAAGATTCAAATTTTCACAAAATTCTCGTAGAAGCCTCATCGCGCTGGATCTCATATGAGCCTACTCCAGAAGCATGTAAATCTGTTGGTATTGATAGCAGTTGGAATAAACGTGCATTTCAAGGTCTTCAACTTTATGTCATAGATGCAGTGGCAGTCAACAGCACTAATAGAATCTTGGCTTCAGAGTGGGAACAAGACATCGCCGGGTCTGCAAGAAGCGAGCTGCTAGAATCAAGAGCAATGGTAATGGAAGCATCAATCGCCCAAAAGGTGGCCTGCAATGCAGACATTATTTGTGTTGACGGCTCGCTTGTTTCGCGTTTGATGAAAAGTAAGCCTCAAGCAGCATTAGAGATAGTCAAGAAATGTATCACCTGCATCTTTATTTCAAAAACTTCTGAAAGCCGGCTGCAGTTCAGTCATATGGGGTCAAAGGCCGGTGACATTTACTATTATGGGCATGCCTGCAAGGAGGTTGGGTTTAGCATTCCTGTTAAAACGAAGTTTTGCCATGCTCCATTGTTTGAGGTATATTCAAGGCTGCGTGACCATACTCCAATTATCCGGATTGAAATTATTGGTACAGTAAACGAGAAGGAGGTAAAATCTATAATGGATAAGTTGTGCTACCATAGCGTAGCTGGCTATCCCTATTGCCTAAAGTTGGCACACAACATCTGCAAGATAAGTAATGAAGATGTAGATAGGCTTGTAAGCATATTTGGCTTAAACAATGAACAAGGCGCAAGGGATGCCCTAAATGAATGAAGTGCTAGGCATTCTGATCGGCGTCACGAAACCAGATCAGGTGACATTTGAATCAAGAAGGCCTGTTAGCATCGGCGAATATGTTCTTCTCAACTACGGCGAAGATAGGGTGCTAGGACTTGTTGAAAAATCATCTATTAGCAGCGATGCACTAGGCAGCAGTATCCGCAATTACGAAGAGGCATTTGAGAGCAAACAGGTTGCAGCTGAGAACCGTCGTGATAAAAGCTACAAGGCACACGTGCGCATTCTTGGTTATGTGAATGAATTGAAAAAGTGCAAGGCAATAATTCCTGCATTACCACCAGAGCCTGGTACCGAGGTATATGAAGCATCAGTTAAAGACCTTACTGCTATTTTTGCTCCCTCTGGGCATCAGTGGGTAACGATAGGAACGCTTCTGCGTAACACTGCAGTCGATGCTCAAGTGAACGTCGACAAAGTCGTTTCGCGCCATCTTGCAGTGCTTGCTATGACAGGCATGGGCAAGAGCAACCTTGTCTCTCTTTTAGCTAAAGAAATCGCCAGGATAAATGGTACAATGGTGATTTTTGACTATCACGACGACTATTCTACACTTGATATGGGAGCGAGCAACATCAACCTGTTGGACGGTAGGATAAATCCGCGGCTTTTGTCGGCCGACAAACTCGCCGAGGTCATCGAGGTTCAGGAGAATGCATCAAATCAGATGCATGTACTCCGGGTGGCGTTCACCGAGGAGATTAGACAGTACAAAGGCGACGACTTTTGGGATGCACTTATTAATGCTGCGTCAGAAGTTGGTACTGAAAAATCATATCGTGAAGCAGCTGCCAAGGTTATTGATAAGATAGATGACGCAAGGCGCAAATTTCACAACATTTTAGATCCGGGTATGGTAGATCCTCTTGCACTTCTCAAGAATGGTAAGATAAATGTTATCAACCTAGTAGAGCTGACAGAGCGACAGGCTAACATTGCTGTCTCTTTCTATCTTGAAGAGCTATTGGACGACCGAAAAAAGGCAACGCGGCAAAAGAAGGGCCCCTCCAAGTCGCAGCCGCGTTTTCCTGCTCCCGTGCTTGTGGCAATAGAGGAAGCCCATGTATTTATACCCAAAGACGAAGATACAGATACAAAATACTTCGCTTCTAAAGTTGCACGTGAAGGCAGGAAATTCGGGCTGGGGCTCATTATAGTGTCTCAGCGGCCTCGAGGAATTGACGCCGACATCCTAAGCCAGATGGGGTCACTTGCGGTAATGCGTATGATCCAGCAGGATGACCAAATGCATATATCTACAGCAAGCGAAGCGCTCAGCAGGGATCTTATCGATCAGCTAACATCGTTGAACCCTGGCGAAGCAATATTTGCCGGGCAATGGGTCAATCTACCTGCCTTTGTCAAGGTGAACGAAGTAAAGGAGCGTAGGATAGGCGTTGACCAAAAGGCTGTAGAGCAATGGGGCGAGCTGTCCGCAATGGAGCAGCAAGTCGCCAAAGAATCATCAGAGTCATATGTTCCATCAGGCTATATACAGGATTAGCAGTTGATAATCCTATAGAATGGAGAATGCTCATCTCGCACATCTCTGATCTTCATCTTGGATATTCCCAGTTCAGCTTAGAGGAAAGGGAGGAGGATGTTTACCACACTTTCAATGAGGCAATAGATATATCGATAAAGGAGAGAGTCAAGCTCGTTATTTTAGCTGGCGATTTATTTCATAACCCTCGGCCCTGCGGTAAGGCAATAATTACACTTGGCAATATGTTGAAAAAGCTGAAGGAAAAACAGATCTCGACGGTCTTCGTTCTGGGCGAACACGACATCAGTCGACTTCGTGATATTCCATTTGTCCACATTTATAGCAACCTCGGGCTCGCAAAGAAACTGCGGTATGATGCACCTTTCATAGTTGAAAATTGTGCTTTATTTGGTGTAGATAAGGAGCGGCGCAGCAGTGTTGATTCTTTGATCGAAAAAATGCATCATGCACAACAGCTTGCAAAGCAGCATAATGGCAAAAAAGTGCTTGTGCTTCATCAGGGGCTTGCTGACTTCAACAAGTTTGCAGGAGAGCTCAACTCTACCGATCTACCTAAGGAGTTTAACTATTATGCATTGGGTCATTATCATGAGCACTATGAAAAGAGGTTTGATTTCCTTGGAGGCCCACTTGCTTACCCCGGCTCAATTGATCTGACTCCAAGCGAAGGGATCAAGGAAGTGGATAAGGGCTTTATTGTGACCGATCTATCTGGCGAGGAGCCAACTACACAATGGATTCGGCTTGAAAATAGACGTCCGCAATTCTCTGCAAGAATAAACTACAAAGACATTGAATACGAGGTAGGTATGATAGTAGACAAGGCTATAGGTTATAACAAAAAGCCCATAGCAAGAATAGAAGTCGCCGGAAATAATATTGATTCTAAAGTGATAGCTGAGCATTTGAAAAAGCTCAGTGACCACTGTCTTCACTATGTCTGGCAGCCGCTTGAAGACCATTTGGCCACTACCGTATATCAATCGAGGCCTGCAGACATTGACAGCGAGCTCTATAGGCTATCCGCAGATGCACTTGGGTCAGACGAGCTTGCCAAATTTGTAATAGACGAAATATTACCATCGGCAGCTGACAAAGATGCTAAATCCGTTCTGGAAATACTGTGGCAGGCATACAAGTTAAACAAATTTAGAGGATACCATCAGAAATGATAAAAGATATCTACCTAAAGAACTTCATTGCCCATAAGGACACCAAGCTTGAATTTTGTAAAGGAATAACCATCTTTCTAGGCCATAATGGCTCTGGCAAGTCCTCCGTCATCGACGCAGTAACGTTTTCGCTCTTTGGCAAGCATACAAGAAAGACTAACAAGAACCTTGTAAGACGGGGAGCCAACTCTGCGATGGCGCAAATACACTTTGCTCTCAACTCCAGAGAGTTCCAGGCGATAAGAATGCTCAATGGCTCTGGTCTCCAATCATTTTCCCAGCTAGTACTTGTAGCAGATGGAGGCAAGATAGTAAACAAACCCATTGTGGGTGGCGAGCGAAGACAGTTTGGCGAATCGATGAGCGTTGAAATAGGCAAGGTGCTTGGCCTCAATTATGAAAAATTGCGTGTTGCTGCAGTAGTACAGCAGGGGGAGCTGCTAAGAATAGTGGAAGCGCAGCCGAAAGAATTCAAAGAATTGTTAAATGGCCTGATCGGCATAGACCGATTGGACTCAGCTTATGAAACTATGCGTAATGTTATCGTAGGATTTCGCGAAAGGCTGCGTGATGAGATAGGCTATACTGATGAGGAAATTCCAAAGATAGAAAAACTGATCGAAGAGAAAGAGAAAGATAAGAATGATGCATCCTCCATTTTGAAAGAGTTTGAGGATGAAAGAATGCTCCTTGAGGAAAAGATAAGTCAGCTTGAGAAAGAAATCGAAAAGTTGGAGCCAATTGTTCAAAAGAGACAGGCTCTTCAGAGCCGCGAAAATCTACTCATGCGCCACATCACTGAAAGGCGCAGCCTTCTTAGCACAGAAGTAGAAAGAATGGAAAGAATAGTAAAGGAGGCCCAAAGCATGCTCTATCTCATCAAAACTAAAGAAGAAGTACAAATACGGCTCAAGATGATAAAAGCTGAGTTAGAAGAGATACAATCGAAGCTTGAGGAAAATGAAGGAATAACAGGTAAACTGCATGGCTTTCTAGAATGTGCTGGTAGGCTAAAGATAGTGGATGGCAAATGTCCTGTTTGCGACTCTTATGTTACAAAGGTTAATGAAATGTTTGACCTAGATCATATTCAGCTGGAGATTCAGCGTAGATCGAAAGAAAAATACAAACTTCAAGTAGTCAAGGTTGATCTCAAAAAAGAAGAACAGCAGCTCGTTGAGCGAGATAAAAAGATAGTGGCTGCAGAAAAATTCTTATCAAACAATTTAATCAGCTCTGAAAATGACTTGGTCAAGGTTGAAGATGACCTATACGAGAAGAAAAAATATTTGGCCAAACTTCCTCCGCAGATCCCGCGTGTAATAGATGATCCTTTCAAACTAGTGATAGACGGTATCTCAAAAACACTTGCTGAAGAAATTGCTGCGCTCAGGGAGCAGGTGAATAACTTTAGCCCCCAGCAATACACGGATACCAAGTTGGAGCGGACAGGCATGATACAGAAATTGCAGGCTGCAAATATCAAGATTGGTGAATACCGGAGAGTAATAACTGATGCCAAGACAGCCATAGATTCTGCCAAGCATGCAATCGAGCAGTTACGACAGGCATCTCAATTTTCCACAGTGCTAGAAAAGATACGCTCAGCAATATTCAATAGAGATGGAATGGTGGGCATTAGCCTTCGCTCCTGGGCTCTTGGAGTTATTTCTCAGAAAGCGTCAGAATATGCATCACTTTTTAACATCGGCATCTCAAGAATCGAGCTTACAGAAGGAGCACGCGAAATAGCGATAACGTGCTACGGCAGGCGAGGTGAAATAGATATGGACTCTCTTTCTGGAGGTGAAAAGGTGGCTGTAGCACTTGCGCTGCGTCTTGGTATAGCCTACATGATGGGTTCAAACAGGCTTGATTTCATTATACTAGATGAGCCGACTGCTCACCTTGATGAAGATAGAAGGAGGGGCCTTGTAAAGATAATATCTGAGGCTTTTAGAGAGGGCGCTGGACCACTGGCCCAGCTAATAATAATAACTCACGATGCAGAAATTTTTGAAAACTCAGAAGTCGATCAGATATTTAGGTTTTCTATGACAACTGATGGTTCGCATATTTCAAAAGAATAAAACGTTGTGAGTTGTAGTAGTAGTCTTCCCTGCCTTATAACTCTCTGTAACTCATTATCGATTCTTTCGAAAATGTACTTCGCTGCACATATCGATCCGAGATATCTAATCTATTGCAGCTGTCCTTGCAAATCAAGATAGTTAGTGTTTATATGTTTATACAGTCTGCACTCATTGCATCATGATATGTTGCAAGAATCTCAAGCAGGATCCATCACAATGTTGTGGCGAACTTCTGAGCTACGTTGAAATACGACCCTTGCTATCTATAATCATAAGAATATTTGTTCAGAGACAATATAAGCTCGTGTCCTCGCTATAGTTGTATGTCACTACACTACCTTTCTAACAAGGAAGGATATCACACCTTCGGGAGGTAGCTATCACTTGTCGTCTGCTGCTCAGTCTATACTGATAGTTGATGACGAGCTGGATATACTGGTGATTTTCAAACAAGCCTTGAGCAGGCAAGGCTATACTGTCTTTGGTTTTACCAATCCTGTGCTGGCTCTTGAACACTTCAAGATAAACTCTGCAGGTTATGGTTTGGTAATCACAGATGTTAGAATGCCGCAAATGAGCGGCTTAGAGCTTGCAGCAAACATCAAAGCTATCAAGCCAGACGCAAAAGTTGTACTCATGTCAGCTTTTGATGTAAGTGACTTTGAATTTTCAATACCTGGAATCAAAACAAGAGACTTCCTCCGAAAGCCTGTCAATGTCAAAACTCTTGTGCGTAGAGTCAAGGTGGCTATGGCCAACTAAAAATAAGTTGCGACCGATTATGAAAAATGCGAATCACTCAAAATGCTATTTCATGCTGGTAAGATGGAGTTAAGATCTTGGATTCCGTTCATATTCGCCAATAATTGTGTATATACGATATCTGATTGCAATATTTGAAGGTTTCCTTTTGTCAGCAAAATGAGATCATTACCTATACTCATCGCCGCAATCTCCTATTATATCAAATAGATCATTTGACTTTTTGCATACCTCTTCTATATTATTGATGTCATCTTTGTCCAACCTAAAATTGAACGCACGTACATTTTCATCTCTGTGGTCGGCTATTCCAAGCCTCGCCCCAATGATTACACCTGCCACTGCAGGCTTGTCAAGGATGTAGCGTGTTGCAATATTCGTAATGCTCACACCATGTCTTTGCGCTATCTGGTGTAAGATCAACAACAATTGTTGAAATAATTCCCAACCGCCCCATGACTCTATCATGCGTTTATATTTTCTCAAGCTTGGTGTATTAAGCTCGTATGGTCGTGGTTCTGATTTCCCAAGATACCGTTCTGAGAGCAGGCCGCCGCAGACTGTGCCATAGGTAAGCAAGTTGATGTTATTTTTGCGACAAAAGTGGACCATCTTTACCTCAGGCCTTCTATCAACTATTGAGTATTGCACTTGATTTGATACTATTATTTCTTTCAAGCTGGCATCCTTCATTATCTGCATTCGCTCAGTGTCAAAATTGGTAAGACCTATATTCTTGATGATCTTCTCTTCGTTGCGCAAGGATGATAGGAACTTGAGAGCGTCGATGTAGTATGGGTTGTTGTAGTCCCACCAGTGAAATTGCACCAGATCGAGGGATCTTACTCCCATGTTTTTAAGCGATCTTTCGATGCTTGCCTGTGCGATCTGGCGGGTAATCTTCTGAGGCTCTGGTACCCATTTTGTCAATGCTTGGACATTTTCCCGCTCCTGCTCGGGCAACCTATTCCTGAAAGCCCTGATAAAGTTCTCAGCCGGGCCATAAATGTCAGCGAGGTCCCAGGTGGTAAATCCCATGCTATGATACTTGACCATTTCTTCTACTGCCACTTTTGGGTCTATTGGGCCATGCCCGCCTGCAACCTGCCACATTCCATTGAGAATCCTGCATATTTTTAGATTTGGTGCCAGCTCATACTGCTCCATACTTAAGAGATGTGTATCAATATGTTATCTGCCATAAATCTTGATCTATTACCACTGCTTTAGGAATATTCTGCTCTGTCAGTCTTATTGGAGATAACACAAAACATCTAAAAATATTGACTATCTTATTTTTCAAATAGTATCCAATGTCATCATATGCAAGACAAGAGCAAGACGCAGCAAAAACCACACAGTTCCATACAACAATCGAGATAGAGCAAGCTGGCTATAACAAACTACATATACTCACCAAACCAAAAAGCAAAGGGAAAAGCAGAAAAGGATTAAAAAGAAGCTGACAAACAAAAAAGCACAAACCAGCAGAGAGTCATATCATCATTGGATGGTAGCAGAGAGCTGGTCAGTTGTATCCATAGATTGCTAAAAGCTCTTGTGGGTGATGTGTATATGATGTGTGGGTAACTCTTGTCTTACTGATAATCATATACTTCACAGAAGAAGAGACTTAATCCACCTCTAAAACAGCGATACAATTAGCAGAGAATATTTACATGCGGTGCACAGACAGGGACGGTTGTATATAGTCTGGCATTAGGATTGATAATTACTGTTGGCGTAACCTTTCTATTGTAAGAAGACTTTTTCTTAGTAACGACACCAGGAGCATGACATCCTTTGTTGTAGGCATACCTTTTGCCAGCAGGTTCTTTGCCGCTGTTTCAAGCAGCGGCTTCTTGTGTAGATCATAGTTGCTAGCGTCTGCAATTGCGGTTATATATTTGAGCAAAATGTAGATGTCCTCCTGTGAAGCAGGATCAATTCTTTTTTTACTCTTTTTTGCTGGCAATTCCGACTTTAACTTTGCGATTTCATAAAGCAGTATCGCAAGGGCATGCGCCACGTTCATTGTCCTGTATTCTGTCTTTGTGTCAATGGTTACTATGAGATCGCACATCTCTAACTCTTCATTTTTAAGCCCTGATGATTCTCTTCCAAGCAGAATGCAAAAATCCTTGGTACTTGCTGTATGTATTATATTAGCAGCTTGCTCTGCATTTATTGATTCACGTAGAATGTTAAGTTTGCTAGTGGAGCGGATCGCAGTTGTACCTATGAGTATATCAAATTTCTTCCTCAGCTGGCCGAGCGTCACAGTCTTGGCAGTTACTAAGACATCCTTACCGTGAGTTGAATACTTTATTGCCTCTGCTTTGTGAAAGTGAGGTCTGACAAGATACAATCTCCCAAGGCCAAAATTCTTCATCAGCCTCGCAATATGACCCACGTTGATGGGATATTGTGGTTCAACTAGTGCGATTGCAACTATCATATATTTTTGTCTGGAAATATCTTCAAATGTGCTACTACGAAATATTATGACCTACCATCTATAACGTATCATACTCGTAAAGCGCTCTGAGTGCAGCTTGTACTTTTTCTTCCGGAGTATCAAAATACTCAAAGGCTTCCTTGTGGGAAGTAAGCTGCAGGTTGGAATTTGATTTAGCCTTAAGGTATGCATCTGAAGTTTCCTCCACAAGTGCTTTGGCGTGCCTACTCCATTCTGCTAGGTCATCCTGCTTTATACTTTTCAACAGTGGCACTAGCTTTGTAAATGCAGCTATGATTGCCACGCGGCATTTCTGCAGCTCCAGCTTTGATAGGCTTGAGTCGGGAAGGAAAGGAACCAGAGAGCAAATTAGGAACTGGTATTCATCAAGGTTCTTTGCAGCACTTATGACATTGCCTATTGTAGGAACGCTCTTTTTTACAGACCTTGCATCTATTGATACCGGTTCAAATATTCTAGGTACCCCTTTAATCGTGAGATCGGAAGTAGTTATTCCATCGCCTGCCAGCAGCTTGCTACATCTGGAGCTGGCTAGTTGATGATGTATTATTATATTCAGCAATGACGATGACAATTTGTTTTTTCTAAAAGGTCGGGTGTTAAAAATGATATGGTCGAAAAAGTAAAAAGAGCTATAAGGTCGCTACCATTCTTTATTCTAGATGATGCAAAATGTCAAATGCTAGGCCCTACGTACCAGCTTGGCAGCTAAAACTGTGAATCAAACTATTATCTGCTGGCTGAATGTTCCAAGTTAACGCATATTTAATTGAGAAGAGGTAGAGGTTCTGTGATATTAGGCAATTGTGAAAGGTTAATCACGATTCGCGCGATACAATGTAGATGGGCTTTTGAGAATAACTTTGCACTAACCACCTGATTAGCAATCAAGTATATACCTGTCTCAGCTCCGTATGTCCAATCATACGTAATATTTTTGGCTTTAAAGTATATTACTGCATGAGATAGAAAGGACACTCTGTTATACGGTATAAATCAAGTGAAGGAATCTAAGTGCCGACTAGATTTGTACATCATATTCATATGAATTCTATTAAATGTTAGACCTAGGCATTAGAAATTGCTCTGATTTGATTTTATTTAAATTTTTTTCAATATAGAATCATTTTTATATGATTAGTGCATTTATAAAAATGGGTAACTCAAAAACCATGGATCAGGCTCAGCGCCTGGCGGACAAAGCTGCATCCTATATGAACCCGACTTTAGCGGCATAGGCTGTAACTAGGTCGTTGATGCAGAATCGCCAAGCGCCTTTTCCTTTAGTAAATTTTCTAGATGAACATAAACTGGATAGACTATACAGCACCATCGCATGGATTAAAAATCATGCCTGTATGCCTTTGTCCATGTTCCACAAATTTTCTATCGCCCTGATGGCAGCAGCAATAGCTTTTGTTGCTGCAACTTGGACTAATATTGCATTTGGCCAAAACCAGACAAGTGATTTTGTGAAGACTAATCCATTATTTCTGCCATTCAATAATACTACTACTCTTGCAGCCAAAACTAACGTTGCTGACAACACAACCACCACTACAGTAACAGCACCTGCAGCCGATAACATGACACTTGAGGAGGCAAGAGTGCAATACCTGTCGATCTGGAACCGAACAAAGTTTGCTGCTGCTTTCAACACCTTTGTAGAGCCTTTCTCATCAGCAGGCTATGGCGTATATAAAGAGCATAGTAATACCTTTACGCCAGGCGAAACAATTGTGCTCTATATAGAGCCCGTAGGCTTTGGTCATAAGCAGATTATGGATAAAGAAGGTAATAGTAATACTACGCTTTATCTAATGAACATAACTGCCGATTATAAAATATCGACTGCAAACGGAACAGAACTTCAGCTGATAGAGAACACCCCCCAGGTACAGAATATTACTTCACATAGACCCAATACTGAGATGTCGTTGACACTGATCTTTACACAAGACGTTACGCCCCTTCCTCTAGGTAACTATATCATAACATATGTAGTACATGATGAAATATCGGGACAAAGCTTTCAACTAAAAAAAGAAATCACAATCGCAGAGAGAGAATGATATGACATATCTTCGCACAGGATTATGGTGCATAGTCCATTATGTAATCTGGCTGGCCAAAAGTGCCATTGACTCTAACTGATACATCGATCCAATAGGAAAATGATGAAGGATTGCCGATATAGAGGTCTTCCACAGGAAATTCCACTCTGTCATCTGGCATATTGGGAATACTGGTAGGTGTAACAATGAACCTTCCTACAGTTCTGTCAAATACTGCAAAATGCCACCCTTTTGTAGTAGGATTGCTGCTGTTTAACGGATAGTTCTGAAACAGGATTGTATATTGCTGCTCTCTATTTGTTATTGGGCTGATGGTGATGATATGCCACCGATACTGCGTTTCATATTTATCATTGGCATTTGGATTACCTGCAAGCTTTATTGTGAAAAAGAACGCCTCTCCTTGTTTCTGCACACTGGCCCCTAGGATGTCGTAATAGTCCTTTACCTCTGGAACCGACTGTGACCCAATCTGCTGGTATACAGGCGTTACGTCACCTTGCGCATCTTCTATCTTGCTCTCCGCATTATTATTGTATATCCCTAAAGTTTGTCTCTCTCCTATCTTTATTTCGGGGCCCAAACCTGACAGACCAATTGAAATAGGAACAAGCGTTGCAATTGCAACTGCAATAACTAGAACGGATGATGCCTTGAGCACATACAAAATCAAACAGAGGTTGTATTTCCATATTTTGCCAAGAGATTTTAAGTCTAGCCTCTAAGTTATATGTGTGCCAACTAGAGAATTTTTGCATTTTGTTCATACATGTGAGAAAGTTCGCCAGACTGCAAGCAAGAACGCCAAGATGGCAGCCATTGCAGAATATTTGTCTCAACTGGACGACAATTCCTCCCTTGTCACAGCAGTTCTCTTTATGTCTGGTGCTACTTTTCCGAAAGGTTCTGGTCTGGCGCTCAATGTTGGATTTAATACTATAATGAAGTCGTTTTCAGAAATTGGGCATCTGGAGCCGGAAGAGATACGATGGGTTTACTTGCAGCATGGCGACATGGGCGCACTTGCTGAATATGTGGTTTCCAAAAGGCAGCAAAGCCCCCTTGTAGCACAGAGACTGTTGCTTCCCGACATACATGACCAGCTAATAAAAATTGCTACCGCAGCTGGCTCGGGAGCAGCAGGGGCGAAAACAAAGATTTTAACTGGCCTTCTCATAAATTGCTCTCCTCTTGAAGCAAAATACTTGATCAAGATAGTAACCGGCGAGTTGCGTATCGGTGTAGTTGAAGGTTTGGTTGAGCTTGCAATTGCCAAAGCGTTTGGACGCGACATCAAGTCAGTTCGACAGGCTATGCTGTTGTCCGGTGATATTGCACAGGTAGCACTGCTTGCAAAAAATGACGCATTGTCAACGGCCCTAATAAAGCCCCTTAGCCCACTCAGCTTTATGCTTGCAGGCGTAATGTTTAGCGCAGGAGAGATCGCGCAGTATTACAACAAGCCAGTAATTTGCGAATTCAAGTACGATGGCATAAGGATACAGCTCCACAAATTCTGCAACAAAATAAGGATGTTCTCAAGGAAGCTGGAAGATGTTACAAGCTCCTTCCCGGACATCTTATCTGCTGCAGCTTTGGTGACTGCAGAATTCATATTGGATGGCGAAGTGCTTGCCTACAGAGATGGTAGGCCCCTCCATTTTCATGAGTTGCAAAAGAGGCTCAGGAGAAAAACCATTACAGACAATCTAATGAGCGAGATCCCTCTTGTGTATGTCCCGTATGATATTCTGTACCTTAATGGGCAGTCACTTATCCATAAACCCCTCAGAGAGCGCAAGGAATTGCTGTCACAGATGACGTTCAAGGAGCCCATAATCAACCTTGGTTATAGGCTTGTATCGACACCTGAGGAAATAGCCTATGCGTTTAGAGAAAGTAGAGATGCTGGACACGAAGGATTGGTTATCAAAGAGCTTGAATCGCATTACCATCCTGGCAAACGAGGTAGACATTGGACCAAGCTAAAGTACGAACTTGATACTATCGATGCTGTGGTTGTCATTGCAGAGTATGGCCATGGTAAGCGTGCTGGAACTCTGTCTGATTACACTTTTGCAGTTAGGGATGATCATGACAGCTCACTTAAGACCATCGGCAAGGCATACTCTGGTTTGACAGATGAGGAGATCGCTAAGATGACTGACAGGTTACGATCAATAGCACTTAAGGACGAGGGATATAGATTGGTCGTGAGACCAGAGATTGTCCTTGAGGTGGCATTTGATAGTATACAGAAAAGCAATAGGCATGATAGCGGGTTTGCTCTTCGCTTTCCGAGGATAAAATATATTCGTGAGGATAAGACCGTAAGCGATATTGACACTATGATAAAGGTGCAGAGGATCTATGACAGCCAGTCGTATCTAAAAAGCCGCTAGCCCACCTTATACCTTGTCATGCTTGTCCTGATATTTGCTTTACTTTAAACGGATGATACGTATAGATGATAGACATTAACATGCCAATGTGTCACAGCCATGCATGTGTCGATAGTAGATTGCTGTGCTCTAAACTGATATTGTCTTTCTAGCATTATATAGGGATAGAATTGCATTTGCGCTCAATTCTGATTGCTTATGTGTCTGTATATATATGTCAGAACGTAGTGTTAAGGAATAAAAAGATCAAAGATATAGTTTACAGTTGGTATATTGTTAAAGCCAATCGTTCTTACTATCACAGTTGCAGCAGCACTGATAGCATATTTCTCACTTTCTCTTTATGTTTTTCCTCAGTTATATCAGTCTATAGCGCCTAGAAAACCCCAGGCGATAGTTAGAGATGTAAGCCTGTCTGCACGAAATATTACCTTAGGTCAGGCACTTATCATCTCAGTTACTGGTACGAATAATGGCGATGAGGCAGACATGCAGATTGTATCTGTAGGATTTCCAAACCTTACAACCACTGACAATATCAAGATACTAAAGCACGACTTTCGCCAGACCCCCATCCTTATAGCTGCCGGCGAGCGGTTGGGTTCTGGATACTCCAATACCGAGAGGCCCGTATTGGCACAATATGCTTCAATTGAAGCTTTCAGCAGGCCGTGGGAGCGAGGGAGAATCTATGGCACTGACCTGCAGGTCATACCGAAGACAGAGGGAAGATTTGTCATCTTTATCAAATCTGTTGCACTGCCCCACACCTGGCAAGGGGCACATTACCCACAAAATGGTCTAGTTGATCAACAAAATGAATTTGTAACCGCCTATTCAATACAAGTGACAAAGCCTTAATTATTCCGCTCGCTAAAAATTGGATGGCATTGAACTATTTCCGACATCAGGAGTACTTTTCGATATATGGCCTTGGCTCTAAGTTCATTGTAGGCTATGTGCTTGTGAGCCTAGGCATACTGCTAGCTGCAGCAGGTGGTAGCTGGGATATCACCAATCATTTGCTCAATAAGCCTGAAACTTTCTTTGCACTTCCTCATGCAATCCTCTATTCCGGCGCGGGTTCTGCTATTGCAGGTGCAGTTTTGATATTCTCATGTTCAAGAACACCAGCTGCTAGCAAGATGACCTGGCCGGTGAGGCTGGTTATAGCAGGAGTACTGACACTCATATGTGCAGGTCCAGTGGATTTTGGATGGCACTCAGCCTTTGGACTTGACGGTCTGCTTAGTCCTCCTCATTTTGCGCTAGTAAGTGGCATGCTAGCAAGTAGCGCTGGATCACTTGCCTGCTTATTTCAAATTACGAAGAGATTATTGCCCTCTGCCCTGGTTGTTATTGCAATATTGCCAGTATGGCTTGCGGCATCAGGTATGATTGATATGTTTTCGCTTCCTTTCTCTGAAACTAAGTACTTTAACTTCAACCCTGAGCCGACCCTGGGAGTGACCGCTGCTACACTTACCTTTCCATTTTTGATATCTATGTCCCTTGTAGGCTCGTCTGTTCTTGCTAGCAAGCGGTTTGGCGTGCTCACTATAACTGGTGCTAGTTTTATCATAGTAGGCATACTGACTTCAATTATTCCAAACAGCACACTTATTCCCACTATCCCATTCTATATGTCCAGCATGATCCCGATTGTCTCAGCTGATGCATTACTTGCATATTCAAGATCACGGCTATCTCTCTATGCTGCTGGTGCTATTGCTGGCCTTACATTCTTTATGCTATATTACCCATTGATAATCTATACATACAACGAAGCATTTGAGAGAAAGATCATCTGGCCGAGCTTGATTATGATGACATACTTTGAGATGATACGAAATGTGCTTCCGTTGGTAGCACTACCCGCAGCTGCGATGGGAATCTTTGGAGCAATTATAGGTAATAGAATTACTCTAAATAAAAAAATTGATTATGGGTAATTATATTATATGGCAGACCATTTAAATCCAAGTTAAAACCTCCATAGCGAACGCGATTGGATTGGTTATGTATGTGAGTTCCTAAATTCTGATTTAATCATTTCTTCAAATTTTCCATTAATGACACGTATGGTTTATGTAATGACCCCCTAGTAGGTGTTATCGTATCTTTGCTCCTGCAATAATACATTTTGGTATATCTTCGATTGATTAATAAAGGAACTGTAAGATGAGGTAACCAAAACTATGCGTAATTCTCCTAACTTCTAGGAGCGAAGTCAATTAGCCGATTTCAATAAAATGCAACTCATTATGACCCCTCTTCCCCAAGAGATAGTTTTAAAACCTTAACTAAGGGATTCAAGCAGTGTAAACATAAAGGTGGCAGAGAGGGCGACAGACCTAAATAAAATTTATCTCGAAGATTGTTTGGATTTCATGACTAAACTTGAGAAAGACCAACAGCTCCGATTGTTAGTCGATGTTATAGTTACTTCTCCACCATACAACATCAACAAAGAGTATGGCTTTTATCGAGACAACAAAGGGAGGGATGAATATTTAGACTGGATTTACCAAGTCGCCAGTAGGAGTCTTTCAATTTTAAAGGAAAACGGTTCGTTTTTTCTTAACATCGGTGGGACTCCGTCTGATCAATTTCTACCGTTTGATGTGGCAATAAAGTTCAAGGATGCTGGCTATCAGCTTCAGAACACTATCCATTGGATAAAATCAATCTCGTTTGAAGAGGAAGACGTCGGCAAGTCCAATGAGACAGCACGGAATAATCATGATAATCCTTATAACAATAATAATAGCAGCGGCTTTGCAATTGGTCACTTCAAGCCAATAGTTAGCCCGCGATTCCTTACTGACTGCCATGAATACATATTTCATTTTACCAAAAATGCCGCTGTTAAGCTTGACAAACTTGCTATTGGTGTACCTTATCAGGATAAGACAAACATAGGAAGATGGAAATCTGCAAGGCAGGATAGACGCGATCGAGGTAATACCTGGTTTATTCCTTATCCAACAGTGAACGAAAGTAGACCTCATCCTGCAGTATTCCCCGAAAAACTGCCCTTCTTGTGCATCAAGTTGCACGGAGTTAAAGACAATTTACTAGTCTATGATCCGTTTATGGGGACTGGAACAACTGCTCTTGCATGTCTTAGGCTTAAGGTGAATTATATTGGTACGGAGATAGATGAAGAATATATCAAGATTGCAACAGAGAACATTGTACGAAGAAAGAAATTTTATAGAGAGGAAGAAGAACGAACATGACAAATCATAAAGCTATGTATGTCTCAGAGCACGTTTATGCTTTCCGCACATTTCTTATGAAAGTATTTTGGTCTTTTGCTATATGCCTTACTTATTATGGTATCATTGCCTTCTATTCTTCGACCACAGAACCTGCAAAGTCCTTGTTGCTTCGCTCTTATTCTAGCTAAGACTGCATTATAGTTATGATTATCTGTATTTATGATGTATATTCTTGCCAAAGAGTATCGTTACTCGAACATGTTCCTATGAAAAAAGACTTACTTAACCTTGTTAATCATGACGTAAATACACTAAGCCTCGAGTTTCATTAACTATCATATACATCAGTACTATGGTTTGCAGAAACATTTGTGTAAGGTACAAGGCAACTAAGGATAGAAGAAGTAGCTATTACGTCCAAGGATACAAAAGATGTCAGACATGTGAGATTTTTATAAAGTGGAGAGGAACTAAATGTCCTTGTTGTCAGAGGCCTCTTAGAACAAGGCCACATAATAAAAAAAGAAAGGATGGTGAGAAAAGAAGAATTAACTATATTAATCATGATATAAATAGCTCATGTTGGAGAATCCATCCCTATGACGAAAAAACGTCATCAGCAGCAGCAGAGGAGGCAGCATGCACCATTTAGGCCTTTGACAAAGAAGAGAATTATTGCATATGGTGTTGTCGCAACCATAATTTCAATTGTTGGCATATTGGGATACCAATCGATGATTCCTGTAAACAGAAATATCCCAGTTTTTGGTATTCCAAATAATAATTTTGTTAAAGCGACTTCTTCTCCAAGCTCAGGTTATGTTTGGGTTAGCATGTCTTCTGGTAGTGTTAAAGGGTTAAGGGGTAGCAGCGGTAGTGGCGGAATTACAAATCCTGATTATGTTTTCCACAAAGGAGATTTAGAATCCATTCGTGTTATAAACGAGGATTATCAAACCCATTCAAAGCATAACTTTAACATAGATGAATTCAACGTGCATACCAAAGATTTGGATTACTATGGAAGCCAAACCATCACCTTTGTTGCTGACAAAACTGGCACTTTTCACTATTACTGTAGTATCCATCCAGAAATGAAAGGGGATATCACCATAGAATAGGAAGAAAAGAGGTTATTGAGAACATGAGCAATGACAATCAAGATCCGTCAACGCCACCGACAGCATCCCGTCAGGATATCCTGACTCTGCTTGATAGCTTTATGCAGCAAATAGATAAGATAAGAAGAATATTATTTGGTATGTCAATTTCTGCAATTGTTTTGGCTCCACTTGCTATCGCACTTTCCATTTATCTTTTGCTTCATCCATTATTTGATGATATATTATATACATACAACGAATTTGGGCTAGTTTTAAGCATTTTGCTTGGGGCAGTAATCATTATTTCGGGAATCTGGCTTTTTACCGGTCTAAAGCAATATTATGCGATGAGAAGGTGGAGATATAGGTATGAGGAATATCAGAGAGAAAAGAAAGCAATAGATGAAAAGATCGCCTCACAGTTTGGGTTAAACTCAGACTAGTCCTGTTGAATATTTTCTTGTTCCTTTAGAAGTTTACATGGTAGAATTCTTATTCTCTTCTTCTTGGAAACATCTTTTCATAAGGTTCAAGTATGTCTCTGCAAAACATTATGCCCTTCTGCGTTGGCCTATAGGTGGCAACTGTTCTTTTCCCAATCGTTATTTCTTTCCTTTCTATTAATTCGTTGTACTCAAGATCATCTAAGATGGGCTTGTGTTTTTTCAGATTTAATCCACAGAAGCTTACAAGAGCCGTTTGGTTTAACTCCCCATACTCTACAAGTTTTAGTATAACATCTTTGACTATGTATATTCGATCTCTATAGGAGCTTGGTGAGCCAGACATATCTTTTGTTAGTTTGCCGGACGTGCGGTAATAGCGCCACTAAAATGTAAGCTGTAATAATATCCTTTCCAAGTTAACAAGGTTAAGGCACATTTTAATAATTTGTAAAAACCCTATGAATTGCCAGCACAGAGCACAGGCATATGGAAAAGCAGAATTTGGCTTTGGCCCTGTCCTGACCCTTAGCTAATCCCGCGTGATCATCGCCTCAGGGCAGGGCCATCAGTGTATATTTATATGTAGACTTGCTATATTTATTTAAGAGCACTAACAAGGCTAAGATCTTTTACGATAAAGATCCTTATTTCAAATACACCACTATGCGAAATCTTTTAGACATGGCGTACTATCTATGATCATGCTCTTTTTCAGTAGCTGAGCGTACAAATGAGTCTTAATGTAGGACAAAGCCCTTACATGAATTAACTAAGTTAAGTTAAATTTTAAGCCTTAAGAAGGGGTTTGATAATTCAAATGAAAATTCCTTCTTTTAGAAAAGATAATCAAGCAAAAGCCGACAGTCATTTCATATGCAAGGAATGCAAAATGACCTTCCAATCAAAAGATTCTTTAGAATTGCATAAAAAGAAGTCTGGACATTTTAGCGGCTTAATATATTTTGGAAAACATGACAAGTAAAACCAATTATTGTCCAGGCTACTGATGCTTTTAGGTTTGGTTGGATTTGTAGTGATACACGATATCCTAGTTTGCATATTTCTAAACGATAACTTACTATATGCAATGCTTTAGTTCTTCATCTTAAACATTACAGAGCTGAATTGCTGAGAATCTTTTATTGTAAGCATTCACTACATTCTGCATCTGCAAAATTGCCGTATCTATTCGGCTGTTGTTCTAGCCAAGTACATGGATCTATAGCTTATATGATATACCTAGAACTCCACATAATTTAAAATTATATTCTGTGATTTTAAAATGTAGAAACAAAGTGGGTGCTGGTGGTTGCTGCAGCCAAAAAAAGAAATTAATAAGAACGAGAAATTTGCTATCCCTAAACTATAATGAGTTTATCTTGTCATCGTACAAAAACCTCTCTGACTTTTCTGCATCGACATGACCGCAGTGAGGATAAAATTCAATCCGCAAGAGTGAAGAATAAAGAAATGTAGAATGGAGTTCATCTTTGATATTAGCAGCAGGTTTCTTTAGATAATTCGAATATTGGATGAAGCATCAATTCAGATCAAGGTTTCAGATAGACTCTATGTTTATGCTTTAGTTGCTGATATTATCATTACTGGATTTCTTGCAAGCATCATAGTTCCAGTAGTGACCCTGCGGGATTTTGATATTACAACCTGAGTAACATCTATTTCATTTAGTTTTAACTCATTAATTGCTGCAAGTGCCTGATACATTGTCTCAATAAGTATTGTGTCAATGACAATCCTGCCCCCTTTTTTCAACCTATCTACTGATAGATCAATCACCTGCTTTGCATCTCCCCAAGTGCCTCCCACTACTATGGCTTCAACTTGAGACATCTTTGGTAAGACCTCCTGAGCTTTGCCCAATATGACCTCCTCTGCCCTAACTCCAAATTTCTGTAGATTCTTCTTTGTAATTTCTACTGCTCTTTCATTGAAATCGACCGCGTATACTTTGCCTTTTGTCTGCAGGCATAATTCTACAGTAATACTTCCACTACCGCAGCCCACGTCTATGGCTGAATAGCCCTCCCTAAGACGCAACTTGCTTATTACTATCGCTCGAATATCCTCTTTCGTTATTGGCACTTCCTCTATTCTGTCAAAAAGCTCGTCAGATATACCTGGAGTGCAATAGTCCCATAATCGCAATTTGCAGTAGCTAATAAAAGGCTAGTGGTATATTTAACTTACAATCGACGATTGATGGAGTACTGTATATACTATGATCATGAATGCAAGCAGAAGAAAGATGAACGGCATAATTCCTTCTGTTGCAACTTTCTTACGCTTGTCCTTTGGCACATCTTTGGCTATTCTCCTGCCTATTACAACTGAAACAGAGTAGAATATCATTCCGATGAGTATGGCCGTAGCTACTGACGAGTACTGGTCAAACGCAACAGGTATGACAAAACCTGCTACAATGCCAGCGGTTATACCCACTAGTGCACGCATGAAATAGACTCTTTCAAATATGTCCAAAGTTGCCTTTTGTGATTAAATCGGAGCTAGTAAAATGCCTTGCGGCTGTGCTATTGCCATTGCTGTTTTTATAATACTGCTACTATTCCTGTGTTATGTTATTATATGCTCTACTATTCATAAAATAAAATAACAAATCATAATAGTTCTCAAGAGGTTATGCGAGTAAGAATAACATATCTGCGCACAGATTATCTCAAAGGTTTAATATTTGTGATATGTGACCCTTTCTTTGTCATGGAGCTATCTAGTGTCGAGCTACGCTATCTTGTCAGCGAAATCAAATGCAGAATTGTTAGTAGTTCTTCATCAGAATATTATGTAAGCAGCATCAATGCCATAACAAAGAGCTCTCTACTAATTCGGCTTCATCATCCCATACATGAGGATGTCATGCTTGTGGTCTCAACAAAGGGCATATGGATTACAAGGTTAAAGTTCAAACCTATGGAAGAGAACAACAACCTTGAGAGCATAGCTCAGAAAGAACTTGAGCGCGCTAAGCTTGAACTAATAGAGCAGGTTGGAAGCGAGCGAATTGTATCACTAAAATTTAGGCAGTTAGATGGAAAGGTGAGAATTCTAATTGGCGAGTTCTTTGGTAATGGCAACATCGTAATTTGCGATGAAAATATGCAGATAATTGCAATCCTTACCCCAATAGAGGTAAGACATAGAACTCTTACTGTCGGACTCCGTTATGCCTATCCTCCGACAAAAGGTGTGGATGTCTTCAACATTACGCTTGACCAGATGCTATCTTTGAGGAACGAAGCAAAGAATCTTGACGTGCTAAGATGGATCGGGCGCAGCATTTCAATGCCAAAGAAATTTGTAGAAGAAGTTACTAAGCGCGCTGGCATCCAACTTTCAGTACAGGCTGCAAATTTATCTGATGATGAAGTAAGCAAGATTTACCAGGTCATCAAGAGCTTTGTTGATGGTGTAGGCACTGGGAAGAACCATGAACCTATTGTAATTATGCAAAATGGTAAGCCGCAAGAGGCTTTGCCAATAATAACACAAGAGGCAGCAGTAGCTGCTGGTACTGAGAATTTGAAGAAGAACGTCAAAAAGCATGCATCATACATGGATGCAGTCGATGAAGTGCTGAGCAATGAAATTCTGGATATGGGACGAAGTAGCAGAACAATCGAGCTAGATAGGGAAATTGCAGTGCTTGAGCATGACTTAGAGGAACAGAACAAAGCCAAAGAAACTGTGCTCCAAAAGGCCACCACGATACGCAAGTTAGCCAGAGAATTAATGGCTCTTTCCTATCAAAGTACCGATAATATTGATAATGTGCTTGCAGCCAACTCTGCATCGATAGTGACTGAGAAGGGCATCAAATACATGAAGGTAGCAGGTGAGCAGGTTGAAATGCATCCAAGTCTTGCCAAAGTAAGCTCACTCCTTTTTGAAAGAGCAAAAGAAATGGAGCGGGGAAACGTATCGATAGAAGAATCACGTTCTCGAATTCTTGCACAAATCGGGAAATTACGAAACGAAACTGCAGCCATCCACAAGAGAATTGTTATAAAAGAGCAGATATCTAGAGAATGGTACGAGCGCTATCGCTGGTTCATCACTACTGATGGCCTGCTTGCAATCGGTGGACGTGATGCATCATCCAATTCTGCATTAATACGCAAACACTTAACGGAGCAGGACATTATTTTTCACGCTGAGGTTCACGGCTCACCGTTTTTTATCATAAAGAACGCGGCTGCTTTTAGAGCAGGAGAATCTGCAGCGAGTAAAATTGATTCATCCTTACAGGAGGTCGCACAGGCGACTGTATCATTCAGTAGAGCGTGGAGAGACGGGCTCTCTAGTGCTGACGCGTATTGGGTTATGCCGGAGCAGGTGAAAAAGGGAGCACCAACGGGGCAATTCTTGCCAAAGGGCTCGTTTGTAATAGAGGGCAAACGCAATTATCTCAAAGGAGTGGAGATAAGGCTTGCAATTGGTATCGTGCAATTGAATGATAGAGAGACACTTGTCTGTGGGCCTGAGGCAGCAATAAGGAAACACTCAATCCTTTACGCAGCGCTCTTGCAGGGGGGTATGGACCCGATGAACGCTGCTAAGAAAATCAAGTCAGAATTCGTAAAAATAGTCGCCAACAATATCAAAATTTCAGAATCAATCAAACATATGAGTCTTGACGACTTCGTAAGAGCTTTACCAACTGGTCAGACGAGGCTATCATTTATTGCAAAGGGTCAGCAGCAACAGCAGGTGCAGCCAATCGTTATGGAGGCAGGCGACAAATGATAGATGCTCAGAATCAAAAGAATAGAAAACATCGTAAGTTGCATAGGCTATCCAACAAGTAAAGGGAATTTTTGACAAGGAAGAATCTTAAAGTAAGAACCATTTTTGATGTCTGGATTTGTTGTGTATATTATGATATGACCCCTTTACTATTCAAAATATCGATCAAAATCAGATAAGTAATTAAAGCCAGAGATCCGAATATCTTTATGTGGTAAAAAAGCCGGTCAGAGAACATGCCGATGCGCACATGACTACAAGGGTTCTTGTTCGGGACATTATGAACAGCCCTGTTGTATCTGCATCTCCAAATGATACCATCCACAATATTGCAAAAAAGATGAAAGAGGAAAACATTGGAAGCATTGTTATAATGGAAGCAGATAAGCCAGTTGGCATTGTCACGGACTGGGATATTGTTTCTAAGGCTATATCCAATGATGCCAAGCCAAGCCAAATAAAAGCGAAAGATGTAATGAAAGAAATCTATACAATAGAAAGTGAAGAGGGCATTACAGAAGCAGCGCGAATTCTCCGAAAACATAACATCAAACGTCTTGGTGTCGTCTACAAGAACAGACTTGTCGGCATTATTTCTTCTTCAGATGTCATTGCAGTTACTCCTGATCTTGTAGAAATCGTGTCTGAAAAAGCTGCCATCATCAGAGGTGAGCTTGGAATAGCCCGCTCTGCTGGCAATGTATCCGGTTATTGCGATGAATGCGGTGAATGGTCTGACCTCTTGCAGCATGACGAGGGGACATTCATCTGCGAAGTATGTAGAGGTGAATCATCAACTGCTGAAGGGACCTAATGTATCTTTTCTTGCCGACGGGATGTTAGGAAATATTGCTCGCAAGCTTCGTTTTTTTGGTTTTGACACACTCTACATTGCGCATGCGCATGACAATGAAATCTTAAAGATTGGTATTGAGCAGGATCGAGTCATCTTGACTGCTGATAAGGAGCTGTTCAAGCGAATAGTCAAGGCTTATGCTCGGGGTGTGTTGGTAGACAGGGTTACAACCGAACTTGAAGTGTTGGTCGACATTCTTGCAAAGAGCGGTGTAAAGTCCCTCTATATGGACTGTATTGGCTCGCGGTGTTCTGTATGCAATGGGCTCTTGGAGGAAAGGACATCCGATCAGGTGAAAAATGATATTGTTATTGTACCAAATAGGGTCATAGCTTATTATAACCGGTTTTTCCAGTGCACAACCTGCGGTAAGATATATTGGGCCGGCAATCATTTTAGGAGTATAAGTGCCCTTGCGAGAAACCTGCAAGCCCGGCTCACTGTTAGAACTAGTACGACTATGCCCTCAGCTCTAAGTCCAAAGGTTAAAATTCCTTGAGAAGGCGGAACACAATCAATGAGCTCAAATTCTGCTCTAGAGCGCACTATTAACAAGGTTTTGTCTCAAAAGGAAGCAGAACTAATTTCACAGATAGATTCTGCTTATCAGGAATCTCTGAATAACCTTGAATCTTCCCGGGACAAGATTGAAGCCGAGCGCACGAGGATAATCGAGGCCGCAAGGAAACAGGCAGAGAACCTCAAGCGGCAGATCATCGGATCCGCAAGGCTTGCAGCCCGCAATCAGGAGCTTTTGACAATTGAAAATGCAGTAAATAATGCCTTTGAAGAGGCCAAAAAAAGGCTGCAGGCCTTAAGTAACAAAGATAGCTACAAAGAGTTAATGAAAGGCATAGTTGATGAAAGCATCTCCGCTGTTGGCGGAGGATCTAATGAAGTTATTATAGAATGTAACAAAAATGACGCCAAGCTTGTAGGCAAGATAATAGCATCCTCTGAACTACAAGGCAAGAATAAGGTAAGGGCAAGACTTTCTGATCAGTATATCGACGTGCTTGGAGGCATTAGAATAAAATCCGCAGACGGCACGATGACATACGACAATACTCTTGATTCTCGTATTGAACGACTCAAACCTTTAATAAGGAAAAACATTGCCCAGATGTTGAGAGGAGGAGCATAAATAATGGTAGCAAAAGGGAGAATTGTATGGGTCAGTGGACCTGCAGTTAGGGCAGATGGCATGTCCACTGCAAAAATGTATGAAACCGTCGAGGTCGGCGAATCAAAGCTGATCGGTGAAGTAATCAGATTAACCGGCGATATTGCATTTATTCAGGTGTATGAGTCGACATCTGGATTAAAGCCAGGCGAGCCTGTCACAGGGACGGGGCAGCCGCTTTCAGTGTTACTTGGGCCTGGAGTAATTGGTAAGATCTATGATGGCATTCAACGTCCACTGGATGAGATTGCAGCCAAGTCAGGCGCCTTCATTGGCAGAGGTGTGGTTACAAGCCCTGTTGACATGAAAAAGAAATACATGTTCAAACCTACTGCAAAAATCAATGATCAAGTAGGTCCTGGATCAATCTTAGGCACGGTAGAGGAAACGCCTCTTTTGACGCATCACATCTTAGTTCCACCCCACCATCCAGGCGGCAAGATAACGGAAATTGCAAGTGAAGGTGACTATGACCTCGAACAGGTAATTGCAACCAGTGAGAAAAGCGGTACTGGCGAAAAAGTTGAGCTAAAGATGTATCATAAGTGGCCAGTAAGAAGACCGCGTCCTTATGCTGAGCGCTATGATCCAACAGTCCCACTAGTGACTGGTCAGCGTATCATTGACACCTACTTCCCAATTGCAAAGGGGGGAACTGGCGCAATCCCTGGCGGGTTTGGCACAGGTAAAACTGTGACATTGCACCAGATTGCAAAATGGGCCGATTCTAAGGTAGTCGTATACATTGGTTGCGGCGAACGTGGCAATGAAATGACTGAAGTCCTTGTCGAGTTTCCACATCTTATTGATCCTCGCTCTGGCAGGCCTCTTATGGAGAGGACAGTTCTTGTAGCCAACACTAGTAATATGCCAGTGGCTGCAAGAGAAGCTTCAATCTACACCGGCGTGACGATGGCAGAGTACTACCGTGACATGGGTTACGACGTCGTGCTTGTGGCTGACTCAACTAGCCGCTGGGCTGAAGCACTCCGTGAAATGTCTGGACGTCTTGAAGAGATGCCTGCAGAGGAAGGCTATCCCTCGTATCTCGCATCACGGCTTGCAGAATTTTATGAAAGAGCTGGTAGGGTAAGGGCGCTTGGCTCCCCTGACAGGGCAGGGTCTGTCACCTTGGTTGGTGCAGTTTCTCCGTCCGGAGCAGATTTTACTGAGCCTGTGACGACACATACTATAAGATTCATCAGAACCTTCTGGGCGCTTGATACAAGGCTTGCGTATTCAAGGCACTATCCATCCATCAACTGGATGCAATCCTATTCGGGCTACCTTGAAGATGTAAGCAAATGGTGGAAGGAGAATGTGACAGGTGAATGGTACGATCTCAGGGCCGAGTCTTATCATGTGCTACAAAGAGAGGATACTCTCAAAGAAATAGTAAGGCTGCTTGGTCCTGAAGCACTGCCAGATGAAGAAAAACTGGTGCTTGAAGTAGCACGCATGGTCAAGATCGGCATTTTGCAGCAGAACTCTTTTGATAAGGTCGACACTTACTGCAGTCCTCAAAAACAGGTCAAGCTTGTAGAATTGATGGTCCGGTTCTATAAGGAGGCTCAAAGGGCATTAAAGGCAGGTACCTCACTTGCAGATATTAGAGCAATGCCTATAATTCCAGCTCTGCTTAAAGCAAAATTCGAGATACCTGAAGACCAACTTAAAAAACTTGACGAGCTAGATCGGCAGATCGACGAGCAATTTCGTAAGGCTGCAGCTGGAGGAGAGAATGTGGCAACAGCAGTAACAGAAGAGGAGGCGGCAAAAGTAGTTGCCTGAGACTTCTACAGCAACCTCCACAACCTCTGTTGGAATAGAATATACAAAAGTGGCTGAACTTAAGGGCCCCCTAATGGTAATTGATGGAGTCACCAAGGTGTCATTTGACGAGCTGGTCGAGATTGAAACTGTAGATGGCGAGCGCAGGCTTGGCAGAGTACTTGAAGTGGGATTTGGCAAGGCTATAGTTCAGGTATTTGAAGGCACTACAGGTCTTACAATTACAGGAACAAAAGCAAAATTCGTTGGCAAGACTATGGAAATGGCTGTTTCTCAGGAAGTGCTAGGAAGAGTGTTTGATGGCCTTGGAAGACCAAACGATGGTCTGCCTGATCCAATCGCAGACAAATTTCTCGATGTTAACGGTGAGCCCATGAATCCTGAGAGAAGAGAATATCCTACCTCATTTATTCAGACAGGTGTATCAGTCATTGACGGCATGCTTACGCTTGTAAGAGGGCAAAAGCTCCCGATATTTTCAGGATCTGGCATGCCACACAATATCTTGGCTGCACAGATTGCACGTCAGGCTACAGTTGTTGGCACAAAAGAGGACTTTGCAGTTGTTTTTGCAGCCATTGGTGTTCAGTACTCTGAAGCGCAATACTTTAAGCGTAGTCTTGAAGAATCTGGTGCACTGAGGCGCTCAGTGCTATTCCTCAACCTCGCAGATGATCCTGCAATCGAGAGGATTATCACTCCTAGGGTAGCATTGACTGTGGCGGAATACCTTGCATTTGACCTTGGTATGCATGTGCTAGCGATACTGACTGATATGACCAATTATGCAGAAGCACTTCGGGAAATCAGCGCTGCAAGAGAAGAAGTCCCGGGCAGAAAAGGATACCCCGGCTACCTCTATACTGACCTTGCAAACAACTACGAGCGTGCAGGTAGAATAAAGGGTAAGAATGGAAGCGTAACGCAGGTGCCGATCCTGTCAATGCCAGCTGATGACATTACACATCCAATTCCTGACCTGACAGGGTATATCACTGAGGGCCAAATTGTGCTTGGACGTGACTTATTCAGAAAAGGCATTTATCCACCCGTAAACGTACTCATGTCGCTTTCGAGGCTAATGAAGGATGGAGTAGGCGAAGGAAAAACTCGATCAGATCATATGGAAGTTGGCAACCAGCTCTATGACGCTTATTCACGGGCACAGGAGGTTAGAGCGCTAGCAGAAATTGTGGGTAGAGCAGGTCTTACAGGTGTAGATCTAAAATATCTTGATGTTGGAGACAGGTTTGAACAACACTTCCTAAAGCAGGCATCTGACGAAAACAGGACGCTTGAGGAAACTCTCACCAGGGCATGGGACGTACTCTCTGGTTTACCAGAAGGCGAGCTAACCAAGATCAAGGAAAAGCATGTCAAGCAATACTACAAAGGGTGACAGTTAGGGAGAGAAAAGGAAAATATGTCATTTGGAGGAAGGGTTACCGCAACAAAGATCGAGCTTATTAAGATAAGACGCTCGATGCAGGTAGCTAAGATGGTGCATAAGATTCTAGACGACAAGCGTGAAGTATTGCTAAAAAAGATAGACGAAATGATCGAAGAGGCAAACAAGGCAAGGGAAGATATATGGACTCCGTTGGGTGAAATATATAGTTCCGTTTACAATGCCTACATGTCACTTGGCACAATGACACTTGAATCGATATCAGATTCCACCCCTAGCATAATGGAAGTCGATGTCAATGTTAGGCGCATTGTGGATGTCAAGATACCAACCCTGCAGGTTAAGGCTGAGAAAGGTGGGCAGCAGCTGTCATACGGCTTTGTAGAAACAAATGCCTCAGTTGACAAGGCTGCCAAGCTGATCAAGAACATGCTCCCAGGAATATGCAAGGCGGCAGAATATGAAAATGCGATATTTAGCCTTGCAAAAGAGCTGGAGCGTACACAAAAGCTGATCAATGCTCTTGAATATGTCATAATCCCACAGTACCAAAACGCTATGGCCTTTATCAAGGCGACCTTGGAAGAGCGAGAGCGTGAAGAATTCGTCAGGCTTAAGAAGGTTAAAGTAGTCTTGGATAAGAAAAAGGTCGTAGAAGAGGAGGCCACTACAGGGCATGACCGATGAGATTCCACGCTATTTTGAGGATGCCAAGTCACGACTCAAAGCTGAGCGCGATTCAATGGTCCAAAAGCTCCAAGAAGACATTGCCGCAAGTAGGCGGAATGCGCTATCTAAAGTCTGATCCTCATTCTCACCTTTTTCCAGCAGTTATAATTATTTTAAAGTAGTTATAGTTAAATATGGCATTTTATCTCGAACTCTTATATGAAGAAGCTGAATGAGCGCCTCACAATTTCACTTTTGGCAGTTCTTACCTCAACTGCTCTAGCAGGCTTTGCCGGTCAAGCGTTTGCACAACAAACCGGAGCAACTGGAGGAGACGTTGGATCATCAAAGCTAATAGGAGCAGGTATGGCGTTTGGCCTTGCAGCTCTTGGTGCAGGCATTGGTCTTGGATTTGTTGGTGCAGCAGGTCTTGCAGCAATTAGCGACAACCCTAAGATGCAATCAAGAGTGTTCATTATCGTAGGCATGGTTGAATCGATCGCCATCTACGGTATAGTTATGATGTTCATCATCTTGGGCCAAACATAGGGTAATTTTTTTCTGACACCCTTACATTTTTACTTCTAACGGAAAGGATTTTAAAGAGATTGACATCATCGGTAGACAATAATGGGATTAGCCAAACTCATGAAAGCCACTGTCATACTGCCCCGAACAGACACGCAGGAAGTAGTGAGCAGGCTGGCTGAGCTTGAATGGTTTCATCCTCTCCATACTCCTTCTGATCATCCCAACCCGTACTTTGACGATCTTTTGCTCAAGGCACAAAGACTTTTTCAAGAAATAGACGAAGTCATTAAAGAGTTGGGCATCCCTCTTGAAACTGGCGTTATGGCTACAATGTTTAAGGGTGCTCCGAAGGGAAAGACAGATTACTTCATTGAGGATATACAGAACTTTATTGCTGATTTAGAGGACAGCAGTGCAGCTCTCTTAGACAATCCTAAGAAGATACTTGCAGAGCACAATAAGGTTGTCAAGGAGCTTGAAGAATATCGGAACATCAAAGGAGCCCTTGAGATGGCGGCCAACCTTAACCTTGATCTGAGGGTTTTTGATAAAATAAAACATTTCTTTTCCAGTCTATTTATTATCAATTCTGCAGATGAAGCCGAGATGCGAAAGACCCTCGGCGACCTGCCGATTTATACCAGCAAGCTGCATGAACAAAAGTCGTCGATGGTAGTTTTTGGCGCAGCTGATGATTCCGACCGCATAACAAAGACGCTCCGGAGCTTTGGAGTCCATCCTCTCCAGATACCTGCTAATATGCCCCAAAATCCAAGTGTTGCCTATGCCAAAGCAGAGGCCAAGGTAAAGGAGCTAGAGACCAAGCAGGCAGAAAATGAAAAGCAAATTGAAAAGCTAAAAGAGTCGCTTATGACCAAGCTTCTTTCTTTGCATGAAGCCGCCAGGGTTGCAAAGGACGTGCTTGAAATTACTAGGAAGCCTGGCGGTACTCGGAACTTTGCAGTAATTCAGGGTTATATTCCCCATCAAATGGAAAAAAACTTTAGAAACATGACGAAAGACTATGTCAGCGTAGTTGAGGACGCACACGCACACGCTGACAAGCATGGAGGAGAAGGAGAAGAGATCCTACCAACCCTTCTTACAAACAAAACCTATACTAGTACCTTTGAGGTAGTAACTGAAACTCAGGGACTGCCTAGATATGGCGAAGTAGATCCCACTCCTATTATCGCCTTTGTCTGGCCGCTATTTTATGGGCTTATGTTCGCCGACTTTGGTCACGGCATACTTTTGTTCGGACTAGGCATGCTTTTCCGATACAGAGGTAATGGATCACTTAGAACATGGGGAACTCTCATTGCAGCAAGCGGAGCCGCTGCCACCTTGGCAGGTCTTGGAACTGGCGAGATGTTTGGATTTCACCTTAAAGAGCTTGCAATTCTTGCTCCAATATTTGCACCGCTGCATGACTTTATCGGGGTGTTAAGTGTATCCGAACTAACATTTGATCAAGTTGTCAAGATATTGAAAGTATCTATAGCGATAGGTATAGCACACCTGTTGCTGGCCTTCTCTTTAAGGCTTCGTGCCGACCTTAAGCAGGGCAACAAGTTGATGGTATTTTACCATGATATCCCCACAATCATACAGTATCTAGCAGTAGTAGCTCTAATACTTGCTGCCATCGGATCGGGCTATGATATCATCGGCATGTTTGGCGTCACCGGCAAGATTCATACCGAACCCGTGCCATGGCTGACATTTCTCTTTGGCAGTTGGGTTACTGTAGATCTTGTCGCGAAGGCTGCACCACCAATTATCATAGCGACTGTTATTATCATGATAATTGGTGGAATCAAGGAAGAGAAGCATCTGAAGGCCCGCGGCAAGGATGAGGGTGGAGGACTTGTGGGTATTGTAGTTGAAGTCATTATGGTACGCATCATAGAAATGTTGTCAAACACGATCAGCTATTCTCGATTGGGGATCATGCTGCTAGTGCACGCAGCATTGCTTGTGACTGTCAATAACTCATTTGAGCATGGAGGTGGATATGCCGTACTCATTGGTGGCAACATTGGTATTATGCTTATTGAAGGTCTCATCGTATACATTCAGACGATCAGGCTGCACTTGTATGAGTGGTTCCCCAAATGGTATGCCGGCGAAGGAGTAGAGTTCAAAAAGATCGTACCTAGGATGCTCTATAGTAACTTTGTCTGGAAAGACAGCCAAAATGCAGTCCAGGCTCAGGCCAAAAAATAGTTCTAATTTTCTACTAAAAAGTTGTATGATGTTCTCTATTTTATTATTCTAGCCTAGCTAGCCTTGACATTATTGTCTCTGTAGGGACCTTTTGTTCTACCCCTGCAGCTATTGCCGCTAGGTTCTTCACTTCTATCATCATCAATTTGATGGCTGAGAGCATTATTGCTACTGTGAAAACAGCACGAAAGGTGCTGATTACACGCTTAAGCGCGACTGACTCGAAGCCTGCTTCAAGCTGCATTATTGCATCAATGTCGTTTGTTGCATTTTGCGGGACAATATCGCGGTATACGGTATTGTTAAGCTCACCTATTGCATCGGACATCTTTTCTGTATTAATCATCTTCTGCAAGATTTCCCGTGTGACTTTGGGCGTGGTAGTCACTATCAGGTCCGTGATGTCTTGCTGGTTCAATCCCCAGAACTTGCCGCGCAGAACTGCCAAGACGTTGTATGAGTCAATGTCTGTTGCAACCAGCTTTTTTAGGTCTGGTGATTGCGCATCGGTTGCAAGTGCCCTATCGAGAGCATGATAGAATGCGTGATCAAGGTAGGTGTCAAATAGTCTAACATCCCTTCGATCTTTGTATGCAGCCACTGCTTTAGCTGCATCCTCTCCAAATTCGCTTCCTCCAAGTGAACTCACAGCTTCATCTAAATCCTTGGCCACCAGAGCCTTTACCACGAGATCGCGCCTACCAACTAGTTCCTCTGCTCTTAGGTTAATCTTTGGTAGAAGCTCCTCGTATGTTCTATCTAGAGCCTTGCCCTTTAGAACAAGTTTTAGGTTCATGGTAATATACTTGACAAAATATGCGTTCAATATTGTAGACCCACCAGCCGTAGTGACCATTTTTGCGTGCATATTGACTAGATACTCGCGCAATGCTCCTTCGACCTTTTCTGCAGTATAGGGCTTGGTAAGCTTAGCAAGCGCGTCAAGGTAGACCGTATTTTTCATTCGAGTAACGAGCTCCTCCATGTCACGAGATTCTGCAAGTGTTTGGATCTCACTTTTAGTTAACATTCTACCCCTTAAGCCGTGGGAGAGGACAGTACCGAAAATCTTGCTCGGCATGCTAACTTTGCTACTCATGGCGCGTTCATTAATTCATCCAATGCATTATAAAAAGCATATGAGGATTGGAAAAGACTATACTAGTCATCGAATAGCCGTGATAGCGCATTTGATATCCTTTCAGATAGTGCTAAAAGGACAAAGTGCAGGCCAAATCCTATGAGTGTACCAGCAACGATATTGCCGCCATTGTAATAAAACGCTAAAAATATGCCAAGCGCAGGAAGTGTCATTATCAATGCAAGTGCTGAGCTGACCCAGAATGATTTTACAAGTATGTCTGGAGAGATATTCTCGAGCCGCTGCTTTGAAAAGATCAATTTAGATTGCTGCGATATCATATTTTCAACTTCTATTGGAAAATATTGGAATATTAATATTGACATGATAAAATGTTATATTCTGTATTAGCATAATTATACAATATTATGTCATGGATGCGATAGCAAATTTATTTTTGATTTTATAGGTATTTTAACCAAATTTTTGAACAGGTATAGTAATTTATGGCAATTAAGAACCGAATTTGTTATAAGATATGCGCTTGGTTTTCGCAATAAAGAATAAGGGTCGACGGTAATATTGCATAATTATAGAAAAATAAGAAAGTTCAGATAAACTTAATTATTAAGCCGTGTATTGTATAGGGCAAATGGATGTGTCATATCTCCAAGAAGAGACCAAGCTTGATAGCAAGCTAGAGAAATTGCTTGATCAGTTCGAGCGTGAAGTGGAGCCGTATGACAGGTTCTCCGGTTTCTCGATGTTTGCTACGCCGGTTGGAATTGTGCTCTCCATATTCCTGCCTCTGGCATACTTGGAATTTGTATCAGCAGTCAATCCATTTGTATTAATGGTTTCAAGCGGCTTCATGTACTGGATAGTTGGCGGCATATTGGCTACTGTCTGTCTGACCAAGCTGCCAATATTCTATGCTGATCGTAAAAAGCACGAGATATCAAGAACAAAATACCGACCAATTGCAGGTGTTTGCATGTGTGATCTAAGTCAGCTTCGTTCTCATATGAGGAAAATGGAGAAGGCTAAGGCTACTGGGGAAAGGATGATGCACGCTAAGCTAGTGAAATATTACAAGCAACAGATTGGTTGGGAATAGAAATTTTTACAAGCCATTACTAATAATAAATTAAAACCGTGCTGGAATCCAGATGAGCAACAAGCCAAATAAGGTTACTGCAACCCGCGTTTTTGCTGCCGGTACAATTTTGGCCTTAGTGATATCTATTCCAGCCGTAGCAGTCACACTTGTAATGCATTACATCATTAAGGCCAGTCTTATTGCGACTATGGTTGCAAGCCTAATAACTCTCTTTGTAGCAATGGGCTTTGGATACAAGCTGTCAAAAAAATTCACTACCAAGGTACAGGACAGCCAAGACCTAGAAAAGATGAAATAGTTGAAGCAATCTTTCTTGGGTAACCCCCGATAGTTGGCAACAAAAATTTGCTAGTCTAATAGTGCCATAGGTTATGAAGGATCTCATTGAGCAGAGGTTGTGTCTTTCCGTTTGCTAATTCTGCATTAAATATTCTTAGCTACTTTTCTTCTACTTTTAACTCATCCAGAGTTTCCATAAATTTTAGCATATTCTGCTGCCCTAGCCATGGTCTTGGTATATCCATTTCTAGGAGAGGAAGTCTAACTATTGGATCATGTTCAACTGCGGGAATGCCCTTTATTGTTTGACGCATATAAGCAAATTCGTCAATATGCAGAACGGGAGAGCACCTGAAGTTGATTATAGACGGATGATGCAGCCTAATAAAAGACTGCCAACCTATAAAGCCCAAAGCTATAACACTCACAATTACTCCATATATGCTATGTATTGTAAATGACCCTGACAGTGAAACTAAAGCTGTCAGAGCAATAATGGCAAGTGAAGCTATTACGGTATCCGTAAAGGTCTTTACATTATGCCTCACATTTCTAGAAAGCTTGACGCCTGCTCGTCTACTGCATTTTTTGTCTACTTTGTCTAATAGCTCTTGGTATTTATTCCATCTATCAATTTGTTGTTCGTAGTCCATGTCGGCGACTTTTTGACTTGCTACAGCTTTGAGTTGTCTAAAAATACTTCCTTCCGTAGTACTAGTGCTGCCATTAATGGTGCCATCAAGAAAAAGATTGAGATGATAATTGTCACTCTCTCTTTTTGTCATAGATAGATTAAGAATTTACAATAATGGTAGTTATGGATTGACTAAGAATTGACGAGTAAAAGTACCAAAAAAGATCCTCCTTTGCTGATAATATGCATTATATGGAAGAATTCGATCCTATTATTCATTTTCTTTGGTCTAACATACATCTTACGGCAATATTTTGGATCTGCTTACAGTGAGCTGTTGGACCGTCTATATCGTTAAAGCTACCTGTTACGTAGTGTATAAACAGTAATATCGAGCCAATAGCAAGTTTACTATTAGGCGGGTTCGGTGGGGTGCAGCTGAAAATTCAGACGAATCCAAAAGCGACTTTTCGCATATGACGGCTAAATCTCAATTTTATAGTGTTCTGCTTATAATTGAAAGGCATGAATTGATGCATAATTATGGTGTCCTTCATGGTAGTGTGCCTTATACATAATGCCTAGGATGTTACTGAAAGAGCCGACTACAGAAGCAGTGATACCCCCTACTACCCCTTCTTACCCTGCAAATGTGTCTGTCGCTCATGTTCATGTAGCTCTTTTTCCTGCTTGAAGCTTTGCCCACAGGCTTGACACTTGAACTTCTTACCAAACAGAGAAGGAAACTTCATTGAAGATATATGTGTAGTTGCAAGTATTTGAAGGTTAGAAATCATTTATCGCTTTTCTTCCCCCCACCATAATCTTGGTGACCTAATGCTCTTGTGCTCCAAAGTCTGTAAGTAAACAAGCTTTGCATCTTTTGTTGTTTCAGGTTGAGTCTTGGCAAAAAATTGTGTCGTGATAAGAATATCCTTTGATCTTTTCAGACCTGGGAACTCCAAACTACCGTTAGCAGATACTGTGTGTAACTATATTGTAGTATGGGGATCTTCGCCAATAATTTATAGTCATCTGCTTAATGAATATCTGCTTAATCGCACGTCAATATCATAAAAAGGACAATTCTTGCACGTTGCCGCATATTGTTGAAGATCGGCTAAAGTTGCTAGGTCTTGCACTGCCTGCACCGATTGAAGAAACCTCGATGAAAATTAAGATACCTTTCTCATGGATCCGGTTGCATAGAAACAGAGCGTATATTTCTGGGCATGGCCCCCAAAATCTTGATGGTTCAATTGCAGGTCCTTTTGGAAAGGTCGGCTCTGATGTATCAGAAGAGCAAGCGTACCAATGTGCACGCCTAGCAACATTGTCGATACTTAGTAACTTAAAGTGTAAGCTAGGCACCCTTGATAGAACAAATGCGTGGCTTGTTATCCATGGCTTTGTAAATGTAGAGCCAAACTTTGCTAAAACAACTGCAGTAATCAACGGCTGTTCTGAATTAATACTTCAACTATGTGGTGAAGATATTGGAGCCTATGCTCGTACTGCAATGGGTGTCGCAAGCACTCCATTTGGCCTTCCTGTAGTAATTGCAGCTGAAGTTGAAGTAAGTGGAGTGGATACTGCCAACAACATTCACTTCTAGAGACTTTTACTCTCAATGAGGATATCTTATGCTTCAAAGTAAAGCTAGAGTTCTGATGTTTTCAAACCAGAGGCAACAATAGATGTGCTGGCAAAAATCATATGCTTAATAACACAGATATCTCTCTATATGCTTGCTTGCTCCTTCGGTATCTGTGCTCAAGTTCTCCACCCTCCTCCCTGCTTCATTCTCTAACTTGACACATAACGGCACTTAGAGCTTGTGAACATGAGGGAACTCAAGTACATTGACGTGCTTCCTTACGACTCGAAGGGCCTCTTATAACCTGGAGCCTTGGAAAGAATGGATCATACTGCAGCAGCATTTGTACAGTCCTTGTATGTACAACAATTGCTTCTCGTATATGAAGATCAAAACACAAGAGGGCTTGATATAGAATATCCAACTGCGCCTCAATACAATCATGAATGTTTGGTAAAATACTGTTAATGTTTTCTTAATTGTTATCCTGATATTTTTTACGAAATATCACATGGCTCTCACTACTACCCTGATATCGATATTCAAATGCTATTTCGTAATCATAGTGCTTGAGAAAGTCAATGATATTATCATAATGACGTGGATCCTCAATATTGTGTATCTCTATGAGAAGAGCAATATTTTTACCAGATAACGTTTTAGTTGCGCCCTTTAACACTTCAAACTCTGCGCCCTCTACGTCTATTTTGATCCAATTGACTTCATTTATTTCGTTAATCTGTAGAATGCTGTCCAATGTATCTGCGTTTACCTCTGCATATTTTTCAGTTTGAGCGGTTCGAGTCAATATTAAGCTGTTATATTTGGCTGAAGCCGTAGATTGGTCATATAATTTGATTCTTGTTCTTGTAGAAAATACTGCATAGTTTAATGGCAAGACATTTGTTAAGTTATTAAGAACAATATTTCTTTTTAGGATCTGAAAAGTATCTGGGTCAGCCTCGATAGCCACCACCTTTCCAGCCTTGCCAACAAATTTTGAGCTTAGTATGGTATATTTGCCGATGTGCGCACCAATATCAATGACTACCTCACCTTCTTTTGGTACAAATCTTGATAGGATATGTTCCTCATGTCCTGGAATATAATCGCCCTTTTCTACTCTGCAAAAATATTGGTAATGATGTCTTGGTACTTGTATCTTTATCAGATGTACATTGTCCTTATTTTTATTCAGCATATGTAGATGAGCCATCAACATGTATGAGGGACTCATCTCTAGCCAAAACTTCCTCAGAAAACGTATTTTGTCTCTTCTCTGTCTGCCTAGTAATAATCTAAAGAATAATCTCAAACTTAGATAAGATAACCTCGAAATTGGCGTAATACATGCATCAATAAGCGGTATTGGACCTTCCAGAGAATCACTGGTCACCCAGGTTATAACACTTTTTAGATGCAATTCTTCTCTGTTGCGGTAATTCTTGATATATAAATTTACAATAAATGTTGTGAATATGTGTTCAAGCAACAAGACAAAGGCATTCCAATTTTAGTTTTTAATGCGTAAAATGCTATCAATTATTCGTTGGGCAATGTTCAGAAACGAACCCTCCTATTAATTAAGCCCATATTGGACTGTGAGAGTCCTATTGGGGATGATTCTTATTATTATTCGCTACTTTTCTAGTATGGCAAAAGTTAATCTTGTGAAATGTTTAGAAACAAGAACCTATTGAGCCGGGTACAATTTAGAAGTAATAATTATGATTGCCAAGATCATCATCATCATCATTTGTTTCAATAAGAAATGTCTATTTCTATTATTGCTCTTAGTTAACACCTTGCGTGTAACATTGCAATAACATATGCTTGCTTCTAGGCTTGCAGTCCCTGTTTATATATACAATAGCACTACGTTTTCACCGCTGTTCCAGTAGTCAGAGCTTCATATGATGACGGCGGTAACAATGGTAAGGTAAATGTAAATGTCGTGCCTTTTCCATCTTGGTTGTTTTCAGCCCAGATTCTGCCATCGTGAGCCTCAATTATTTTCTTTGAAATATATAATCCAAGACCTGTGCCCTTCTCTGATGTGGTTATAAATTTTGAAAATAATCTTGGGATGATCTCTGGACTTATTCCCGATCCTGAGTCTTTCACACTTACCATTAAGCTATTTGCATCAGCGTCGATAGTTGCTGTCACACTGATAACTCCATCTTCGCTAAATTTGATTGAATTATCTAATAGGTTCATTATCACCTGTGCAATTCTACCTCTGTCTGCTTTAATTATTAATTGTCGATTGTCGTCTGCTGCCAAATGAGAAAATTTAAGATTCTTCTTTCCTATATGCTGACTAGCATCAATTATGCAATCGCGAATAAGGGAGTCAATAGGAAATAACTCCTTGCTTAACTCTACTGACTTGCTGTTTTCGATTCTTGAAACGTCAAGTAGATTATCTGTCAGTTTCTCCAGCCTTTTTGCATTCCTATTTATGACATCTGCCATTGAAACAATCTTCTCTATGGATGATGATGGAGCCGAGGGTACATCGATTAAATCACGTTGAGATGAGCCGGTGGCGGCGCTACCTCTGTCTTCTAATTGTTCGTAGACAACCTTCTTTCCCTCAGCCCTTTGTAATTGTTTGGCAATATTTGATATTCTTTCTCGTATCACCTCAGATAACCCAAGGATTGGCTGTATTGGTGTTCGCATTTCATGTGCGGCAATATTTATGAAATCATTCTGCATACGTTCACGGTCCTTCAGCTGTTCATTGGTAACTTCGAGAAGCCTATTTGACTCCTCTAAGTCTTTAGTTCTTTTCTTTACCTCTTTTTCTAGACTGGAATTCCAAAGTACCAGAAATATTATTAGGAGAGCGCTGGCCCCTGTGGAACCCCCCAAAAGTAATGTCATTTTCGCATTTTCTCTTGAAAGAAGTGAAGCTATCTCTGAGTATATAGTGGTAGTCGGAGTAACTACTTGTAAAAAGTATGTAGGAGCTCCTGCAACATATATCGGTTGGTAAGTTTGAAGTCTTTCTCCCCTCCCAGCGTCAAAGACTACATAGCCTCCATTCCCTTGCAATAACTCCGCTGTGTGCTTATTGAGTGTGGGATTATGATCTATAAAGTTCTGCACTGTCGCTCCAAAAAAGTCAAGACCTACTAGGCTTTCATTAGCTCCTACTGCAAGAAGGGTCCCCTTCCTATCATAGGCTACTAGAAATTGTGAATTAACGTCATGCACATTTCCATAATGTTCAAAGAAAGGTACTGTGGGAATCGAAACTCCAACCAATCCTAAGTAGTGTTTTGTATCTCGGTCTATTACCGGATTAGTGATGATTACCCTATACCCTCCAAGATGTTCAAACCCTTCTGAGAAAACAGGTTTAAGCATATTGCGTGTTTCGCTGACCCATGGCCTGAATGAGAGGTCATTGCCTACAGGAGCTATTGAGCCGGTAGCACTGCTAAGATTACCTACTCCAACGACTACTACGTTTTGACTATCTAAGATAAATAGCCTATCTACCGTTTCGCTCATTTGTGCATATTTTTCCATTGCAAGCTGTCTAATCTCTTTATCATAGAATTTCCCTTCTTGCAAGTATTTAGAATTTGAAACGCCATCGAGAAATGATAGTATCAGTGTGAGATCAGAGCCAATATGATCAGTAATTTGCTTAGTGGATGTTAGCTGCCTTTCCCTTTGCGCTTCAAAGAGTTGTGATTTTACCTGCTCTTGGGTTTCACGCTGCAAATAAAAGAATAAAGCATACGATGATATTATAATCGATATTATGGCAAGAATGCCAAATCCTCTTACTCCTAGACTAATTCTGCTTATTGCTTTCACTATTGCTGTGACCCTGTGGTAAGAATATATGTCGAGTCGGTTGGTATAAGTGCTTTTATACACGCGGGATAGTTGATTCAGAAAAAGGAAGGCAGATGTATTTAAACGAAAGACATATCTATATTTATCGTAATTGGAGGACAAGCAGGAATCCAGGACAATTATCTTGACTAAAGGTGGCAAATACTTAGAATGAGCCACTGTCGTATTGCCAAGATGAGTTCTATTCTCATTGCTCTCCTAATGATTCTCATAACTTTGGTACCTTTGCAACCTGCGCTAGCTACTATCAATTTGCCTCCAAATACATCGGCTTATGATGGCAATAATAAAGGATATAACAACTCTATAACTCTTCTTTCATCAAATCAGTCAAGTACATTACCTGGTAAAAATAATGTTACCCTTAGAGGACTTTTTACTAACCTGGGCGACCCTGGAAGGTGGACTCATATACTTCGGCCTGCTCTCGATGAACTCAATAGACGCCACCCTGATATGAATATACAGATACAATATGTGGATTTCCCATACAATGAGACAAGGAATAAACTTTTGGATAGATTATCAAATGGCGATTCTGTCGACATCGTGTCTATAGATCAAATCTGGCTTGGTGAATTTGCGGAGAAGGGTTTGATAAAAAATCTAACTGATGCATTCGAGAAGTGGGGTGGAATTTCTCGTCTGTACGAAGCAAATCTTGATGGCGGCGTATATAATAGTACGATTTACGGTCTGTGGCTATGGACTGACGTTAGAGGTATGTGGTACTGGAAGGATATGTTGCAAGAAGCAGGAATTGATCCGGCATCACTGAAGACTTGGGACGGATACATTTCTGCGGCAGTAAAATTGAATGATGTATTTGGAGGTAGACTAACACAAGGAGTGCATCTTTGGAGTGCTTTATATGGTGCAGACATGTGGTATCCGTACCTTTGGATGCTTGGCGGACAAATACTGGAGCTGCGTGAAGGCCATCCCACAAAAGGTGTCTATTGGTTTCCATCATTTAATAGCTCTGAGGGAGTAAAAGCAATGGAGTTCTTGAAGAGACAGATAGACGCAGGTATTAAACCGCAAGAGGCACAGTTCGAAAAGCAATTTGTCGATAGAAAGTTTGCAGTAATGCTAGCAGGTTCTTGGATGCCGGGAGAATTTCCAAGAGAATCTTGGCCCACATTAGAACAGAAACTTGGATTTATCCCTATGTTTCCAGTACCTGATCCAACAACTACGACCTCTACTATGATGGGTGGATGGGAGTTATCTGTACCGCGTACTTCACAAAATAGCGACTTATCATGGGAATTAATAACAATATTGGCTCAGCCAGAAATACTGAGTCCTTTTCTGCAACAATATGGCTATTTGCCGACACAGAAAGCGTTAGGTGACGGTCCACTTTCTGAACCATTAAAGCAATCAGTCCCGTTCTTTCCAGAAATGGTTTCAATGATTCCATATGGCCGAAGCAGACCGAATATTGCTGAATATCCTCAGATAGCCGAACATATACAACAAGCTATACAACAGGTCTACAATGGCTCTGCATCGCCAAAGGATGCCCTTGATATAGCAGCAGCCAAGTCCGCATATTCTCTGGGATGGGGATGATTCAACAATAAGACAGGATTTATGATTTTTATACCCATTTTACCGGTATTATTTGAGATCTTGGCTTATTGATATTGAAGGCGTAGTTCCAAAAACATGGCCTTGATGGTGTAGACTTTAAGTAGAGGCTATTGGAAGTAGCAGCCCATAGACCATTGAGGCAATGGATATAATGAGAAATACGAGAACGCCATTTAACAACTCACAGATCTTTTTATCGCAACTATCTTCTGTCTACATGCTGCCAAAAATTTGCCAAGTCCCAACTGGCTAGGATTCATGGTGCATTCGCTATATGACGTAACTAGCAGTCAAGTCAGAAGAATCTGTTATTCCTATTTGGTACGGGGGCCCCCACACAGATGACGAATAACCTCTATAACTCATAACAGATACATCATATAGTTATGAAATCTTAGATAATTTAACTATTTATTCTAACTAATTATCATTAATCCCATATTTACTTGATCACATTTTCTACCATCAAGTGATATTGTAGAAGGAATTCTGAATTTCCAATTGATACAAATAGTGGGAATGAGAAGTCTAACTATGAACCTAAAGCATATTGCTTTGCAACTCTGCACCTGCACGTGGATTGAGATAATGACTGGCGCTGGCATTACCTTCTATATGCTATACCTTGGCAACTCTGCGCTTGCCGCCATAACTGTGATGGTATTTGCACCTCTGATTGGTTTTCATTTTGCAGTCAGCAAGTTGCAAGATGGCCGCAACGTAGAATGGAAACCAAAAACTACACTCAGATTACGTGTCTAGAATATCAGCTCATCAGTTGAAAGAGTCCGGGCGCAATATCTACATTTAAGTACGACTTTTTCTTTGTCAATTACATCAATCATCGATCTTATTTCTTCGTCGCTATTTGTAATGCATTTCAGGTTAGGACACTTGAAGATCGCAACTATTGAGTCAGGCAGCTGGACCTTGCGCTTTTCCACTAACTTGTAATCGCGGATGATGTTGATTGTAGCCCGTGGCGCAATGAGTGCAAGCTTGTTGGTTTCGCTTGTTTGCAGAAATCTATTTTCAACCTTGATGATATCCTTCTTGCCGTGCTTACTGCTTGGTACGTTCAGTGCAACGGTGATAACATTACCCTCTTTGCCTGTGATGCTCAGTGCTTGTAAAACCAGAAGAGCCTTGCCTGCTTCGATATGATCTATCACTGTGCCATGTCTTATTCTGCGTACAAGAAGCTGGCTGGTATCTGACATCTTTGTTGTACCGGTGCGGTGCGGCAAGGTATAATATCAGCATATCGATAAAATCGTAAAGAGACATCCTTATCGATACATTGATTATTCCGCTGCACCCATAGCTACCTGTGGGATTGTTCCGACGCTGGAAACCAAAGGGAAAGATGTATAGCTTAAGATGTACTCAATGCAATTCAGGATTTTTATCAAGCTATAATCTTGAAGCCCCCATCTGTGGCAAGTGCCTGCAGAAGGCTAAGTCTTTAGACGCCACTGTAGACCATGAGAAGGCCTGCACTAGGTGCGGCACTCAAGGCGTAATCTATGGCAAAGAATATTGCCATTCTTGCTATTTTGGATTTCATAAGAAAAGTTGAACAGATGCAAAAAAGCTGCTCTGCAGCAGAGTATGATACAAGTATATATGTTCTGAAATTGTCCTTCCCCTAAGTAGCATCTTGATTTTGTGATCTGTTATAAGGTTCTCTGTACTTCCACACGGGGAATTCTCTTGCAGATGATCGAGATTATTGTTTCTTTTAGTGGATGTAATTTTATCGTGGGGTCTGAGTTACCGTTAGTGTAATGCATTACTAATTAATCTAACAAAAAATGTGCCAGTATTGAGAATAAAGAAAGATGGTTTAAACGATTCACAATACTCCGTTTGATTATTTAGCTGAGACTTCCTTTGATTTGCTGCGGTAGAGTTTTATCACTTATATTAGAATATCTGGTTTTGCCACTCAAGAATTGAGTTATATATATAGACATAAAGATCATAAGGAATGAACTGCTTTAGCCAAATGTGAAAGTGTATATTTGAAACCCTCTTCCTACAACTTCAATAGCTATCTGGTGATCACCATACTCTTTGTGCGTCACGATATTATAGAGCCTTTGACCATTTATGCTGACTGTGTTATCTTCAGAAGCATCTGTGCCCCTTGAGCTGCCATCTGTTTGTGGATTGTAGTCCAGAATATGTAGTTTGCTACCATTGCCCCCTGCAACGATGTTGACTGCCTTAGCAGAGTACGATAGTATTATGTGCCCCGTTTCACTTTGGAGTTCCATGTGGTCGGCATCATTTTTCCATTGTCCTGCCAGGTATATTCTATCTGGGGCAATCTTGGTGTCATTCGGGATCGTGTATTTCACCACCTGATCTGGCCTGTATCCTTCTGAATTTCCAAGTGGAGTTCTCGCATACTGGTAGCCAAAGTACAGCTCTGGTGTCTTGATCCTATCAAAGTTAACGCTTTGTGCATTTTCTGGGTTGCTTAATGACTGATCAACTGTGACGTTTGTACTCCCATATCCCATGCGCTCTCTCAGCAGAGATTGGATGACTTTTTCGGTATCAGCATATCCCCCCTCTCCAATATGGTCGTAACGAATGTAGCCTTCACTATCGATCAGATATTTTCTGGGCCAATACTGGTTTTCATACGCATTCCATGTCTGCTTTTCGTTATCCTGCGCTACTGGATATTTGATGTCTAATTTATCAACCGCCGCCTTGACGTTATTATAGTCTTTTTCAAACTCAAATTCTGGAGTGTGCACACCTACAATCACAAGACCCTCGTTTGCATATTTTTGGTACCATGCATTCAAGTATGGGATGGTTCTAATGCAGTTGATACAGCTGTATGTCCAAAAATCAACTAGCACTACCTTGCCTCTTAGATCTGCAAGGGTTATTGGCCCTGAGTTAATATATCCGCTGATCTTTGTTAGCTCTGGTGCTAGCTTGAACTGTGACTTATCTATCTGCATTTTAGTTATAGTGCCATTGTCTCCAACTATGGCAGCGGGTACAAAACTCTTCTGCTGACTTGAGGCAACCCTGTTGATCTCTGGGCTGTTGAAGTAAACTCCAAAGCCTGCAATGAGCATCACTACCCCAATCCCTACCGCTAATGCGCTCAGATCGTCTGAATTCATGGACCTCCTCCCCAGGTGATTATCCCGTTTGCAAGGGGAAAATTGCCGAGTATGCTTAGTTGGTTTGTCAGTACAAGGATTCCTAGTATGACAAGGATTCCCCCCATTATTGGATTGAAAAATTTTAGATGTTTGGTCATCCTTCGAAATACTCGGGTTGCTTGCGAAAAGAAAGCACCTGTGATGAGAAATGGCACACCAAGTCCAAGTGAATATGCAAGAAGTGAATTGTAAGCGGCGCCAGGAGATGTAGCTGCAAGTGTGAGCGTCGTCCCAAGTATGGGGCCTACACATGGCGTCCAACCAGAAGCAAAGGCAGCCCCGAACACAAACGATGTCAGATAAGTTGTCTTAAACCGCGGCAAGTTTCTCAGAGTCCTTTCGAAATTAAGCATGCGTATCTTGATAGCAAGGATAAGGTATGCGCCAAAAGCTATTATCACAGCACCGCCTATCGACTGGAGAACTGTCTGAAAGCCAGTGCCGATGCTGACAAGAAAGCTGTTGAGCAATACGCCGATGATGGCAAACACAAATGAAAATCCGAGCACAAAATAAGTTGTATTTAAAAAGATGTTGAGACGGGTAGATTTCTTCAGGGTCGCTGAAGCGCCGGTACTACTTTGGTTCTGACTTTGAAGCTCAGTCAGTACCGTCCCTGAGAGGTATGAAACAAACGCAGGGATTATGGGCAATATACATGGCGAGAAAAATGATCCTGCTCCTGTCAGAGCAGATATTAGAATGCTACTCTCTACCAATTCATCCGACAGTTGCCAATTTTTGCATTAATAGTTTTTTCCAGATCTCTACCAGATCTCATGCATATGTTGCAGTCTATGAGGCAGTTTTTTTGGTTGTCTTTACCCCCTCGGGCCAGACTGTTACCTTCAAAAGGGCTACTAGCCCTGCAAGCTCTGCAATGTGTATCCCTACAAAGTAAGGTAACAATTCCTTAGAATAAAGTGGCGCCATTGCAAAGTATCCGTAAACCGCTATTCCATTATGGAGCATTAACATGCCTGCAAAAACTGCAAGGCCAATTGTAAAAGTGGCTCTGGTCTTAGCATATATTTTACTATACACTGCAAGCAATGTAATTAGTATGGCCATGTTTGCCATGCTTACTACAGAGCTGATATCCATCAGCAGAGCCATTAATCATTAGGCGTCCGAAAATGCCTTATTTACTTTTTTCCAGATTTGTTCTGTTTTTATTTATTGCCGCGTGTATATTGTTGAATGCCTCAATGTTAGCTTCTAGATAGTTCGAAATAAAATAAACTATGCCATATTTTTCTCCACTCTTGGTGACCATGTTGTTCTTTTCAAGCACGCCAATATGATGCTGTACCAGTTTGTAATCCACCCCAAGTAGGCTAGCAAGCTGGTTGATGTTGTATGGTCTTTGCTTAAGAAGGTTGATTATCCTGATCCTATTTTCGCCGCCGCGGGATCCAGCAAAAAGAAACCAAAACAACCGCTTAGCGTCTGGGTCCGCCATAAATTAACAATCATCCTCGCTATGGAATCTCGAAATTTAAACTTGAACACGATACCGTATACCTTATATCCTTGTATTGTCTAAACAGTGCAAGACAAAAGTTTCTGCACGGCAGATTTGTCAAGTAGAAATAAGAAAATGACTTTTCATATCTTCCGTGGCTTTTGTTAATACAAAAATGACTATATAAAAGTGAAATGGAAATGACAAAAACCTTTGAAGAATTAGGTTTGAGTGCACAATTAACAAAAGCACTCATAGAAAATGGATTTAAAGCGCCATTCCCTATACAAGAGACAGCTATACCACTTATTTTGCAGGGTAAAGATGTCGTAGGACAGGCGCACACAGGAACAGGCAAGACAGCAGCCTTTGCGCTGCCAATATTGCAACAGATCAAACCAGGTGGCCCAGTACAGGTTTTGATACTCGCTCCAACAAGAGAACTAGCGGTACAGGTGACAGACGAGATCACTAGATTCGCAAAGTATACGGGAATTAGAGCCGCCACGATCTACGGCGGACAGAGCATTAACCTACAGCTTGACAAACTACGGCGGGGAGTACAAATAATAGTTGCGACACCCGGTAGACTCATTGATCACATCAAGCAGGGTTCGATCATACTAGATGATGTCAGGTTCGTAGTGCTTGATGAAGCCGACAGGATGCTTGATATGGGATTTATTGATGATATTAAGTTCATTCTGTTCTATGTCAATGAAGACAGGCAGACATGTCTCTTCTCTGCAACGATGCCGCCTGAGATCCTTAGACTTGCAGACGAATACATGAGGCAAAATAAGATTGAACATGTGAGGCTTAATGAAGAAGAGATCACACTTGAAACCATTGACCAATCGTACCTGGTAGTAGAAGAGCGCGAAAAATTCAAACACCTGTCAGAGTTTATTCAGAATAATCAGAAGGCAAAGTCCCAGACCATAGTGTTTGCTGCAACAAAACAAAGAGCCGACAGGCTTGCATATAAGCTTCGACAGGAGGGCTTTAGTGCAGTAACCATTCATGGCGATCTTTCCCAAAAACAGAGAGATAATGCTATGCATAAATTCAAGAAGGGGACTGAAGATATACTTGTTGCCACCGACATTGCTGCAAGAGGAATTGACGTTCCAGCTGTTGGAAATGTAATCAATTATGATGTGCCTGAAGACCCTAATGTATATTTCCACAGAATTGGAAGAACTGCAAGAGCTGGTGGAGAAGGTAAGGCAATTTCGCTTGTATCAAGTGATAGAGTCTCTGACTTTGAGCGCATACTTACGCAAACAAAGTTGCCCATCCGCAAGCTAAATGATGAGCTTGGAATCGTTGTGCCAGTAATGGCACATCGCCGGGCGTCGTTTAGCGGCAATAGATATCACTGGCGTGGCGGATATGGTGGCAGAGGCGGCAGCAGCAGTAGTAGCACAGGCTACCGGGGTGGTGGAGGACGAAGGTATGGCAGCGGCGGAGGAAGTTATGCTGGGTATAGGCGCAATAGAAGCCACACGGAATATAGCGGCGGCGACAGAAGGCGCAGCCGCTATGGCTACAGCCGTGGATATATCAGCAATAACTACTAGCAGCCACACCATTTTTAAAGCCCGCTCGCTTTATATTTTTTAATGTCTTTTGGCGTCGATACTCTGGGTGGATTAGCTGAGAAGCTTAAGCAGCTAATCAATGATACCCAGAATTTATACGAATCATTTATCGACGCAAACCAATTGTATAAACAGGGTAAAATGGGGGATAAGGAGTTCTTTTCAAAGATAGGTGATTACCTTGTTGCAACGTCTGCACTGAATTTTCTTGCTGTTCGAGTAATCCTTGAAATAAAGATTGCTCTTGAGAAGGGTAGTTCTATCAAAAGTCCCACTGGCGGAAGCTCAATGCCCTCAGCTCCGCAGGCGGGCTTTGGCATAGGAGGCTTTGTAGGCACTGGCGGTACTGTAGGGTCTGCCTCTGCAAGTGGCAACGAATACACCCTACCTTCACCCCAGGAGCCAACATTCAAGCCTATCGATATTGAGCTGCCAAAAGTACATGCAAATTCAACAACAACTAGAACAAAAGTGACAACAAAGAACTGTATTGTATGCAATGCATCGATACCATTGCATGCGAAGTTCTGTAGTAAGTGCGGTAGGTCACAATAATTAATATACCTACTTTTAAACATTCATTGATAATGACAAAGATGTTCAACGGTAGGGCTGCTACTGAAGAATACATGTCAACTCATTCGCTGACATTTTCGACTCCCGACATGACGCTAAAAAAATTTGCAATTTGGCTTGGTGATCCTGTGAACCTTCCTAGTGGTGAGCGAGGACCACGCCTTATGCTCTATCTTGAAGAAAGGGAACGCAAAAAAGAATCAGAATTAGTACCTGACATCGATGACTCATTTAAACCAAGTGGTGCTGTCACAGATATGTATAAAGGAGTTGAATCAGCAGCCTCTGAAGTCACGACCCCTCCACAACTAACGACCCTTGATAGGGAGACTCTTGAGCCCGAAACGAAATTTTGCATCAACTGCGATCATAAGCTTAAACTGACTGCAAAATTCTGCACTAAGTGTGGCAGTATACAGAACTAACGTCTGCTTTGCTTTTCCTTCATCTTCATATAGCATTCATTGCATACCATTTTCGAGAAGAGAAAGTTAAGTGAATAGAATCTGATTCTGCCACAAGACTCGCAGCTGCGCATATCTTTGTTGTTGCATTCATAAATAAATATTGTATTGTGGATTAGTGCATATCAATTGAATAATCTTCGACTTGTTATTACCGGGAACCCTGGTGTTGGTAAACATACAAGCGCTAAGATAATAGCAGAAAAGATGGGTACCAGTATAATAGATATCAATGAGGTTGCAATTAACAATAATGCCATTGAAAAGGAGACTGATCAAGGTCTTGAAATTGATGTCAAAAAGCTAGTCAGGCTGCTTGCTAAGCACCTAGAGGTAAAAAAAGACTTGGTTTTAGTAGGACATCTTGCGCCCTATGTGCTAAAACCTGCAGGGATCAGCTTGGTAGCTGTACTGCGGAGATCACCCTATGAATTAGAGAAAACCTTTAAAAAAAGGGGTTATGGAACAGACAAACTGCGCGAGAACCTTGGAAGCGAGATCTTGGGCATATCATTATATGATTCATTGAAAACCTTTGGTAGACGCAAAGTTGCAGAATTTGATACAACGGGTAAGACACCAAAACAGACTGCCGACGAAGTATTAGATGCACTGTACAAAAAACCAAAACTAGTGGGAATAGACTGGCTTACACTTGTATCAGAAAAGGATGACCTAAATAAGTTCTTTAGCCACTGATATATCTCTTAACTAGAAAATTAGTCATAAGCAATACATTCCCTGTGTTGAGCTGTATGTATAGTGGAAGCGAGATTTTCTTGGACTGACAACAATCGCTGTCTCTTTTTCCCATCCCATCGACAAAGCAAATATAATAAAGATAATCTGTTAGAAAAATGGACATTTATCTGTAGGAGAACACATTCATTTCAGGCTGGTGATATCAGACTTTCTTGCTTGTATGCAGGCACATGCAGCGAATGAAAAAGGATGTCTACAGCTATATGACAACCGAACAGGATATTTCAAGTGCTGATATTCATATATACTTGTTGAAAAAATAGAAGAAAGAATATTACCCAAGCCGGGATTAGGAAAGGAAATTATCTTGCCCAATTGATAAGGTAAAAGATTAGTTAGTATTAGCTATATGCCTGCCATAAGAGAGAGACACACAGGCATACCTCATGTGCAACAAGATAATCTGTTCATAAAAGGGAAAGTCAAAAAGCATCTGCTGCAGCGTTATATCAAGCTTATGATTCATCTCGCCAGAGCATATCCTCAAGCGCTGTAAAGCTATATTGAAGAGCGTCTTTCAAGTGTAATTTGATTTAAAATTCGTATATATACTGCTCGACGATACCGATCAGCATGGCTGCAGTTGTAACACGCAAATTTGGAGAGGAGGCGCTCCAATTCCTTGGAAAAAGGGTCTCAGTAGAAACATCGGATCAGAAAACTTACAATGGTACGCTTGCTGGAATAGATGAGAGACTTGATGTTGTGCTTGATAATGTTGAAGGGCATGGCATTCTAAAAGTAATTATCAATGGCTCTTTTGTCAAGGAAGTAAGACTGATGGAAAAACCCTTTGATTTTAAGGCACTTGCAGAGAGACTATCAAGGGTCTTTCCAGGCCTTGTTAAGATACGAGAAGACGTTGGCGCAATAATTGTGATGGATAAGATTAAAGTGACACAGGCCGGTATCGAGGAAGGTTCAGGACTTGCTGCTGACAGGGTCAAAACTATCTATGACGATTTTATGAGGGAGACAAAGAAGTAGTTGTGTTTGAGGTATTACAATCAGATCTCGCAGCGCGCATTGGAAGGCTTGAGACTGCGCACGGAGTTGTTGAAACGCCCGCCTTTGTGCCGGTAATCCATCCAGTAAGGCAGACGGTCAGCACACAATTTTTGAAAAGTATTGGCTTTGACCTTGTCATTACAAATGCTTACACTGCACTACGTTATTATGGTGATGACGCAAGAAAACGTGGAATACATGATATCATAAACTATGAGGGTGCTATTATGACTGACTCTGGCGGCTACCAAGTGCTCGAGTATGGCTCAGTAGAAGTTGACCCAATAACGATGGCACATTTTGAAAAGGATATCAAGAGCGACATACCTATCCCTCTTGATAAGCCCACAGGCTATGGCCTTGATTATAAAAAGGCAAAAGAACACGTTGCGATTACACTAAAAAATGCACAAGAGACCCTGCGTATAGTAGGCAATACTGATGCAATATGGGTTGCTCCTGTACAGGGAGCAGAACATTCAGACCTTGTGGAGTATTCTGCAAGGGAGCTTGATAGGATGGGATTTCAGCTGATGGCATTGGGCAGTCCTGTTGAACTTATGGAAGCATACGAGTTTGCTACCCTTGCCCGCATGATCGTATCTGCAAAAAAGGCGATCCCTGCAAAGCCAATCCATCTCTTTGGAGCCGGGCATCCAATAACAATTCCGCTTGCAATAGCACTTGGCTGCGATACTTTTGATTCTGCTTCCTACATGTTGTACGCCAAGGACAATAGATACATGACTCAAAGCGGAACAGTCAGACTTGATGAACTATCTTATCTGCCATGTCCATGTCCTGTATGCTCCTCTCACACAGTTGCAGAATTGCGGAAAATGGAAATGGATAAGCGGATAATTGAAATTGCAAAACACAATCTTTATACTCTCAAAGCTGAAGTGCAGACTGCCAAGCAGGCAATAATGGAAGGTCGGCTATGGGAATATGTTATGCACAAAGCTCGAGCACATCCAAAACTAATGGAAGCGATACAGCTCTTCAGGGATATTGAAATCTTAGAGGACGGCACACCACTATTCAAAAAAAAAGCGATCTTCTTTTATGATTCAATAGATCAACACAGACCTGAGGCAAAAAGATTCAGAAAGGCTGTTGCAGCATTTAAGACATCAAAGAGAAAACTGGTCCTGTGTCCCGAAGATGAAATCCATCCATTTTATTCTACTAAAAAATACAAAGATGCTATAAGAAAATTCCCTGATGCACAGATATGCAGCTACAACCCATTCCTTGGGATTATCCCTGCAGAAATATCTGATGTTTTTCCAGCATCCCACAACCTTACATCAAGGTCAAGGTATAGGCTTGAGGATTATCCAACTTTTGTGGAATCGCTAATGGAGTTTGCAGGTAGATTTGAAGAAATAACAATCTTAGCTGCTGATGACTTTATAAAACAGGCTGTCCGGGTTGCAGGGCTAAATGCCAGAATTATCAATTATATTTCTACGCTTTGATATACGCTTATGCAATCAGGCTTCAAAAGGATGTTGCAAAAAAGGTAGTATTTACTAAAGATGATTTTGTACAAATTAAACACATTTGTGGCGTGGATGTTGCTTACCAAGGTAATGTTGCACATTGCTCTGCAGTAGTTATGGACGCAGGAATGCAGCAGGTTATTGAATCTGTTCATGCACAAACAATTGTGAAATATCCTTATGTGCCTGGGTTGCTGATGCTAAGAGAGGCACCCTCCATTTTCTGTACACTCAAGTTGTTAAAGAACAATTATGATCTATTACTTGTTGATGGCCATGGATTATTACATCCTAGGAAATGTGGGTTAGCTTGTTATATTGGTGTAACCGTTGACAAGCCCACGATCGGTATTGGTAAGAGCCTGCTGTGCGGAACAATTCGGCCTGACGGATTTATAGAGCTTGATGGTGAGATTCTTGGCTATGCACTCAGCAAAAAATTGTATATTAGTGTTGGCCATCGTATAACTCTGAAAACTGCGATTGCGTTAGTAAATGAGTTTGGGACTGAGCCACTGAGGCTTGCAGATATTAACTCGAAAAAGAAGAAAAGGTATTCGGATTAGATTAGATAACACGCTTTTTCACATATTTAGAGAATAAAAATGTAAAAAGGGGAGATATATTTGCGCGTATGTTGATGATTGTTTATGGCCTAACCTTCTTCCCAACCCTTGCTGAAGACACCATTCTTGTGCAGAGGGACTGGTTGTCCTGCGGTGTACTCCATGGGCCTCATCCAGAAGATGGCGTGTGTTGGACAAACGCCTACGCAAGCACCATCAGAGATGCATCTTTCTGGATAAAAGACGAAAGCCTTGCCCCTCTTCCACCCTTCGACTGGTTTTACTCTGAGGACGTCCGGGCCGAGGGCAGTGCAAATCTCTACACAGAGTGCACAGCCAATGCATCTTTGCTCATCTACGTCTGGAAGTATAGCAATTGGCATCTATAATTCACTTACACGTCAGTATTGTTCGAAACTATTTAAACCCTATGGATATTTCAAAACGCTGTTATAGCATTATGACAGACACGATCATAAGTCGATGATGTAACACTAATACTGAACGATAAATCAATGAGTGAAAATAAATGAAAAAAGAAAAGTTGTTTTATTTGTTCATCCTAAGTACATCAACCTGGCCACTATGCAGCCAGTCCTTCAGCTCATCGTGTGTTGGCTTGGCATCATGTTTGCCTGCCAAATGAAGATGCAGAAGAACATAGTTAACCTGGTTGA